>JAZDME010000044.1:0-5624 GCA_043801255.1 archaeon
TTAATGTCAGACGCTTCGCTGAATCAGCTTTTCAAAAAAAAGATGTCCGGAGTTATAGGACTGGTGGCAGATTTAGGGAAAGCGGATCCGGAACACGCGACAGCGCTGAAAATAGCCGCAGGAAACCGCATGAGAAACGTAGCGGTAGAGAACGTTGATACAGCAATTAAATGCCTGCAGCAGCTTAAAAGTTCAAGAGCGGGAATTGCAACTTTGCTGCCGCTTGATAAAATAAGGGCGCAGGCAGATGATATTCCCCAAGAGATATTAAAAAAGCCTGGAGTAGTCGGGCTGGCTCACGAGCTGATAACGTGCGAATCAAGATACAAGACCCTTTTCAGGTATGTTTTCAGGAACACGCTTATTGTTGATGATGTCAACACTGCAAAGTCGCTGGGAATTTCCAAGTACCGCATGGTAACTCTCGAAGGTGACATGTTCGAGCAGTCCGGAGCCATCACAGGCGGTTTCCGCGAGAAAGGAGGCTTGGGATTTGAGGACACTGCAGCAGCAGGGCTTTCGATAAAACTCGAGTCTGAACTATCAAAGATTTCTGCAGAAATAAGTTCGTTCCAGACAGAAAGGCAGGAAGTAGAGGAAAAACTCCTGCAAGTAAGAACGGAAAAAGCAGAGCTTGAAGGCAAAGTTGAGTTCGCGAAACTTGCGGAAACAGACAGCTTTGATTTTGAAGCAGAGGAAAAGAAAGCAAGGTCAAAGATTTCAGAATCAGAGCAGCAGATAAAGAAACTCAATAAAGATATATCTGATTTCGCAGCCGAACGGGCTGCAGTAAAAGCAAGACTGCATGAACTGCAGTTCGGCGAGCAGAGGCAGGAAGTTCAGGGCATTCTGGACAAAAAAACAGAACTGGAGTCGCAGCTTGCAACGCTTAAGGCAACATTGGAAAATGCAATGCTGCCCGAAAAGGAAAATCTCGCAAAAGTCATACGCGGGCTGGAAAAGGAAAATAAGGACTTCGAGCAGCAGCAGAAAGAGCAGGAAAAGAAAATCTCCCAGCTGGAAAAAGAGCTCGAGGAGAAGGAAAAAGAGCAGACGACGTTCCGAGGCAAAGTCCAGGAATTATTCGCGGAGCAGAAAGATCTGTCACAACAACTAAGAGGCGCAGAGTCTGAAAGGAATAACGTAACCTTGAAATTAAGCCAGTGCGAGCAGACAAAAAATGGTTTAGCTATTGAGCGCGCCCAGTTTGATGCGGAGCTTAAGACTTTTGAAGAGGAGTTTGTGCCGTTTAAGGATGTTGAAATAATTGAGAATGTAAAATCTATAGAATATGCCAAAAACAAGATTCGCGAATTTAACAACAAGCTGCTGAGTTTCGGAAATGTTAATCTTAGGGCGCTGGAAGTTTTTGACGCCATAAAAACAGAATATGCAGAGCTTTCGGGAAAAGTCGGCACTCTGGACACAGAGAAGAAAGATGTCCTGTCGATAATTGATGAGATTGAAAAGAAAAAGACAGAGACTTTCATGAAAACCTATAACGAAATTGCAGGGCATTTTGCGGAAATACACAGCAAGATTGCAGACAAGAATCACGCCGTCGTAGAGCTGGAAAACCCTGAAAAGCCGTTTGAAGGCGGCGTGCTTGTGCACGTCACAGACTTGAAAGGAAAAAAAGCGCCTATGGCAGGCCTGTCGGGAGGCGAGAAAGTTCTTGTAGCGCTCGCATTTATTTTTGCAATCCAGTCGCACAATCCCGCGCCTTTCTACCTGCTGGACGAAATTGACGCTGCGCTGGACAAGGTAAATTCCGAGAAAGTCGCTGCCCTGCTGAAGGAATACAGCCGCGCAGCCCAGGTCATAATAATCAGCCACAACGACTCCGTAATTTCAGAATCTGATAATGTCTATGGGGTAAGCATGTCAAAAACAGGGGAGTCGTCAATAGTAAGCTTGAAATTGTAATGTGACACTTTATTTCAATAGCAGAAGTGTCATATTATATATTTGGAGACATTGAAATAAAATGTCAAAACACGAATTCAGCATCTCAGGAAGGGAAATTAAGGAAATAGCTTTGGCGCTGGTTGCATTGTCATTTGCATTTTCTTTTGTGCTGTTCGGGAGCAAGATATTTTCTGCCGCAAGCTTTGCAGCAGCACTGTCAGCATACCCGTCGTACTTTGTACAATCGCTGGTTGCAGTAGGCATAGGATTTGTGCTGCATGAAATGGGGCACAAATTCGTTGCGCAGAGAAAAGGCCTGTGGGCGGAATTCAGGGCATGGCCCCTCGGGTTGGCACTGGCAGTTGGTTTGGCGCTTTTTTCCCGGGGCGGATTTGTGTTTGCGGCCCCAGGAGCAGTCATGATAAGCCCTGTGCGCAGAACCGAATCCGGCGTTCACATACGGATTTTAAAACCAGGTGATGAAGGCAAGATTTCAATCATAGGTTCTGTGATAAATGTTATCCTGGCAGCATTATTTTCGCTACTGGCGCTAGCAACAGGATTTGGAATTTTTGCAATTACTGCGCAGGTTAATGCGTGGCTTGCCCTTTTCAACATGATTCCGGTTTCAATGCTTGACGGCGCAAAAGTTTTCCGCTGGAATCCTGCGATTTGGATAGGATTTACAGCCCTGTGTGGAGGACTTTGGTTTTTGACGGTGATGCTGTAATGGAAAAAGATATCGATGACAGTTTTGAAATCCCCAATGTCGAAATTAAGTCAGAAGCCGATCTCTATAACTTAATTTTCAAAGAGGATGATATAACATGGCAGGCAGTTATTCTCGAGCTCGCGCGGACAGAAAAAATTAATCCGTGGGATATTGATGTTTCCGTTCTTGCAAAAGAGTATCTCGAAACCATAAAGAAGCTCAAGGAAATGAATTTCCGGCTGTCAGGAAAAGTGATACTTGCAGGCGCAATTCTGCTGAAATTAAAAGCTGAAAGGCTTGGGGTTAATCAGCTGCTTTCACTTCTCGATCCGGACAAGTATCAGCAGGAAATTGACGAAGGCGATGACACTTTCGATTTGGAGAGGGAAAAGCACTTTACAAAAGCGGGATTAAATTTGACTATACCGCGAGCCAGAAAAAGGAAAGTAACTGTTTTTGAGCTTGTGGAGGCTTTGAAAAAAGCATTGGATGTTGACATCAAGCGCGCCGAACGCTTGGCAGCATGGAAAAACCAGCCCATACGCCCGCTGCCCGAAATACACAGGGTTGATATTTTTGCAAAAATAGAGGCGGTGTTTGCAAAGATAAGGCAGTTTGTAAAAAAGTTTAACAAAAAAACCATGCTGTTTGAGGAGCTGATTCCGTCAAAAAACAAGAAAGATGTTATCTGGACTTTGATTCCGCTGCTGCACCTGGCAAACCAGGATAAAATAAGCCTGCGGCAGGACAAGCCTTTCAGCCAGCTGTATGTTGATGTTCACGAAACGAGTTTAAAAGAAAAACTTGAAAAGCGTTTGTTTATCAAAGAAGAGAAGGAAGAAGGCAAAAAGGAAGTTAGCGAAAAGAAGATAAAAATAAAGAAAAAGAAATAACATGGGAAAAAAGAAAGATGTTCAACAAACGAACGACGACGATTTCAAAGTCTCAGAGTCGAAGCAAGCCAAAATCAGCAAAGAAGAGCAGCACATCCAAATCAGCAAGCAAGAAACCGAAGCTCTAATCAATGGCGATTCCCCCAGTCCGTCAGTAGTTTCGTCCCCGCAGGCCGAATTAAAGGCAAAAATAGAATCAATATTATTCTGCATACCTGAAGGCGTCACGATAGACTTGCTTGCGCACAAGGTAAACATGGCATCAACCGACTCGGTAAAATGGGCAATTCAGGAATTGCAGAAAGACTGCGATACCCGCGGCGGATTAAAAATTATTACAGATGACAAAGGCGTCTGGAAATTCAAGGTTCCGGATGAGCATATTCCGTTTATTCAGGAGGCTGCGGAGCCGGAATTTGACAGGGCAGTTCTCGAGACGTTGGCATATATTGCATGGCGCGGAGGCTCAAGGCAGTGCGACGTTGTCCGAGTTCGCGGAAATAAAGCATACAATCACATACGCCTTTTGAAAGAACGCGGCTTCGTGGAAAGCCACCGCTCAGGCCTGAGCAAGTGGCTCGAGCTAACGAAAAAATTCAACGAGTATTTCAATTTGAAGCAGGGAGAAAAGCTGCCTGTTCCCGAGGAGATAACAAAAGCTGCGGAGGAAGCTGAAAAGGCAGCAGCTGCGGCAGAGTTGCAGGCGCAGGAGCTGAAAGCCCAGCAGGCCCTATCTGTTGCAGAGCTGAAGAAATCAAAGGACGAGGAAAGGTTTGAGAAAGAAGAAGCAACCGAGGATGAGCCAGACAGCGGCGAAGATCCAAAACCTGAAGATGGTGACGGAGTTCCGGGAGAGCCTGAAGATGATGAAGAGGAATTCAAATCAAAGGAAAATCCGGATAACGAATAACTAATATTCTTGACAAATAAATAGCTTACAAATATTCCCGCGGGTCAAATTCTTTTACAATAACATCTACTTTTTCTGATTTCAGTTTGCCATATAACTGCTGGTATGGCTTCGGCAATCCTGCAAATTGCTGTTTGAATTTGACTTTTATAAGAGGATTATTCGCAAGTTCCTCTAAAGTCAGTTCTTTTTTAACGCAGGAATTATGCGCTTTGAAGCCTTCAGGCTCCACCAAAAAACTTTCGATATTATAGCCGCAAAAACCCGCACCGTATCCCGCAAGTTCATAGAATTGTCTTGCATTGTCATTGCGTATTTCTTCTGGCGAGCGCATGCCACATCGCCATTCTCTGACTGAAAGGTCAACGCTGCTAAGTTTTTTCATAAACGGCTTTAAAACCGTATTGCTGGCTGCGATTGCACGGGCAATTATTTTTTGAGTTTTCTCCTCCGCTTTTTGGAAATCTTCTTTAAGCAAGGTATAAGCGGGTTCAAATTTAACTGTACAGATATTTGATTCTGCAGGTATAATGACATTCACATTGTATTCGCCGCTGCATTCGTGGCAGGAATTGTGGCGAATTTCAGTTCTTGTGATTGCAGGGATTTCCCCCCCGCAGAAAAAACAATCCAGATGTGCTTTATTTGCCATATTTGTTACTTATAGACATAACAGTTGTATGTCCGAAAGCCATAAAAATTGTTTTACTGCGCATCCGGAATCTGTCTATGCCCTTCGCAGGTTTTGAGCGCGCTAAAGGAGTAACCTATTGTAAGTAACAACGCAGAATTAAAATAGCGCAGCGTTTAAATCAAAACATGGCATTTAGTTTTGGCAGAAAGAAATCCAAAGATAAAGAAATCAAACAGCAGCCCGATACTAAGCTTCCGGACCTGCCGGAACTGCCAGACCTTCCGGAGCTGCCTGATTTGCCGGAACTGCCAAAAGAGGAAAAACTGCCTGATTTGCCAAAGCCTGCCAAGAAACCATTTTTTGCTCCAAAGCTTTCTGCGCCGGCACCTGTGAAAAAACCATTCTTCGCGCCAAAACTTGCGCAGCTACCGAAGCCAGTTGCTAAACCTGCCAAGAAGCCTTTTTTCTCATTCTCAAAGCCAGCGCCAAAGCTCAAACCTCTGCCTCAGCCAAAGCCAATCAAAAAGCCATTCTTTGCGCCAAAGCCAGCACAGATGCCAAAGCCAG
>JAZDME010000074.1:0-23236 GCA_043801255.1 archaeon
TCTTTTTTCTCCAAAATATTGTCTTGGCAAAGATATGTTAACAGTTGTGCAACAAGACCAGTCTTACTTTTTTTAATTGTAAACCCTTTTCCAGCGAGATGATTTAAAACATCATCTAGTGTCACCCAACTTTCAAAAAATCCGGACTCAACAAATTTCATCAGTGTTTCTTTGCTTATTTTTGCCATCTTATGCTGCTGCTGCAAATCCGCTTTCTACAAGTCTTTCTCCCGAACTTGTCAAATTCCAAGCTTTGGGCGCTCCTTTTTGTATCTTAGCTTCCATCATATGCCCTTTCTTGATATTTTGATTAACTTTGTCGTTCAGATTGTCAGGAACTTTTTCCTTAGCGGATCTGAACCCGGTGTCAATATCCTGGACACTAAAAGCGGTTTTGCCATCAAATCTTTCTAAATAGTATCCAATAGCTAACGTTCTCTCTACATCATTCTTAGGCGCTTTGGATAGAATGAATTCTTTAACTGAAAGTTGTTTTTGTGCGGATGCAGGCTTTTCTGTCTCAAATCGCTTTTCTACAGCTGCAACGCGCTTTTCCAGTGCCTCAAACCTGGCTGAAATGTCTTTGTCCATTTTCACCTTTTTGCATATTTCCAAATTCCATCATCTTTGATTCTTCCGAGTTCTCCGCGCCTCACAAGTCTTATGAGGGTTGTTGAAACTGTTGGGAGCGGGTAGAAATGTGCTTTTTCAGCAAGTGCGTTCTTAACTTCCGTAATACTTTGCGGCTTATTGAAAAAGGTGTTAGCTTTCATTTCTAGTATCATGTCTACAAGAGCAGAACTCCGTGCCCTCTTCCTGTGCGCTACCTCTTTGACAAATTCTTTGCGTACTTCAATCAGTTTCTCTCTGCTTTGCACAGATGATACTATAGCAGCTACTTCTTCGGCGCTGCCTTCGATTGCAATCTTCGTACCTTGTTTTGTTTCTATATTCGCTTTTGCCATATGACTATTTGCATCATAGACAAGTCTTATAAATCTTTTCCCTCGTTGTAGATTTAAAATATAATTCCGATATGAATATAAAATTAACGTTTTAATGAATAGTAACGAGAAAAATTCTCAACAAACATTAAGTAAACTTTATATTCTTACAACGGTGTGAAAATTAGTTTCCGGAGAGTATGCATTATTGGCGAAATCGCATTCAGTCGCCCTTGCTCGTCGGGAGCACCTATGCAGGGGTACCCAAGCGGTCAAAGGGGTTGGGCCCGCTGACAATTGTCGCGGAGAACTAAACTTAAGACCGTAAGTAAGATATCCAATGGCTTAGTGCCTTCGGAGGTTCAAATCCTCTCCCCTGCACTAGCGGGAGTGCCCAAGCGGTCTAAGGGGCTCGCTTCAGAGGCGAGTGGCTTAGTGCCTTCGGAGGTTCGAATCCTTCCTCCCGCATTCACTTTACAGAAATGGTAAAAGAACTGATAGTAACCGCAGATGATTTATTCATGCACCCGGATTTCAATCACGGAATTTTGAAAGCTGTTATGGCAAAAAGAGTTAACGCAGTCAGCGCCATGATGGATGCCAGAATAATGCCGAGGTGGCAGACAAGTATTTTGAAGAAGGAATACGTGCGGTTGGATTGCACTTAGACTTGGGCAAGAGAAAAGAGTGGGCAAAGTATTCAGAATTTGACAAGGAAAGCATTGTATTCGGGCAGATTTATGTATTTGAAAACACATTTGGTTTTCTGCCGCAGCATATAGACAGCCACTACAACCTGCACCTCGAAGATAAAACTGTGTTTAAGTATGTTACAGAGTTTGCAAAAGAACACGACATATACGTGCGCGGCAGAGGCGCATACATAAAGAAGCTCAAGAATTTGGGCATCAGGACGTGCGACTATTTTCTGAACAGCCTTGAAAAAGAGCCAAGAAAGCTGCTCGAAGAAGTAAAAGACGGCGTTAATGAACTGATGCTGCATCCGGGAATTATCATTCCCGGCAAATCTTATCCGACAAGCCTGACAAAAGGCAGGCAAAGAGACTTAGATTTTCTTCTCAGCGATGAGTTTGAAAGTATGCTGAAGAAAAATGGAATCGAACTGATGCAGTTCTGATGACTGCGACTAACGAGGGAAAAGCTCATTGATTGTGGCTTCGGAAACGCTAAGCAAGGCTTGAAGATTGGGAGATATTAATCGTCGTCAATAATTAATCTTTTAAATCCAAAAATACGTTTTGAAAACATGGCATTACGAAAACCAGGCCCGGATGACAAGCTTGCTTACTTCACCAAACGAACTTTGGGAGAAAAAGGCAAGGTAATGGTATGGCGATTTCAGAATGAAGAGATTGCTAATATCGAATACACATGCCCGCACTGTGAAAAAACTGGCGAGAAGCAGCAGCCTTTTGTCCGGGAGAAGATGTCTGTTAAAGACCCTAAGACAGGCAAGAGCAAGAAAAAAGATGTTTTCCGATTTGTCTGCGATTTCTGCAGCCAGAACATAGACATTGAAAAATGGGTAAAGAAGATGGGGAGAAAGGCAGCCTAAAAATATGATACCAAAAGTTGAGTTTGTTTATTCCTTCATTTATGACAAGATGATTATAGAAAAGTTTTACGAGAAAGAATATAATTTTAATAAAAGTTCAAGGGGCGTTGACGGCTTTATAGAATCCGTAGAGCCAAAATGGAGAAAAGTTGAAAAGAAGACCTTGGCGGAATTGGCAAAAATCTCCGGCTTGAAATGGGGCGAGCCGAAAATCAAATGCTATGTGACAACGCGCCATTTCTTCTGCCCGTTTTCAGACCCTCTAACCATTGGTGTTTTTTACTTGAAGAACGGCAAATTGCACCGCGGTAATGAAGTTAATTTCATCCATACGCTAACCCATGAATTAATCCACCAGTTATTCATACAGCAGGGATGGGACAATAAGTTTTCAAAAGCTTTTTTGAAAATAATGAATAAACACAAAAAGGAAATATGGAACACGCAGATGCATATTTTGCTTCACGCCATGCACAAGCACATACTTTTGAAATATTATGGGAAAGAAACTTTAAGAAAAGAAATAGAAAGCACCAAACATTACAAAATGGCTGGCTATTATGAAGCCTGGCAGATTGTTGAGAAGGAAGGCTATCAGAATATATTGTCTGAATTCCGCAAATATTTAAAAACAACCTGATTTTTTAATTACAAGTGGAAATACTTCTGGATTTGAAAAACATTGACTGGCGCCTGGATGACGGCTTGGAAAAAATGGTTTGCGATGCGCTTGCCCTCAGGCTTTTTTCAAATTCTTCCCATAGGGAGATAATTGTCTTTAATTCGGAGGGAATTAACATACGCCCGGGGCTGATTTCCAGCAGCAGGCTTAACTTAAATGATACTTTAAGGTTAGATGTAACTGATAAAAACTGCGCAAAGTTGAATTATGGCAACACAACAATAAGATTTTACCCGAAGTTTCCGTCAAATGAGGAATTCCATAATTACAAAGAAGACCATGAAATTATAGCATATTTGGAGAAGGGCGCGTTTTTGAAAGGGAATGCGGACATTTTAGCAGGATATAACATCAGGCTCGTACAACCGCCAAAACTTTAAAAGCCATTTTTTAGTCATAATAATGTGCCTTCGTAGCTCAACCTGGCAGAGCGACGGTTTTGTATCGCGCAGCACGCAAGGGACGTTTGCGCTCAAACGAACCGTAGGTTACAGGTTCAACTCCTGTCGAAGGCACTTATTTTAACTGACGACTAACTGCGACTACGAGAAGAAAAGGATTTGTATCTGGGTTTTACCATCGCTTTTCCCGGCAAGATATTTTTAGCTGCCCTTAATCAATAGCCTTTGCCCTCGTAGTAGTCGTCATCATAAATTTTATATAGGTATGATAGCCTACCAGATTATGCCACAATCAAATTTTTCCAGATCAGATACGCCGAATGTGCATAAAACCGTGAGGCTGCCGAAATCCAAGCACCGCCCCAGTTACACCTTTTGGTCAAAACCAGCCTCGCACAAGCCTTTTGTTATGCAGGCAAACGTGCTGAACAAGATTGTTGTTTTGTTTGTGCTTGTGCTGGCAATGGTGGGCGCTTTTACAGTTACAAAAATAGCGGTTGGCAAAATGAGCGGATATTCAACAGCAGAATTTGAAAACCGCCTGCTTATCAGGACACAGAACACCGGCGTATCAAGCCCGCCAGTCCAGCCAAGCTGCACTGATTTGTGTACAGAGGTGTTCTGCAAAGATGGCAATATCCTTGTAGAATGCAAGGACACCAATGGTGACGGCTGCATGGAAATGGCTGAAACGACCTGCGGAATTTCATGCGAGGACAAGGCGTGCAACAATGTCAAGGAAGATTTCACCCTGCAGACAGGCGATTCCATAATACAATTCCTTCCAACGAAAATAAAGCTGGCAACTATTAATCCGGACAAAACGGTAACTTTGGAAGTTGGCAATGACATTTATGTCTTTGCGGAAGGGGACGTAGATATCATTCAAGGCCTGTCAATAACAGTAAATAGCATAGGGGCAAACAGCGTTACCCTGAATGTTAAGAAAGTATAGGCTCACAGATATTTGGCGATTAGCTTTTTAAAACCATAATTATTAATTTGTTTGAAATGGCAATTAAAATCTTTGAAATAACAAACATTGCGAACGTAAAGAAGATCCTTGAGGCAGATGACAAAAAAGACCCGAATACGGGAAAATGGGTTGTCAATGAGTTCAAAACCCAGGGCTACAAGATGCAGGATGCAGCAAGTTTAGGCATTTCAAAGGAAGCCAGCTATCTTTACATCAAAGCCGGAGACGAGTTCTTCAAGAAGCATGAGAAAACCATATTGGATGCAGGCGCCAAGGAGCTTAAGGGAGCCGAGTTAAAAGAAGTCCAGCACAAGTTTGAATCCGCAGAAGACAGTTCAATTGCCGGAATGGGCGCTATCTTTGGCTGATTCTAAGAGGCAGATTTTCCGTATATTACTTCGTATGCTGCAATAATCGCTTTGGTATATGGTGTTGTCCATCTGACGTCATAGGGATTCAAATCAACTCCGGCAATTTTACCCTTTTCTTTTACTGTAGTAAATCCCAAGTGCGTAAACTCGTTTGTGAGTTCGCCAGAAGTACTGCCATCTTTGTGCTCATAAACGTCTAATTTGAGTTCCAGCGTTTCAGCTGCTTGTTCCATAACAATCTCAAATTGCTTCGCTGTCAGTAAGCGCGGAAATTTATATCCCCATAATTCCAATTCCATAGAAATTTGCTTACCTAAACTTTATTAAAGATTTTCTATTTTTGGATGATTTATATCTTGGGAGGCAGGTATTCTTCATCGTATGCCTTGTTAATGGCCTGAACCAAAGAACTGATATATTCGCCAAGTCTATTTCCCTCATTAAATTCCTGGAGCTCAAATCCGCTAAATTCTACGCCTTTGAAAAGTATGTACCTTGACTTCAAATCTCGATTTAGTTCAAATGAAGCTGACAGGCCTTCTTTGATGAACGTGCCTCCTGCTCCGAAAGCATATCTTTTTTCCCTTCCTTCCGTGTCAAACTCTATGAACTCGCCCAGGCCGTATCGGACAAAAGACTTTGTTGCGAGGGCTGTTTTTTTCATGATAGAATCCACCTGATGTCTGTTGATTGAACCCGCAGCAAAATTGCATATTGTTTCAAGCTTTTCTGCCATGTGAATGACGCTACCTAAAGTTTATTAAGGATTTTCAAGGTTTAGAGTAGTGGGCTCGTGGTCTATCGGTACGCGCTGAGACTCAATTCGAAGCACGCGAGAAATGACGGCGCCCTTACAACTCTGTAAGAGAGGCGCAGGCAACAGGTTCAATTCCTGTCGGGCCCACTATTTCATCTCTTCTACTGGCAGTGAGCCGTATTCAGACCAGAATAACATGTCTAACTCATCCATTGGTATGTTTTCCTTTTTTGAGAACTCGCGGACTTTCTGCTCGATTTCCAGATATTTTGTCTTATTCAGGGTTTTAGGAACTTCAGGAATAACTCCGTAATCAACCAGACATCGTAGCACATGCCTGTCAAGTATGGCAACATCCTTGCCAAATCCGATATTTCTGAGGAAGTGGGAAGCTTCTTTCATTCCAAGCCCCATAACGTTGTCTGCAAGCCAGTTTCTCAGGCCCGGAATATCCTGCGTGTTTAGCTTTTCCTTTATTTTTATATCCCCGTCTTTTGAAAAGTAATTTCGGGCTTCAACAATGTAATTTGACTTATGCGTTGAAAAGCGGACTCCGGATTTTGTCAGAACAGGCGCAATATCTTCCGCACGTCCGACGAAAAGCAGGTTGCCGTCTGCACACTGCTTTATTGCCTTGTCAGATGATTTTGCTGAAGACTGGGGTGTGCATAAGCAGAAAGCCATTTCTGCAAATACTTTGCGGTCATTCTCATACCAAACGCGCCTAAGCTCCTCGAGCCTTTTTTTGATGTCAGCTTTCTTTGATGCATATAGAAGAGTTAATGACTGCGCCATTACGTTCAATTATAAAACCGCGAGAAATTTAAAGCTAACGACTGCGAAACGACTGACTGACGACTGGCTGGGAAAAGGGATTTGTATTTGAGCTTCGCCAAAAGTTTTGCTTGCCAACCAAAGAGCATTCTTGCTTGCCACAATCAATGGGCATTCCCCTCGTCGTAGTCGTCAGTCGTCGTAAAACTAGTCAACTTCAACTTCTCCCGGAGGCGTGCCCTCGCGGTATTTATGCAGAATATCAACAGCTTCATCCAGCGGGTCTTCAATCTTCTTGAACTTCTTCTTGTCAGCCCCGCACTGGCACTTCCAGTTAGCTTTAAGATTTTCAAAATCTTCGGGCTTTATTTCAAAGCCGCATACCTGGCACTTTAAGATTTTCATGGTATTTAGGTAAAATTAAGTTATAAATAACTTATCGCAGGGAAGAAAGCAGCTTCTTCTTGTCCCTGCTGGAGTTATTCTGCCCCCATCTGACGAAAATGTAATTAACATCTGTCCAGTACTTTTTCGGGACTATCTTTTTCAATGCAACTTCAGTCTGCAACGGAGTTTTTGTCTGAACCAATCCGAGAACATTCGAAATGCGCTGAACATGCGTATCTACGGCTATAGCGGGCTTCTTGTGCACTTCCAAAAGCACAATATTTGCAGTTTTACGCCCTACGCCGGGAATTCTTGTTAATTCATCGAGCGTGTCTGGCAGTTTCCCATGAAATTCAGAAATGATGAACTTTGCAGCTCCGATAACGTGCTTGGCTTTTGTTTTGTTGTAATTCAGGCTTCTGAAGATATGCAAAACATCCTTATAGTTTGCCTGAGCAAGATCTTCCAGATTTTTATATCTCGCAAACAGCTTTTCAGCAATTGGAATCGTAGTAGTGTCACGGCTCTGGGCAGACATTACCGTTGCGATAAGAACCTGCCACTCGTGCGCCCAGCCCTCTACAGCCAGCCGTTGCTCGCTGTCAATATATTTTGCCCTGGCTTTTTTGAAGACCTTTAGGAAATATGCAGTTTTGTCCATGTTTACGACGACTTATTACGACGACGGATAACTGACTAGGGAAATCTCCATTGTTTATGGCATGGGTTTCTGCACATGCTGGAAAACGCAGTTGCAAGGCATAATCCATGACCTTTGCCCTAGTCGTAGTCGTTCATAACATATTTAAATTCAGAATTAAAAGCTTAATCATGGCAATACCTGTAATTGTGCAAATCCTGCTTGCGGTATTTATTGTTAGCGCAATTTCATTTGTAGGCGCCTTCACACTCTTCATGCAGAAAAGCCTGCACCAATTAATTAACTATCTCGTGGCTTTTGCAGTTGGCGGCATGTTGGGCGCGGCATTTCTTGATTTATTGCCGGAAGCAGTTGAAAAAACTCCCAACTGGGGCATTTATGTTCTTGCAGGGATACTGGCATTTTTCCTGATAGAGCTTTATTTCCACTGGCACCACCATCACACGCACATTAAAGCTGGGCATAAGCACATACATCCTGTCGGGTATCTGAATCTGATTGGCGACGGCGCGCATAACTTCCTTGACGGAATGATAATTGCTGCATCATTTATTGTAAATCCTGCGCTGGGCATTATTACAACAGTCGCAGTTATAATGCACGAAATTCCCCAGGAGTTCGGCGATTTCGGAATACTTATTCATGCGGGCTTTACAAAAGGCAAAGCATTATTTTTCAATTTCTTATCTGCTTTAACCGCAATCACGGGCGCGATGGTGGCGTTTTTTGCGGTAGAGGCCATTAGAAACATCAGCATATACATAGTTCCGTTTGCAGCCGGCGGCTTTATTTACATGGCAACCGCAGACCTATTGCCGGAAATACACAAGCACCAGGGCGAAGATTTTTTTGAAACGATATTACAAACAGTATTGATATTTCTTGGGGTAAGTCTTATCTGGCTGATAAGCATTTATTTCGGGGCTTAGCTAATGCTGTATATAGTACTCCAGGCTGAAATTCCCAGAACTAATTTTTTCAGATATTTCAATTTTAATTTTATCCGTATGTCTGCAGATTTGTGCCAAAGCTGTTTTGAGCGCAGACAACTCTGTGCCATATAAATCGTTGTCATACAAATGCCCTTTACGGCAGCCCTCAATCACGGCAAGTTCGTCTTTGCCGAGCTTGTATTTATGGGGCGGCTCGACCATTACTGCAGAAACCATCTCACTATTTCCAGAATTCAATTTGCTGATATTGACTAAATTTAAAATAAGGTCAGTCATCTCCGATTCGCATAATTTTGTTTTGTTCAGAAAATTGTTCTGCTTCAGATAGTCCATCAATACCATGGAATCAGCCGCACTTCGAATACCCGCAGAAGTGGCAGATGACGCAGCCTTCGCCAAACTCGAGAATGTTATGGCAGTCAGGGCATTCAGGCAGGTCGCCCGAATCTGCAATTGTTTTCTTTTCGTTGCCGTTTGCAGGCTTCACAAATGGCAGCTGCTGATGAATCTCTGATTTTGAGAATTCAGAGAGCTGCGTCTGCCCTGCGTTGATGTGCACTTTCAGTATTTTTGCAATCGCATCCGGAATGGAGAAAACAATCCCGAATTTGCTGAATGTCGGAATCGGGCCCCGGATTCCAAGAAGCTGGTCAATTATAATTTCGACATCAATGCCTGCGCGAAGCGCCAAAGATATTAATCTGCAAATCGCCTCGGATTTCGCTGCTAAAACTCCCCCGGTTTTGCCTGTGGTGGCAAAGACTTCAAAGGGCTTGCCTTTCTCGTCATTGTTGATTGTTACAAAAAGGCTGCCGTAGCCTGTCTTAATCTTGTAAGTCGCGCCTTTAAGCATTTCAGGCCTTGGCCTTGGCCCGACTTCTGCTGCCTTGACAGCTGCAGTTTTTTCGTCGCCAAACTTTTCCTGCTTGGACTCCTGCTTTGTTGTGGATAAAACCTGGAATGCCTTGCTCCCGTCCCTGTAGACCGTTATTCCTTTAACGCCCTCCTTGAAAGCAAACCAGTAAGCGTCTTTTATGTCCTCAACAGTTGCGGAATTCGGAAGATTGATTGTTTTGGAAACTGCATTGTCCGTATACCGCTGGAATGCGGCCTGGTGCAGGATGTGGTATTTCGGCGGCACGTCATATGCGCACGTGAATATCTTCTGCAGGTGCTCGGGAATTTCCTTTATTCCGCGCACCGAACCGTGATTGTCAACAACCTTCTGCCAGAGGTCTTTTGGCTTTAAATCGAAATAGCCATGCTCTTCAGCAACCTTTGCAAAAATATTATTATTTTCATAGAATGTGTTTTCCTCTTCCGGCGTCCGCCCTTCTTTCAGTGCATCAATTCCCTTTGCGTTATACCTTGTATACGCAATTGAAAAGAAAGGCTCTATGCCTGAGCCCTGCAATCCGGCAGCGATTGCTATCGTTCCAGTAGGGGCTATTGTAGTCCGTGCGCAGTTTCTTGGCTTTGCCTTTATCCTGAAATATTTGCCGCGCTCGTCGTATATTGAATCCTTGAAATTCGGGAAAACACCGCGCTCTTCCGCAATCATTTCTGAAGCGTGCAGCGCAGTATCATTAACGAATTTCATCACTTTTTCAGCCATGATGATTGCCCCATCAGAGTCATACGGAATCCCTAATTGCACAAGCATTTCTGCCCAGCCCATCACCCCGAAGCCGATTCTCCTGTTGCCTTTCGCCATGGCTTCAATTTCTGCGAGCGGATAATTATTGACATCAATAACATCGTCCATGAATCTTGCGCAAAGCTTGATTGTATCCGCAAACCTGTCCCAGTCAACCTCGCCGTTGTTCACGAATTTTGAAAGGTTTATTGAGCCGAGATTGCAGACTTCGTAGGGCAGAAGGGGCTGCTCGCCGCACGGATTTGTTGACTCGATTTCCCCGAGCGCCGGTGTCGGATTTGAATTTGACGCATTAATCCTGTCTATAACAACAAAGCCGGGATCGCCGTTCTCCCACGCATTTTTGCATATCATGTCAAAAAGCGCGTGGGCTTTTACCTTTCGGGCAACTGCTTTTGACCTTGGGTTGACCAGTTCGATTTCCTCGTCGTTTTCAACAGCGGACATGAATTTCTCGTCAATTGCAACAGATATGTTGAAATTTTCCAGGGTGCCTGGCGTTCTCTTTACGACTATGAATTTTTCAATATCTGGATGATATATCGAAAGTATGCCCATGTTCGCACCACGACGCGCGCCTCCCTGTTTTATCTGTTCTGTAACTGAATTAATCATTATCAGCGGGGATAAAGGCCCTGAAGAAACCCCTTTTGTTGTCCTGACTGAATCGCCTGAAGGGCGGACTCGGGACACTGAGAAGCCTGTTCCGCCGCCAGTCTTGTGTATTATTGCGGTATTCTTTACCGTTTCCATCCAGCCCTCTATCGAGTCGTCAATCGGCAGCACATAGCAGCCGCTAAGCTGCTGCAAATCGCGCCCCGCATTCATTAACGTGGGGGAATTTGGGAGAAATGTGAACGTTGCCATAAGATTGTAAAACTTCTTTTCCCATTTCGAAACTAGCTCGGAAGCGTGCTTGTCATCTTCAGCGGTCTTGTATAGGTTTGCAATAAACTTTTTGAAGTTCGCATCGCGCTTGCTGTATGTATCCAAGCCTTTGTGAACCAGAAAAACTTCTGAAAATTCCCCGGGCATTGTCTCGGTTTTTTCTATGAAATGGTTAATCCCCTCAAAAATCGCTTCTTTTTTTACCTTCGGGCTATAAAGAATTTCTGTCAGGGCAATATTCCTTGCGACGCGGTGAAGCCATGCTTCAACGCTCACATCGTCTTTCAGGTACTTGTCTTTTATTACTTTTTCCTGGTTCTGCGTTAGCTCTATCTTGGCTAGTTCTGTTTCAAAGGTACCTTCGTGATAATTAGCCATACTCCTCCAAGTTGTCGAACTTTAAAGAATTTAATTTTATTTATAAAGAATTATTTACTCAAAGATACAATTAAATGTTTTGAGAATTTTATGGACGGACTACGAACGACGACTAGGGGAATTGCCCATGATTATGCTTCGCGGAAATATTATGCTCGTTCTTGCCAACCCAAGATAGCTTTCGCAGCCCATAATCAATGGCCTTTTCCCTAGTCGTCGTCAGTAAAGCCGCCGTAAAAATCATCTCAGCCGTATAGTCTCTAAATTCCTCGGCGCAAGAGTCTCGACTTTGTATGCCTTGTGGATGCTTGAGGCCAGGTCCAGCGTTTTTGAGTTCTCGCCGTGGACAATTATCACTTTTCTGGGGCGCGGCTTGACTTTGTTGATAAAGGACAGCAGCTCCTCGCGGTCTGAATGTCCTGACAGCCCTGAAATTGTATGGATATCCATTTTGATTTTCACTGTGTCGTTATCAACCTGAACTTCCTTTTCGCCCTTCTGAACCCGGTTTCCGAGAGAGCCTTCAGCCTGGTAATTTACAAATACCATTGAATTTTTCGGATTGTCCCCGAGTTCCTTGAGATACTGCACTGAAGGACCGCCGGTAAGCATTCCGGAAGTTGCAATTACAACGCATGGCGGGCCGTCCAAAACAAGCCTGCGCTCTTTTCCGGAACCGACCTGCTTGAAAATCGGCGACAGGAAAGGGTCTTTTCCCTCGTAAAATATTTTCTCGCGGACATCCTTGTTCAGGAAGTTCGGGTATGCGTTATGAATTGCGGCAACATCCCATACCATCCCGTCAACCCATACGGGAAAATCAATTTTTTCCTGCCGCGACATCTGCTCGATAATAAGCATTATTTCCTGGGAACGGCCTACGCCAAGGGACGGAATTATCACCTTGCCTTTTCTCAGTATTGTTTCCCTTACAATCTTGACAAGCTGCTGCTCGCATTCCTCTCTTGACTGCATGTTGTCTTCCGCATTCCCGTAAGTGCTTTCCATCATTACAGTTTCGAGCCGCGGGAAAGTAAGTGTGCACCCGTCAAACAGCATTGAGCTCTTTACCTTGAAATCGCCGGTATACATAAAGTTGTGCCAGCCCTCTCCAATGTGGCAGTGAACGAACGCCGAGCCGAGAATATGCCCTGCATTGTATAACGTTACTCGGACGTCGGGAGTTATGTCAGTAACTTCGCCGTAGTCGAGGGATATGCAGTGCTTAATTGTTTCTTTTATGTCTGCGCTGGAGTACAAAGGCTGCTTTGAGTTTGCCTGCGCAACATCAATATAATCGAGCATCAGAAGGGCCATCACATCTCTTGTGGCTTCAGTGCAGTACACCGGCCCGCGGTAGCCCATTTTGAATATGTAGGGTAAAAATCCGCAGTGGTCAAGATGCGCGTGCGAAATTATAACTGCATCAATATCCTCTATGTGAAACTCCGGAACGTTAAGGTACGGAAACTGATATTTGCCTGATGCGGCAACGTTAATCCCGCAGTCCAGGAGTATTTTTGATTCCGGCGTCTGCAGCAGGAAGCATGAGCGCCCGACTTGGCGGCCTGCGCCAAGTATTGTGACTCGGGCCCACATCTCCTCATCAGGGCCTGTTTTCCTTAACTCGTAGATTCTTTTCCCGACTGAATCCAGGAATTTCCTGCGGTATTCAGAATCTGTAAAAAGAACATTCCGTATATTAGTAGTAATCTTTGAAGGTATTACGGACTCGCGCCTTACAATTGGCGTCCAGAATGTTTCTTCCTTGATGCGCTTGAGATTCTCACCGTCCTTGCCGATTGCAACGCCTGGTTTTTTTGCCTCTATTGTGATTACACTTCGCGCAGGCTCGAATAAAATCTGCGTTATATCTGCGTCCTTAGGTATGGTCTTTTCAACAAACTTCCTTGTTTCCTCTGCGTCCTTGCGGATTTTAGCATCTGCCCTTAAGTCAATCCTTTTCTTGAATTCGTCTACTAACGCGCGTATTATGTCGCCGCCCTGCAGGAAAAAAGCCTTGTTCCTTGTGTAAAGCACTATATTTGCCCATTCATATGCTGTTGCCTCAATCTGCGCGTCACTGGGCACCTTCTTTAAAATTTCGTCTATTACCGCCATTTTATTTCAACGCTCTCCCATCTAGCAACATAACCTTTCTGCTGTTGAAATAAAATGTCGCCGCCATTTTTCAAATTCAGATTTTTTTGAGATTTGCCTTCTGCTCCATTATGTCTTTTCAGAAATTTTGATTTGATTACACTAATTATTTCAGTCTTGCAACTGACATGATGCGGTCCTTTTCAATCCGCCTGAAACCGCCTTTCCTGTCAATTACAATAACATCTATGCCGTCGCCCGTGGCGCAGTCCCTTTTCAGCGCGGAACTGAGGGCTCTTATAGCCAGGTCAATCGCCTGTTCTGTTGTGATGCCTTCCTTGTAATTGTCCTCCAAAACGCCGAATGCTACGGGGCTTCCGGAGCCTGTTGAATAGAACTGCTTTTCCTTTATCAGAGAGCCGCCCATGTCCAAGGTATAAATGCCTGGCTCGTTCTCGCCGTCAAGCCCTCCTATAATTACCTGAATGTAATACGGCATGTAAGACTTAGCTCGTTCAAAAACAATATTTGCCAGCAGGTTGGCTGCAACCGACAATGATGGCGGGCTTCCGGAGTTCATCCTGTACAGCTCCATTTCCGCTGCCAGGAGCTTTGCAAGCATCTGCCCGTCAGATGCCATTCCCGCAATTGTCAATGCAATCGTATCTGTAATTTTGAGAATTTTTTCTACATCCTTGTTCGCAATCAGATAGCCCATTGTGGCCCTCTTATCTGCAGCTAAAACAACAGCGTCTTTTGATACCACGCCTACAGTCGTAGTGCCTTTCCTTTGTTGCCCTTCTTCCATTAGAATCCCTCAGATTTGTGAGAACTATAATTTCAACATGTGTTGTGTTTTTAAATGTTTTTATTGGATGCTTTGGTTAATCAATCGGGAAATCCAGCTGTTCTTTTGGTATTCCAACAGATAATCCATACGCAATGGCATGTTCCCACGTTGATTTATCATCAAAATTAAATTCAAATTTCCTGTCCTTGAAAATAGCTATAACATTGCGGTCTTTCCAAAAGTGCATATACCATTTGTGTTTTATGGTTTTTGACAGTTTTTCTATGTCTTTCTTTGACACTTTTACTGTGTACATGTGCCATCTGGCGGAGGGATTTTCCTCATTTGTAATTTTAAATTTCACTATTTTTAATTCGTTTAAAATCCTGTTGTCTTCGAGGCTTTCCTCAATTACGCAACCTTTGTAAGTTACCATTAGTAAGACTTCGCTACGTACACAATATGTTTTGCAGTCTTCCCGCAGACTACGCAGCGACCTGTGGCTTTCTCTGCTTTGCTGAATAATGTGCCTCTCACTTTTGCGCTTGTTTCTGCCTGAAGCTTTTCTGCGCACTTTACTCCGTCCATTTCTATCGAACAGAACGGCACCCGAACTAGGCCTCTCTGTGTTTCAAGAATTCTCTTGGCATCTGCATATGTTTTTGCCTCGTGGATTGAATTTTTCAGCTCTGCTTCAGCTTTTGCAGTGATATTTTTAAGCAGGGAATCTGCCATTTCCTTTACCTTCTTATCCAGAAGCTTTTCAGAAATAACTTCTTTCTGTTTAATGTCCCTTCTTACTAAAGTCAATTTTTTATCTTTGACTTCCCTTGGGCCGACTTCAATCCTTACAGGAACGCCTTTCATTTCCCACTCATTGAATTTCCAGCCTGCTGTGTTTTCAGAATCATCATACTTGACTCGGTAACCGCTTGCTTTCAGCTGTTTTTCAATCTCTTTGCACTTTTTGTCAACAGCCGACATATTTTTTTCAAAAAATACCGGAACTATGATAATTTGCAGAGGCGCGATTTCAAAAGGAAGCACAAGCCCGAAATTATCCCCGTGTATTCCAATTAAGCCGGCCATTATCCTTATCATTCCTGGCCCTAATGTAGTCTGCCAGCCAAACTGCTTTTTCTCTTTCTTGTCCATAAACTCGATGTCATATGCTTTTGCGAACTTCTGCCCGAAATCATGGGTTGACGCAACCGTGTTTACTTTTCCGTCAACAATGGTTTCGGCGCCATAGGTATCAACGCCGCCGGCAAATTTGTCCCACTGCGGCCTTCTTACAAAAATAAACGGCAGTCCAAGTCGTTTGTGAATGACATTTTCACAGTAAGTCATGTCCTGTTTTATTTGTTTGGATGCTTCTTCATGAGTTGCAAAAACATTATGCGTCTCGAAAAAGTTAAACTCGCGGCCGCGGAGATAAGGCCTCGTGGTAGTCTCAAATCTGAATACTGTAATTCTTGATTGATAGCGCTTGAAAGGCAGTTGTCTCCAGTTCCTTATCCAGATTGAATACATGGGAAATATCTGTGATTCGCCAGTCGGACGCAAGTAGTATCGCTCTTCCAGTTTCTTGCCCCCGCCTTCTGTAACCCAGTAAAGCTGGGGAGCAAAACCCTCTACATGCTCTTTTTCCTTCTTCATATAAATTTCAGGAACAATCGTGGGAAGCAACATTGGCTCGTGCCCGTCTGCTTCTACTTCCTTTTCCAGCATCTCCTCAAAAGCCCTGATTATCTTGACTGCCCACGGAGTCTCGACTATCGCTCCCTGTATGCCGTATCTGATGTCTGCAAGGTGCGCTCCGGATTCTGAAACTAGCTCAGTATACCATTCGGAGAAGTCTTTTTCCTTTTTATTGTGAAGAGTCATGTATATACTGCTCTGAATAAACCTATATAAATTATTTTATCATGCTAAAATCATGCTTAAGATAGCTGTTTTGTCAGATAGTCACCTCGGATTTGGGTTTGGCACGGAAAGGGCTGAAGACGCCTTCAATAACTTTGAACTTGCCCTGAAAACCGCGCTAAAGGAAGAGCCCCAGCCGCAGCTGATTCTGCTTGCTGGCGACATATTTCATGATAAAATTCCGCGCCAGGAGACTCTTGGGAGAGTTATTGAAATGCTGACATGGGCAAACCGCTCATTAAGGACGAGGCCTCAGATTCTCAAGCGGGTTAAAAACGGCAAAGAAGATGTTGTAAAAAGCTTTATTCCGCCAATAATTGCTGTCTGGGGCACTCACGAGAAACGGCATCCGGACAGCACAAATCCTGTCCAGATACTGGAGAAGGCTGGCTTGCTGTATGTGCTGCACGCAGAGTCAATTCTTGTTGAATGCGGCTATGACCGCATAGGCATACACGGGCTGTCCGGAGTTCCGGATGTTTACGCCCGGGATGCGTTAAAGTCCTGGAATCCGAAACCCTTTACAGAGGGCAATAACATAATGCTCATACACCAGAACTTCCGCGAGGTCATCCCTGAAGTCGAGCACGCCCTCGATTTTTCAGACCTGCCGAAGGACTTTATTACATTTGCAGGGCACATACACCACACCGAACAATTCCAGCATCCTGTTTCAAAAAAGCCAATAGTGTTTACAGGCTCAACTGTTTCAACGCAATTGCATAAACGCGAGTCAGAGAAATCAAAGGGATTTTATATTATTGAGTTCGGGCGCGAGAAATATGATATAAAATTCATCCCGATAAGGACAAGGCCATTTTACTATGAAACGCTTGGCGTTAATTACAAAAAACCTGTTGAGATTCTTTACGAAATCGGCCAGGCAATTACAAAAATAGAAAAAAACCATCTTTTTATTGAAGGTGAAAAGCCAATTGTAAAATTAAAGCTTGAGGGAAAGCTTCCCGAAGGCTTCCGCGTTGAAGATTTAAATTTAAGCCCCATAATGAAGGACTATCAGGGCAAATTTATTCTTTCTTTGGACAAATCAAAGCTTGTTTCATCAGACAGCGAGCAGCACTCTGTTCTGCTGGCACAAATCCGCGACAAGAAATTGTCAATTGATGAAATCGGGCTGAATTTATTGGCAAAAAACATCAGCTTGAACATTGGTGCTGAAAAATTAAGCGGTATTTTTCACTTTTTAGCTGAAGACGAATTAGAAAATGCAGAAAACGCAATTGAAGGCAGGTATGAAGAAAAGCAGAAGAAATTGGATTACACTTCACGGGAAACTGAGACTGCGGAAACTACTAACGACTTTGAAAGTTCCATGGTTGGTGGGCAGCAAGAACAGCAGGACGTGCAAGCTCAGGAAATTGAGCAGCCACAGCCAATGCAGGAAACCCAACCACAAGCAACTCCCGCAATGCAACCTCAATCAATGGAAATATCTCTGCGAGCGGAGCGAGCAGCAGTAGTTCAGGCGTCACAAGTTACGCAAGCCCCTCAGCGCAGCGCTCCAGCACAAGCCGAAACAGCGGTTTCGGCTGCGCCTCGCGGCAGAGCCGCTCCGGACCCGACAACATTGCATCTGGCAGAAACTGGATTGTCATTGCTGGGAAGCGCAGGAAGGTCATCTGGCAGGTCATCAGCTCCAGCACCTGCAAGAGCATCCGCTGCAGCAGGAAACCCTTCACAACCAAGATCATCTCCGCAGCCAACAGCAGGCCCTGCCTCAACACAATCAAATTCCCCCAGTCGCAGCAGTCCAGATCCAAATATTTTGTACCTCGCAGAATCAGGATTATCCAAACTTGGCGGGCTGGCAACGCCTAACGGACCAAGCAGGTCAGGAAACAGGGCAGCTGCGTACTCTCCTGCGCCCGCCAAAGCAGCAGCGCCCGCACAGGCAAAAAACCCCAACGTGATTTTAACACAGGGCGGAAAAGTTGCTGCTACGGATGCTTCTGTCGGATTGTCAATGCTGGCAAGCACAGACAAAAGAGAGAAGCCAACCATAAGAATGAAGGAAACTCCCGGCGGGCAGACTGTGCAGAAAGTTGCGGGGCAGCCGCATGCAAAACCCATTGCTCCGGGACAAAATTCGCAGCCTCAGAGAAGATGGAAAATGGATGAAGAAGAGGATGTCATGAAATTCAAGAAAGGCGCATTTGACCTGAAAAAATGGCTGAATAAAGGGCAGTGAAATGATACGCAAAGTCAATCTGCATAACTGGAAGTCGCATACTGACTCGGAATACTCGTTCACTGACGGCATAAATGTTATCGTAGGAAACATGGGTGCTGGCAAGTCGTCAGTGCTGCAGGCAATTTCCTTTGCCTTGTTCGGCACTTTTTCAGAATTGAAAACAAAGGACCTGAAAATTTCTGACCTGGTAAATCGGCGCAGCGGAGTGGCGGATGCTTCGGTCGAATTAGAACTTGAAAATGGAAAGGAAATTCTAAATATCAAAAGAGTTATTTCAGATGGCGCAACAAAGGAAGCTGTTATTCGCGGTTCTGATGGAAGATTGGTAGCTGGAACAAACCCTGCGCAGGTCAATGCCTACCTGAAGGACATGCTCAGGCTCGATGAAGACCTTTTCCTGCGCACAATTTATGCAAAGCAGAATGAAATTGACTTATTCCTGCAGTTAAGGCCGACTGAACGTAAAACTAGGCTTGATGAATTAATGGGGATTGACAAGTTTGAAAACGCAAGGAAAAACTGCATGAAGCTTTCAAACCAGCTGAACACGCGCCGAGAGTCGTCAGAGGAGTTCATCCGCGATTTTAACATTGAAGACATCGAGTCTGAAATAGCGTCCATGAAGGCAGATTGCGAGCAGCTGCTTCGCGAAAAAGAAGCGTTGCTAGGCAAGATTTCCGAGTCTGAGAAAGAGAAAGGTGAACTCGATTCCCGAGTCCGTTTAATAAGAAAATGTATTGAGGATTTTAACAGGCTCGAGGCGCGGAAGAAAAGCCTTGAGCTCCAGTCCTCGGAGTTAAGGGAAAAGCTCGGCTCTGTCCAGATTGATGAGGACATGCAGTCTGTTGGTTTCAGGCTGCGCGAGGTTAAAACAAAAATCATTGAAATACAGAGGACAAAAGTAAACCTCAAAGAGGACATTGAACATCACCAGCGCAACGCGCTGGAAGTGGAAAAGCGTCTTGGCATGCTTGAGCACAAGTCCGCTGAACTGGCAGAAGCGCTTGATGAGATTGCAAAACTGCGCACTGATTTGAATGAGCTTGAAAAGGAAGGCAATCTTGTTTCTCTCGAAGGAAAGTCAAGCAGTGTTGAAGAGTACCTGCGGAAGACCCGTGATGAGCGGTCACAGCTGATAGGCGAGGTGTCAGTTGTGCAGAAATCGCTTGAAGAGCTCGGCTCAACGGGAAATGTTTGCCCTGTATGCTCATCAGACATAACTCCTGAAAAAAAATCAGAACTTATGTCGCAAAGAGGCGCGAAAATTTCGGAATTAAACCGCAGCGTTGGTGTTCTTGAAGCAACAGCCAAAAACCTCGAGTTGGAGCTGGAAAACTTAAACAGGATTTATGAAAGACAGCGCGACATAGCAAAAAGAATTGAAAACATCGAGGACTTGCTGCGCAAGGAGCGCGAAATATCAATACAGCTGTCGCAGGAAAAAGGCAAGAAGGAGACTTTTGCGGATATTATTTCGCAGATGCAGCAGAGGCTTGATGACTTGGACCTTGAGCTGCAGAATTTTGACCTCGAGTTAACGCAATTGACTGAAAAAAGGCATCTCTGCGAATTAAAGGAAAAAGAGCACGAGATTTTTGCAGAGTTGGGGGAAATTAACAAGAAACTGGCTGCCAATGTGATAGTCCCGGGCGAGTTAGCAGAGCTGGAGCAGAAGTTTGAGAATGCAATAAGCACAGTTCAGGACTTAAAATCAAAGTCAGACTCTTACGAGTTTATTGCCAATGAAAAGAAAAAGCGGCTTGCGGACTTTACAGAGAAGAAATCGAGGTATCTCGAAATAAAAGATAAAATAAAAGCCCTGCAGGACAAGCGCGAGTTTTTAGACCAGTTCAAGAATGCGCTGCTTGCTGCGCAGGAAACGCTGCGCAAGGAGTTAATACTCGCGGTAAATGAAGTCATGGCAGAGCTCTGGACGCAGCTCTATCCGTATGACAAATGGACTTCATTACGACTCGAGGCTTCCGAAGACGACTATGTGCTGCAGCTGAAAGAGTTTGAGGGCGCGTGGATTCCTGTTTCAGGATTTGCTTCCGGCGGGGAGCGCATGCTCTCATGCCTTGTTTTGAGGCTGGCATTTGCAAAGGTCCTTGCGCAAAACATGAGCATGCTCATTCTTGATGAGCCCACGCATAATCTTGATGACAAGGCTATAAGCACTTTAGTTGATATCATCCAAAACCGCTTGTCAGATTTCTTAGACCAGCTTTTCATAGTCACGCATGATGAAAAGCTTGCTGAGGCAGGGGACAACATCATACGGATAAAGTAATTCTACTACGAACGACGACGAGGGAAAAGGATTTGTATTTTAGGCAAGCATAACTATCATTGACTGGGCATTTGGCTGCTCTTAATCAACGGGCGCAGATGTTTAAATAAGAGGGCGCATTGTAAATAGGTTAGGGCAATAAATATGGTTGAAAATAATTATAAATCAGAAAAAATCCCGGTTGTAACTGTTTATTATGTAAACGATTGGAAAAATTGGCTTGCAAAGAATCATTTGACGGAGAAAAAGGTAGGTGTCATCTGCTATAAGAAACACACGGGAAAGCCATCAATAAGCCACAGGGAGGCGATGGATGAGGCAATATGTTTTGGCTGGATTGATACTACAATAAAAAGACTGGACGAAGATAGGTTTGTAAGATATTTTGTTAGGCGGGGAAATGGTGCGAATTGGAGCAAAAATACCTTAAGCTATGCAAAAAAGTTGCTTGCTACAGGAAGAATGGCTCCTGCCGGAATATTAAAATATAAACGCGGATTACAAAAGAAACCGCACGATCATGGGCTTGCAAAAAGACCAGATATGCCTATAGATTTGAAGAAGGCGCTGACTAAGAAAAGAAAATCATTGGAGAATTTTGAGAAACTTTCGCCTTCTACAAAACACATGCTCTATCGATGGATATTACGTGCCAAAGGTGATGAAACCAGACGTCATAGAATTGATAGCGTAATAAAAAAGTTTTAGATGGCGATAGGCATATAATATAAAAATAAAAAAAAGAATAAAAATAAGGTGCTGATTAAATGTTCTGTATTTTTTCAGCTATCTCTTTCAAAACTTCTGCTTCCTTTGGCAGGGATATGGAAGTCCTGAACCGTTTGCTGTTGTCCGGGGTGAAAAAACCCTTTGACACGGACACGAATTCGTTTTCGCCTTCTTCGGTTTTTGCGATTTTTCGGGCAATCTCAATGAATGAGTTGCGGCCGAATTTTACTTCTTCTGCTTTTATTGTCTGGAATTCAACTTTTGCCATTTTATTTCACTTTTTCTCCAATTTGTTTTTGCGAATGGCTAGAATCTCGCGAACTCGTTTTCGGGTTCAACTAGTTCTAGGTGTATATTCGCTTAAAATACGGCAAATTCATAAATTTATAAGGCTTTTGTAACGACTGCGACGACTTGGGGAAATGGATTTGTATTTGAGGCTTCGTTCAGCGAAGCTGAACTAGCCGAATCCGCAGATTCGGGTTTGGTTTCTGCTCTTCGGCTGGCTTTTGCGGGCCTCAATCAATAAGGTTTCAAAATTGTCTAGTAAAAAAATAATTAAAAATAAAAAATAAGTGAAGAATTTACTTCTTCACTATATCAATGCACATTCCGGCTGCTACTGTGCGGCCCATATCCCTGATTGCAAACTTTGCAAGCTTTGGGTTGTCTGCCTGCTTTTCTATGCACAGCGGCTGCAGCGGCTCAACAACAAGTTCTGCGAAGTCACCGGTCTTTATGAAGTCCGGCTTTTCCTTGATTGTCTGCCCTGACTTAGGGTCTATTGTCCTCTTGATTTCCTTAATCTTGCACGACACCTGAGCTGTGTGCACGTGGAAAACCGGGCAGTAGCCTGCTGTAATAACAGTCGGGTGGTTTAATATTATAACCCGCGCAGTAAATTCCTTTGCAACCGTCGGAGGGCTGTTAGGATGCCCTATAACATCTCCGCGCCTCATGTCTTCCTTGCCAAGGCCTCGGACGTTGATGCCAACGTTGTCTCCGGGCTCTGCCTGGGGCAAAGACTCGTGGTGCATTTCAATTGACTTTACATCGCCAATTTTGCCTGAAGGCATTACAATTAATTTGTCGTTAACTTTCATTATGCCAGTTTCTATCCTTCCAACAGGAACTGTTCCAATGCCTGTGATTGTGTAAACATCCTGTATAGGCATTCTCAGTGCCAGTTGCGTTGGCTTTTCTGGCGGGCTTAATGTGTCAAAAGCTGCCAGCAATGTCACGCCTTTGTACCATGGCATATGCGCTGACGGCTTGTCAATGTTTTCACCAAGCTGTGCAGAAATTGGAATTATGTGTATTTTTGATATATCATACTGCCCTCTCAGCAATTTTTCAAGTTCAGCTTTGACTTCCAGGAATCGTTTCTCTTCCCATTTTGCCATGTCCATCTTGTTGATGGCAATTATCATTTGCTGAACCCCCAGAGTTTTTGCAAGGAATACATGCTCTTTTGTCTGCTCCATTACTCCTTCGCCGGGGTTTGCTGATACCACGAGTAGTGCTGCATCTGCCTGTGACGTACCCGTGATCATGTTCTTGATAAAGTCCTTGTGCCCGGGGGCATCAATTATTGTAAAGTAATATTTGTTTGTCGGGAATTCCTGATAGGATAAGTCTATAGTAACTCCACGTTCCTGCTCTTCTTTGGCTTTGTCCATTACAAAGGCAAATTCGAATCCAGGCTTGCCCTTTTCAATGGCAATCTGCTTTAATTTCTCCATTTCCTGGGTAGTGATTTTGCCGGAGTTGAAGAGAATTCTTCC
>JAZDME010000075.1:0-2822 GCA_043801255.1 archaeon
TTGAAAAGGTGGGCTGGAAGCTGAAGCAAGTTCCTTTCTATAAAGATGGATTTGTTGTAAATTCAAACGTCAGACCTGCTCTGACAGTAGAGCACTTCATGGGATATTTCTATCTGCAGGAAGTCGCGTCAATGATACCGCCTCTGGTGCTAAATCCGCAGTCTGGCGACGAGGTTCTGGATATGTGCGCAGCTCCTGGCTCGAAAACAACACAGCTTTCAGAGTTAATGCATAACAAAGGTTTGATTGTTGCAAATGATAATGACATTATCAGATTAAAACTGCTTAACTATGCAATAGAAAAGTGCGGGTGTTTGAATATTGCACAGACAATGATGGACGGCCGCGTAATTGCAAAAGTTCACGAGTATGATAAGATACTGCTGGATGCGCCATGTAGCTCTGAAGGGCAGATTCGCAAGGAGCCTGAAGTTCTTGAAAAATGGAACGAAGCATATGTTAAGCAATTTTCAGATATTCAGAAGCAGCTTATTAACTCAGCTTTCCTGCTTCTGAAGCAGCCAGGCGTTTTAGTTTACTCTACTTGTACATTCTCGCCTGAGGAAAATGAGGAAGTTGTCGATTCTTTGCTGAAGAAATTCAAGAATGCACATATAGAGAAGATAAGTTTGAAGGGTTTCAAGATTTCAGATGGATTTGTAATTTACAAAGGCATGAAGTTTGACCCGCAAGTAAAGAATTGTGCGCGAATATGGCCGCATCACAATAACACTGGAGGATTTTTCATAGCAAAAATAGTCAAAAAATAATATGGCGATTAGTAAGGAATATGTTAAAACATTGGAAAAAATTGCGCATGCAATTGGCACTAAGGAAAAATGGCTGGTGCGCGGGAGTGTTTGCTTGGCAATGTACGGCGTGAATATAACGCCGCACGATATAGATATTAACACAACTAAAAACGGAATTTATATTTTTGAAAAGCAACTTAAAAACCATTTAGTTAAACCCGTTGAGCTTTCAGAGTTTAACTGGCTTGGCAAAAAGTTCAGGTCGCTGTTCTGTACATTCAGGATAGATGATATTGATATCGAAGTTGTAGCAAATTGGCAGGAAAAAATTGGTGACAAGTGGAAAAATCACAAGATGCAAAAAGCAGTTTTTCTGCGGGCGGGCAGCGTTAAAGTACCAGTAAACACAATTAAGGACGAATTAGAACACGCAATCAAAAGGAAACGGACAGATAGGGTAAAGCAGATAACAAAGTTTTTAGAAAAATGAAAGTCAAGGTATTAACCGGAGAGCAAAAGCAGAAATTATTAGGCAAGTTAATAGAGAGATTTGGCTTTCCAGCAGGCGTTTTTGACGAATATGAATTCTATCTGCTGCCAGAGGAGATAAAGATATGCGCACAGGGAGTGATTTCCGCGGTCGAAAACATTCCAAATATCTACGATGCGGGATTTACATTCGCAAAGCTTGGCGTAAATGTAAAGCCTTCAACGCAGGCAGTCCAGATTTTCGGAAAGTTTGCAAAAAAGAACATAATCGAGTTAAATTTCGAGGAGGCTGTTGATTTCATATCCGGAAGGGATTTTTACCCGACAGCATCAACTGAAAACTGCACAAACGGATTTGTAATAGTCAGATTCAAGGAAGACAACCTGGGCCCGGGCTTCCTGCGCGGAAACCAGCTGAAGAACTTAGTGCCAGGCGCCAAAAGATTAGAAATTTAAACTCCCTTCTTATAATCAAGATATGGATACTAAAACTCTCATAATTGAGCTTGTTTCTGCAGCAACAAAGCTGCCCAATCATAATATTGCAGAGATTATTGAAGTTCCCAAAGTAGCTGAAATGGGCGACTTTGCGCTGCCATGTTTTAAGCTTGCAGCGACCATGAAAAAAGACCCTCAGCAGATAGCAAAAGATATTGCTGCACATGTAAAATTGCCAAAAGACCTGATTAAAGAAGTCAAAGTTTCAGGGCCTTACGTTAACTTTTTTGTCAATAAATCAAGCCTTGCAGAAGCTGTCCTGACTGAAGTTTTCAAGAAGAAAGGTTTGTTTGGCAGTGCGGACATTGGCAAGGGAAAGCAGGTAGTTCTTGATGTCATCGGATTAAATCCAAATAAGGAAGGGCATATCGGGCATGTAAGAAACGGCTGCATTGGCGACTCATTGGCAAGGGTTTACAAGTTTGCAGGATTCAGGATAAGCACGCAGTCTTTCATAAACGACCAGGGCCTGCCGACTGCAATGACGTTTTATGCTTCAAAAAAACTGAGAGGTAAACTTCCAAAAAAATTAGGCCATCTGAAAAAAGAAGACCATTGGCAGGGCGCGATTTATACATTTATGGAAAAGCTTCTGGAAAAGGACGCCAGAGTTAAGAAAGAAGTCGAGGCCATGCAGTATGTTCTCGAACATCACAAAGACATGAAACTTGTGAACGAGCAGAGAGCTTTCATAGAAGCCTGCAAAGCAGCGCAGTCCGAAACATGGAATAGACTCGGGGCTGACTTTGACCTGGGTGTGCACGAATCTGACATTACTACATCTGGCGTTTTAGCCAAGACCGTCGAGTTGCTGAAGAAGAAAGGAGCAGTCTATGTTTCAAAGGAAGATGAAACTAGGGGCTGTTTGATGCTAAAATTAAGTCACTTCGATGCTTTCAAGGGAATGAAAAATGCAGACAAGATTATTGTAAGGGCTGACGGCAGAACAACATATACTGGAAAGGATGTTGGCATGCAGTTCTGGAGATTTGGCCTTGTTCCTGACTTGATGAAGTATTCTGTTTCCAGTAAAACTCCAGGGCATACAGAATGGGCAACAAATAACCTGTCTGGAAAGAATGT
>JAZDME010000078.1:0-4742 GCA_043801255.1 archaeon
TCAAAATACAAAATAAAAGAATCTGATCTCGTCTGCACATTTTTTGTTGAACCTAATGGCGTTTCAATGAAAGAAGCTGCCGGAGGCGTTGCCGCAGAATCATCAATCGGAACCTGGACTGACATTTCTACTTCAAAGAAATATGTCGAGCGCTTGTCTGCAAAGGTTTTCTCGATAAAGGGCGGCGTTGTAAAAATCGCATATCCTGACGAGCTTTTCGAGGGCGGAAACATCCCGAACATTCTTTCAAGCGTTGCCGGAAATGTTTTCGGCATGAAGATTGTAAAAAACCTGAAACTTCTTGACATTGAATTTCCTGATGGGCTCATTTCTTCATTCAAAGGCCCTGCCTATGGAATCGAAGGGATAAGAAAAACGCTTGCAGTCAGAAAAAGGCCTCTTATCGGAACAATTGTGAAGCCGAAAATAGGGCTGAATTCACAAGATCATGCAAAAGTCGCTTACGATGCGTGGGTCGGCGGATGCGATGTTGTAAAAGATGACGAAAACCTGTCGTCGCAGAAATTCAATGAATTTGAGACACGATTATCAAAAACTCTTGAGGCACGCGACAAAGCTGAAATCCGGGCCAATGAAAAGAAATGCTATCTTGTGAACGTAACTGCAGAGACAAAAGAAATGCTTCGGCGCGCGCAGCTCGTGCAGGATGCCGGCGGCGAATATGCTATGGTTGATGTTTTGACTGTGGGCTGGTCGGGACTTCAAACGCTGCGCAATGAAAATTTCAAATTAATTCTTCACGGCCACCGGGCAGGGCATGCTGCAATAACAAAGAACCCGAAGCATGGGATTTCGATGAAAGTTCTTGCAAAATTCTCGCGTCTTGCAGGAATCGACCAGCTTCATGTCGGCGCAGCTGTCGGAAAGATGTTTGAAGAAAAAGAGGAGGTTCTTTCAAATTGCGATGCTTTGACTTCTAAAATGGACGAACTTAAAAAGGCGCTTCCGGTTGCATCTGGCGGGCTTTCTCCGCTTCAGATTCCCGACATCATTAAAATTTTCGGCATTGATGTTGTAATACAGGCAGGCGGCGGCGTGCATGGGCATCCAAAAGGAACTGTTGCCGGAGCGCGCGCAATGCGCCAGGCGGTTGAAGCCAGCTTGCGCGAAATAACTTTGGAAGAGTACGCCAAGACGCATGTTGAATTGAAGGATGCGATTAAGAAATGGAAATAACTGATTCAAAAGAATGCGAAAATATCTAACCTGGTCTTTATAATGGCAAGTGTACGAAAAGGCATTGAAACAGAATTGCTTACGAACGTCGGAATTGCAGTTCTGTTACTTTCTCTGGTACTACTTTTTTCATATTCCTTGATGAGCAATAAATTTGGAGCGTTGTCCAGTTCAAGCACCAGCGATCCAGAAAGCCCGTGCACAAAAACATGTTCCACGAGCCCGGGCTGCAAGACAAGCGCTCCATCCAATTCCGTCGCATCGTCAGGAATTTGCTGCGGAGCTGGTGAGAGCTGTTACAAGTGCGCTTCCGGCTACACATGGACTGGTTCAGCGTGCACTCTATCGTGCACAGACACATGCGCATCATTAGGCTATAACTGCGGAACGCAGACTGTGTGCGGAGCATCAAAAAACTGCGGAACATGCACCGCACCAAAAACATGCAATTCTGGCGTATGCGTATCTCCATCATCACCATTAACCGCAACAATTATTCAACCATATGATGGAGATATCTATGCTAATGGAGATTGGCTTAGGTTCCTCAGTTTTGCGTTAGGAGGGCAACCGGATTATACGTTTCCCGCTTACAGCTTTGAATGGAAATCAGATAAAGACGGCAGTTTATCAACCAATATGCATTTTGGAATGAATACGCTCACCACAAACAAGCACACTATCACAGTTACTGCCACCGACATTAAGGGTGTAAAAGCTTCAGACAATATAATTATCGAAGTTAAACCCGCAGGCACATTAACTGCAAATATCGATAGGTGGATCGATGAATTTGCTAAAGGCGAAATCATAAACTTATGGTCTGATGTCGCGGGAGGAACACCTCCATACACATTTGTCTGGAATTCCGATCTTGAAGGGGATTTTTCAACAGTTCAGGGCCCTTCAATTGACTCCAGTTCGTGGACTGTTGGGACTCACACAATAACACTTAAAGTAACTGACAATATCGGAAATATTGCAACATCAGCAACTAAAATCAATATTGTTGAAATGACCGCACAGATTAATCCAACTGAAGGAACAACAGCCTCTTATGGAAATATGCTATGGTTCAGTCCGTGGATTACGGGCGGAACGCCGCCATACGCCTATTTATGGGTGTCTGATTTAGACGGTATCCTCAATACTGCGTATGCATTCAGCAAAGATGACTTAACTGAAGGCCTTCACACAATTACTCTGACAATCACAGACTCCAGCGGCACGCCAAAAACAATTGTCAAAACGCGCCACATTCAGATAACTCCGCCTCCGCCACTTACAATCACTATTGACAGCCCCCTGAACGGTGCGACAGTAGCGCGCGGGAATTATATATCATTTAATGAAACCTTCAGCGGAGGTGTATGGCCATTTAAATTCACATGGACATCTGACAAAGACGGCGAAATATTTACAAGCCCTTACGACATTGACTTCGCAAGAAATAACTTGTCCGTTGGCAGCCATAAAATCACCCTGAGTGTGAATGATAACGCCAAGCAAATTGCTAAAGACGAAGTTAACATCATTATAACGCCCCCGGCACCGTTGGCTGCTACTATAATATCACCAATTAATGGCGCAACATTCAAAAAAATAGACAGTCTTATCAAATTCAATAGTTCTGTTACTGGAGGCATCCCGCCATATACGTATAAATGGACCTCAAACAAAGACGGTGATATTACGCCTTCAGGCTTGCGTAAAGATTATTTTTCAACAAATGATCTCTCTATCAATGCCCACACGATTACTTTAAAAATTACTGACAGCGCAAGTGCCACAACCAGCGCGACTGTAACTATCAATGTCAACGCAGAATGCGCAGTGAATAATTTCAAGAACAATGCAAAATACGCAAGCAAAGAAACGTTCATGATTTCTGACAGCAACTGGCAAGACGCATTGAGCCTTGTTCCGCTTGCGATATGGAAGGAAGGCGCCACGATACGTAAATACCCTGCCCTGATATACCATCATGAAACTGCGACAGCATTCGATGCAGATTCCACAATCCATTTTATGCAATTATACGGACCGAATCATGCAACCACAATAGGCACAATTCCTGCGAATCTCAATAATTTGCTTGTTGCGGCAAAGCCTGTTGGCGCCGGGCTGAAAGCGGCATCAATAGTCAATATAAAATCATCGGACTACTTTTCATACTGGTCATCATTCAATTCACTGGTTGTAGTCGATTACAATAATTACAAGGCGGGCCTCATGGCGGCAGTTTTTGCATCAAATAAGAACAGCCCGATTATTTTTGTCAATTCAGCAAATCTCCCAACGTATAAATCCTTGATTAACGGAAAGACAATATACGTTGTCGAAAATCTCGATGCAACAACTCAAAGCTATATAGACGCCAATTCAGGCTGCAATGTCAAATACACTCTTGAAGATTTACAAAAATGGTATTTGACAGAAACCGGCAGTGATAAATTGATTTTCTTGAATCCAAAAGACCTTAGCATAAAAATGAGCTATTCGTTTTTCCCGCAGAAAAGTTCTTTTATCAACACAATTTTTAGCAAAATGTCATTAGCCGCTCCGTTTTTAGCCGCTGCTAAAGAAGAAGCAATAATGTATACCGAAGTGCCTGATTCCGGCACAAACGCAGGATGCATCGCCAGTGCGGCACTGACAAATAATTTTAATACTGCAGATGCCGATTCTGCCAATTTCATTAACTCGCTCAATCTCATGCCAACTTATCTCACAGTTGTTGCTGCTCCAAATGCAATTCCTGATTCGCTTTACAACAGATGTAGTGGTATTTGGCAATTCAGATGGCCGGTAGATTGGAAATACGCATCTCTTAATAATCTTAATAGCCTGCTGTATGTTGGCAGAATATATGGCATCACTGTTGCAGATGCATCATCCCACATAGCTAAATCGCTATTTTTTGATCAGATAATTCAAGACTTATACGGAACAAATTACAATATAATCTCTGTCGGGCATAGTTTCAGCTGTGATGAATCTGATGTACAATATATAAACGATAAAACGTCTGCATCCGGCTACAACTCAATATGTTTCGTCGAAAATGCAGGATATCCGAACTGTACTATAGATACAAGCCCGCTTGTTTCCAACTATACCAATAAACGATATATCACTTATGCAGATCACGGCGGTCCGGGCTCGTGGGCCAACACTCTTTCTTTCTTCGAAATTCCGTGGCTTGATTTGCCATTTGCTGACGCTCAGGCTTGCCTGACAAACAACTACTGGCAGGGGAGTTCTGCAACATTTGGGCCCAGTATGATAAGAAAAGGCGCTGTCGGATATTGGGGGTCTTCCGGCGTTGCTTATCTCGACTGCGGATCTAATAGCAAGCATCTAAAAAGATTAACTGGAACGGAACATGACACAATAACTACTGGCGAACTATTTACAGAAGAGTCATCTCACGGTTTTTATTATCTGTTGGGCGATCCAACTATTCAGCTCAAGCTAAAAGAAGTAACATGGTGATAATATGTTCAAAAAAAGATTAATGATATTGTGTTTATTGATACTATTAG
>JAZDME010000002.1:0-4396 GCA_043801255.1 archaeon
TTTCTTCATCAATAAATACATTTTTGGGATTTGTGAAAAAATCATCCATGGCTTTCAGAAAAACCTCGATATCTATTTCTTTTTTGAACAGGTAAATGTACTGCCAGATGCCGATTATCGGGTCTATCTTATCAATGAATCTAACAAACTTTGTAAATTTATTTTCAGGTTTATCTAAAAGTGCCAACGCAGATGAAAACCTATCCTTTAATTCTCCGGAAAACATTTCGGCCAGTTGCGCATTAGCTTTAGTAACTTGCATTTTATTTTCTTTTTTTGTCTTGAACAGGTGTCCTGCAATGCTTTTCTTCGTAAAATTTGGAGCATCGCCCGCAATTGTTTCCGCAATGTCATGAAAGCAAATCAACTCTAAGACTTTTTCAAACTCTTTTTTCGTTATTTTTTCATATTTGGCAAAAACCTCTGCTTCCCGAATCATAGAAATTACGTGGTCGTAAAGAGATCTTTTTGGAAGATTTAATTTAAAATAGTCAATTCTGGCTGCTTTCCCGCTCCTAGGTATAGCTTTAAGTTTCGAAACCAATCTGAAGCTCTCTAGATTTTCCAGAATTTCTTCAACAGTTTTATTGGTCTCCGACATAGCTAAAATATTATATACTATGGTTTATTAATTATTTACATGATTCCCGAAGCGAAGAAAGATGTGCTTGCAACGCTTAACGATGCGTATGATGCAATAAAAGTTAGGCAGCATTTTATTCTGCACAGCATCTCAGACCATGTGATTCATGCGATGTCAATCTATCTTGATTCGGATATTGTTGATGTCGCAGTTGCTGTTTACTCGCTGGATAAAATTCTTGAATCCGAACGTTACGCGAGATATCCCAAAATAAAGGAATTTGTAAGCGAGGTGCTTTACTTCCTGAAAGATGCTGCAAAAGCGCTTGGGGAAGATGATATTGACAAGTTCAGGCGCGAAATCCGAAACCTGCTCGGAGCGATTCAGGCGCTGACAAAAAAACTGAAATTCTATACTGAAGACGTCCTGCAGTTTGCAAAAATCAAGAAAGGCTCCAAACTTTACGAGCACGGACTATCGCTTGGCACGGCTGCAGCAGCAATGGGCATAACAAAATGGGATCTTATGCCTGCAACCGGAGAGACTGTTGTTCACGAAAAATACGTCGAGCCTATTGCTCTTGATAAAGAACGTTTAAAATTCATTAAAAAAATATTCAAGGTGAAATCATGATGACGACTACTACGGGGGATATGGTTATTGATTATAGGGTGACAAGGGTGTTGCTTGAATTAACGCGGTGGCTACGCTCAATTAATGGCGATTGCTATAGTTCGTCGTCAATGCAGTCGTCAGGAGTACAAAATGTCAATCTTCTTTGACTCGTCAACTCTAATCAGCCTGGCAATGACATGCAACATACACTGGCTCAAGGACCTGAAAAAAGATTATGGCGGCGAGTTTTACATAACGCCTGCCGTTAAATCCGAGACGATAGACCGCGGGCTGAATTCGCTGAGATTCCGGTACGAGGCGTTGCGCCTGAAGTCGCTTGTGGACTCAGGAGTCTTGAAATTATACAATGCAGATGTTTCGTCTGAAACGAATAATTTGCTTTACCTGATTAACAATTCGTTTTACGCGCAGAACAGGCCAATGCAAGTTGTGCAGTTGGGGGAAATGACTGCGCTTGCAGGAGCTTTGAAAGAAGATGCTGACGTAATAGCTGTTGACGAACGAACCACGAGATTAGTAGTAGAGAACCCCTCAGCCCTGCAGGATCTCTTCACGGCAAAGCTTCACACAAATATCCAGACAAATAAAAGCAATCTTCAAAAATGGGAAAAACTGGTTTCCGAGAAGTTTATGATTCTGAGGAGCACAGAGCTGGCGCTGGCAGCATGGAAGAAAGGGCTTCTGGTTGACGAGAGCAAAAACGCAATCATAGGGATACTCTGGGCCCTGAAGTTTGCAGGCTGCGCAATCTCCGAAAGCGAGATTAACATTTATGCTGGCGGTAATTTTTAATTAACACTTTTTAGGTAGCGACTAAGTTATATAACCTCGGCGCTGTTGCCAATAAGTATGGGAAACAAGGAACTTATACTGCTTGAGGAACAAACAGTTCTTTCCCGAGAGAGGACGATGCAGCAGTACATAGCAACAGGGCTGGCATTTATCGGGCTTGGGGTTGTTGTGTTGAGAGTATTTTTAGGGCAGCTTTACCTGATTTTGGGCATACTGCTGGTAGGAATGGGTTTTTTCCAGATAATTACCGCATACGTGAGATTTATACGCTATAGAAAAGTCGCAAGAAAATTAAGAAAAAAGGAAAAAGGTTTCAGGCTTGACGTTGGCGAGTAATAGTTTTACAAAATGTCAGTTAACAAAGAAGCATTAATTGAATACTGGACTATTAACGGCATTCTGAAGGATAAAAAAGTAATTGCTGCATTTGAAAAAACAGGCAGGGAGAAGTTTGTCCTGCCAGAGTACATAGAAGACGCCTATCTTGACGAGCCACTTCCGCTTGTGGCAGGGCAGACGATATCGCAGCCTACGACTGTTGCTATAATGACAGATGCGCTGGAATTAAAACCTGGGCATAAGGTTTTGGAAATCGGCTCCGGAAGCGGTTACCAGGCTGCAATTATCTCCGAAATTGTCGGTGCGAAAGGGAAAGTGTTTACAATTGAGAGAATAAGTGCATTGGCAAAGTTCGCAAAAAATAATCTGAAATCCTACAAAAACGTCTCTGTGATACATGCTGACGGCACCAAGGGCTACTCCAAAGAAATGCCTTATGACAGGATTATTGTGACTGCGGCTGCAGCGAACTTGCCTGCGCAGATTTTTGACTGCCTGAAAGACCGAGGTGTGATGGTTATTCCCATAGAGGACCATCTTTTCAGGATACGAAAGCTTGGCAAGAAAGCTGCAATGGAAGACCTGGGTTTGTTCGCCTTTGTGCCATTGATACCTGGTGCAATTGAGTTCTGACTACGACGAGGGGAATCTGTTTGTTTTTAAGGCGGCGGTTCCTGCTCTTGCTTGTGGCTTTTGCTTCCCTCAATCAATACCCTTTGCCCCTCACAAAAAATGCCGAAGGCAGTCAGCATAAGTTATAAATACTATCACATTAAAGTGGATAAACATGGCTGTTGATGCGCTTGGAGAGCTTTGTTCTGCTGTTTTCCCCAGCGCCAGCCTTATTGTTGTGCCATTCGCAAAACTCAAAAACACAATGACAAGATCTGTCCTGAAATGCTTCAAAACAACGCCTGGAATGATTGTCTCGGTCAACATACCTGCAAAATCCCTGGAACAGCAATTCCAGCTTGCGGGAGTTGCAACGGATAAGATATTTTTTGTGGACTTTGTATCCGGGCAGCCCAGTCTAGCCCGGGAGAAAAATATACTTCACTTATCGCGCCCGTCAGACCTGACATCGCTGAGCATTGCAATCTCGCAGTTTCTGGAGGCGATTGAAGGCAAAAAATTCCTGATAATTGACACAGTCAACACTTTCCTGATTTACAATACGTCCAACATGCTTGCATCTTTCATACACTCGCTGTCGGAAAAAGCACACAGGCATGAGCTTAAGCTGTGTGTTTTTGCGACGCCTGAATCCGAGTTATTGAACAAGATAGCGCCATTTTTCGACAATGTGTTCGGGCTGGGCCGCGAGGTTGCGGAGGTAAATGCATGAATCTTATAACAGGAAATGCCATAACCGGATTTGTTACTGCAATAGCCACTGGCCCCGAAGACGTATTTCTCGCATTCGTAATGATCGTCGTCGAGCTGACAGCACTTATAATATTTATTGCTGCAACAGCAAATTTTACGAGCGAAGTAAAGCGCAGCCTGGCGAGCCTGGGTTTTGTTGCGGGCATTTATTCGGTATCATCGCTGCTGCACTTCATCAGGGAATTTTTTCTTTTGCCTTATCTGGAAATTTGGGAAAATCTGTTTGTCATATTTTCAGTGGTTGCTTTTGTACTATCCGTAAATTACCTGAGAAAAATAGTTTTGGCGCATTATTTCGGGGAGGCTGAAAAATGATACTGATAGAATTTTTGCAGATATCTGTAATAACTGTGCTGTTTGTCTTAACAATTGACCTGTACGACCTCTACAAAAAGATAACAGAGGGGCACATAAAAGGAATTTACAAGTTCATAATAATATTTGCACTTTTCATTGTTTTTTCGGAAATTATCAGCCTTACAATAAAAGTTTACAGCCTGCCAACAGACCCGTGGGAGTCGCTGCAGCACGTTATGATAATCCTCGGATTTGTAAGCCTGATATTCGCGGCTTACCAGGCTTTTGAAGCGAGCCAGGCATTAGGCTTCATCAAAAGCGCATTTGTTAAAAATATCGCTGAAGGGCGGCATAGAAAAAGAT
>JAZDME010000006.1:0-11777 GCA_043801255.1 archaeon
CCAACGATTACCCCCTTCATAATAAATTACTAATAATTTGTATATATAAAAGTATTTAAGCTAATTTCTTTTGAAAACCTCTCCAAAAAACACCTGTTAATATAACAACAAAGCTGACGACTGCGACGAGGGTAATCTCCATTGATTGTGGGAAGCAAAATATCTGGTTCGCAGAATTGCTGCAAAGCCCAAATACAAATCCCTTTTCCTAGTCATCGTAGTCATTGCAAAAGCTATATTAATCTGAACTTTTTAATAAAAATATGGTAGGACTAATGTTTTGGGGAGTAATCAGTTTAGTCGTAATAGCAGAATTCGTCCTGAAAGGACTAGCTCTATGGAAAGCAGGAAACAACAAGCAGGGCATTTGGTATACTTTCATGTATATCTTCAGCACTGCAGGAATACTGCCGCTAATCTACCTGCTGTTCTTCCAGAAGAAAAAAAGAGAAGAGCGAGAAGCACCTAAAAGACGACGCAGACGCTGATAATGACTGACGACGAACTAGGGGAATCCCTTTGATTGAGGAACAAATCGCAAGATTTTTCCTCTCCGCCAAATCCTTGATTTGGCGTTGTGTTAGGGTTTTTCTTCCTGGCAAGATAGTTCTACCTTCTTCCAAACAATGACTTTTCAATTCTATTAAAATTCTATTTTCCAGATTTTCCCGTAAGTAGTTCTAATCTTTTTATTCTGATTTTTTCTTTTCTTTCTAAATCATCTAAGATTTTTTGTGTTTTTTCAGCTTCGCGTTTTGCGTGTTCGTCAGCTTCGCCACGCCATCCGCGTGACGGAGGGCCCATTCTTTTGTAAGGCGTAAGATCCATACCCTGCTTTACACGCGTTCTTTCATATTCGCTGAATTTATTTCTAAGAATTCTGTACATCGCTGCGAGGGTTTTGTATTCGCCTTCCCTTCTGTCGATTTCATCTTTTACTGTGGTGTAATCTTTCTTTTCCCTGCCTTTGTAATTTGGGCTTACAACATATGGATTCTTGTTAAGCATAAGAAATTGTATTTCAACTAAATCGCTCAGGCTTTTTTTTGTTAAATCTACCATGCAGATTCGAAAAAACATTAACAATAAAAAGTGTTTGTTTACTTGGCGTCTCGTGAGCGCTTTGGTGCGCCAAGCTTAAAAAACCAATTGCAAAGCATTTGCTATGGACAAAGATAGTATAATAACACAGATGTTTAATTCGGGGCTTATAGAAATAACCCACAATTATAAAGGCATGCGGGTAAATATAAGTTCGAATAAGCTGGCGCTTAATCCGCGGATTTTGAATGTCTTTATTGATGACCTTGTCCAGAAGATACAAGGCGTACAAGCAGTTAGTGAATTGGATTTGAAGTTGATGGCGCTTGTGCCTGAATCGCTGTTTTTGAGCAGCGCGATTGCCCGCAAGCTAGACACAAATATAGAGCCTTTTGACTACAAAGATAATCGCGTGGAAAGAATTGAGCCCAACTCAGATTATATTTTTATAGGGTGCTTCATAGCTGGAGGCGACACGCTGTGCGCAGCGCATGAAAAACTAATCAAGGAAAACTCGCGGGTTGCTCATGCTATTTACGTGCTCAATAAAGAAATGTTTGACACTAAAATAAATGATTATGGAATAAACGTGCACTCATCTATTGCGCTGTCAGATATTTTAGATGTTTACAAGCGCAGAATTATTTAGCGCCTTAATCCTTCGCATGATTCGGTTTCATCTATTATGCTTTGCACATATTTGTGGCTGTGCAAGCCCTGCTTCTTGACTTGCTTAACAATCCTATCAATAACAGTTGGTTGCGCTTTATAGGGTGGTACACCAGCTGCCTCTCTGATGGCCGCAGATCTTCTGTCAATCTCTTGTTGTATTACATGATAACGTTGCCAACCGCTACCGCGATAACCTAAATTTTCAACATGCGGATGTTTAATCCTAATTTCATCTCGCATAGCAAGCAGTTCTTCCAGATTTATCTTGCTTAGATCTAGCATAGGTTTACAAAACAATATCAACTATAAAAATTGAGCGCTTACTTAGCGCCCTGACTTCGCTTTGAAGGCCTGAACTGCTTTCAAAAAGGCTTAAAAATCCGAAACAATATTTAGAAATATGAAAATTAAATTTGATATTAAAAAAGGGGAAAAATTCTGGGTGGCAAGAATTCCGGAACTTGGGGTTATTACCCAGGGCGCCACTGAAAAGGAAGCAAAGGAAAATCTAAAGGAAGCTCTTGAAATTCATCTGGAATCTATGGCAAACTATGCCATTGAACATGGAGAGCTTGAAGTTGTTGGTGGCAGAATAATGCCTAAAAAATATGCTTAAGCTGCCGCGTATCTCTGGCAGCGATCTGCTGAGAATTCTGACTAAACATTTCGGATTCAGAACTTTACGGCAGAAAGGCAGCCACATAACTTTAACGAATGATAAGGTTTTCATAACAATACCGCTCCATCCGGAATTAGATACGGGCACATTACATGCAATTCTTAAAGAGGCTGAAACAGGCAGAGAAGAATTTTTGAAATTTGTCTGATTACTTTGCGCCCCGTGAGCTCTTTGAAGGCCTGAACTGGTATGAACCGATGCCTTTGGTTCGCAAACCGCGGGCTTTCTTTCCAGCTGATGTAAGTCCGTGGTAAACTCTTCCGCGCTCTTTAGAAATCCAGTTAATTCTTTTGTCTGCTTTTATTACGGGGTGTGAGCGGTCAACAAGTATTACTTCATACCACTTGTATCTGCCGTCTTCCCCAACCCAGTATGAGTTAAGAACTTCGCAGTTAACATAGTATTTCTGCACATGTTCCTCTGCGATTAACTGGTCTGATTTTCTTGCGGTGTAGAAACGTCCGGATGCTGATGGTTTTCTTCCGTGTGGCGGCTTTGGCCTCTTTCGGCCTCCCCGAGTTACGCGGCTTCGTACTATGACAAATCCTTCTTTTGCCTTAAAGCCGAGGGCATGAGCCCTGTCCGGCCTAGTAGGATGATCGACTCTGAGGATAGCTGGCTGTGCCCTTAATGTTTCGAGCCATGTTCGCCAGTTAAGTGTCCCGAAGCCTTTCTTTGGCTGCTCCCAGAGCTTTTTTAAGTATTTTTGATATCCCATTTTTGTTTATCCGATGTCTACAAAAATGGACCAGCCAAAACTATGTTTTTGGCGCTGCCCATTTTGCTTAATCAATGTTCTGAAGAATCGCTATACCGCTAACTGCGTTCTTCCGCACAACAAAAACTTGCGAGTTTTTGAGTGGCAAAATCGCATAACGATTTTGTCACGAGGCGACATTGAACTAAAACGAGCTGATGCACAGAATTTAAAAAGCTTACTAACCTCAAAATTCCATAACAAAAGCTGCCACGGCAGTTTTTGGAATGGAAAAATGCAACGCATTTTTTCATAATAACATGGAGGTGCCGAATAATGGCAGATGAAAAAACAGGTTCAGCAATGAAATGGGTTAAAATCCTGTTCGGAATTTTAGTCATACTAGCAGGACTATTCCTGACATGGACATTTTGGCCCGAATTCTGGGCTATGTTCAAGGGAATTATTGGAGTAGTGCTGATAATTGTTGGAATAATAATTGCGGCAATCGGCTGGACTGACTAGTCAGTCCAGATTTTTTTATTTTAGACTTTTTCTGTTTACTTTACGACGAACTACGAACTAAGGATATCTCTCTATTGATTATGGCAAGGGTTTTTTCCCAAGACAGCTTTGGCTTCCCCTAATCAATAACCTTTCAAATAGCGGTTGTTAGTCGTAGTCATCAGAACCCGAAGTCTGGCGGCTCCCGCTTCTCGGGCTTCTTTTGTTCCGGCTTTTTTGGCTTATTAAAAAGCTGGCTGATGAAATTCTGCTTTTGTGCCTTTGGATAAGAAACTCGCTGTGCAGGATAAGGATATTGCTGAGGCGAGTATTGCTGCCTTGGCGGCTGCGGAACCTGCGGATATTGCTGCCGCGAGTATTGCTGCATTGGTTGCTGCTGTGGAACTTGCGGAACCTGCGGCTGCTGTGTTTGCTGGTAATACTGCCTCTGATAATTCTGCGGCATCTGCTGCTGTCTTTGCTGCGGATAAGGCTGTTGCGGATATGATGGCGCCTGCTGCCGCTGCTGTTGCTGCACCTGCGGGTATGTTCCCTGCTGTGGTTTCTGCCCATAGTACCGAGGCTGCTGCGGATACTGCTGTCTCTGCTGCGGATAATACGGCTGCAGAGGCATGGGGCTGCGCGGCCCCTTTGGCGGGCGCATGCCGACATACATGACTGACACAAGCACAAGCGAGGACAGCAGCACTATAAGAAGCACTTCGTTCAGATTAATCTGCCTGCTGAAAATAGACTGCCCTGTAAGGCCGGTGCTCTTGCCCGCCTTCAAAGATTCGTCTGTAGGCGGCTCCTCTACTGACACCGCAGGCAATATCTGTTTATTTCCAGTTATTGCAAAAACTGAAAATGATGGTGTGACCGTGGAATAATAGTAGTTCGCACTGTCATTGCTGCTGAGCGTTGTTGGCAGTGTTGCCCATGCGCCGGCTGTCCACTTTTTCAGCGAGACTGTGCTCGGGTCAATTAAATTCGCCTGGACCCACGATGCCGGAACCTTGAATTTTATGGTTGCTGATGAAATATTTAACAGAATATTTATGGTGTCTATCTGCAGATACTGATAAGGCATCCCTGAAGGTACAATAGATATATCTGCTGTCTTGTCAGATAATTTCTTGATTTTTATTTCTGCGCCTTTTGTTGCGCTTTTCATTGTTATGCTTATCTCTGTAAGCGCAATTCCTTCTTTATTGATTACAAAGGATATTGGCGTGCTTGCACTTATGGATGTAAACTTCTGGGTTATATCATAATTGGCTGTGGAACTTACGCTAATTGCGGTATTGTTTGCTACGGCAACTGCTGCGCTCGCAGGATTGCTTATCGCAAAGTCTGCATTAGATGTGTCTGATGCATTTAATCCGCGGGCATCTGTAACCGCAACCTTAACCCTGTAATTTGTGCCGTTGCTGACAGTCGCGGTGTTCCAGAGCTGCACATAACTGGCAGTTGAATTTGTTATTGACGTCCATGTTGAGCCGCTATTCGCGCTGTAATAAACTGCAAATGTTAATGCGTCACCATCGGGGTCTGACGCAGTCCAATTTATCACTTTGCTTCCCACCAGGGTTTCGTTGCCGTTCGGATAGCTTACCGTGGCATTTGGCGCACGGTTAACATTGCTGACTGTTAAGTTTGAAGCTGAAGTTCCCGTAGTTGACGCTGTGCCATCTGTTGCGTTCACAAAAATCAGGGTTGCGCCGTTGTCTGCTGTGGCCAAAGTATTCCACGTTGCGCTGTAAAGAGAATTGCTTGTATTTGCTGTTGCGCTTCCAATAAGGTATGTTCCTGTTGCATTCCTGAAATGGAATGAAACAGATGTGATGTCCGTCTGCCCGTCGCCATCAGTAACTGTTGCATTTACAGAAACGCTGCCTGAAACAACTACTCCGGACGGGTTGGTTGCACTTACTTCAGGAACTGAATTTCTTACTACTGTGCTTGCAGAAACTTCTGTGCTGTTGTCCCAGCCGTCGTACGCTTTTGCCCTGCAAGTCCAGTTCTGGCTTTTTGTAAGATTTCCTGATGCAAGCACAAAGCTTGCTGAACTGATGTTTGATGTGCTGACACTAACTATGTTGTTTGTCCATGTAAAGAAGTATGACATGCTGTTGCCATCTGCATCAGACGCTGAAACTGTGCATGTCAGGTCACCTGTCTTGTAAGCTGTTGCCGGCAAGATGCTGACGCTGGTTATGGCTGGCGGCGTATTTGCCTGGGGCGCAGAAGTCGCGTTTGCTGTAAAAGCAAAAACAGACTGGTTTGCATTTCCTGCACTGTCATTCGCAATCACTGTCAGGATGAGTGTGCCGTTTGTCCAGCTGGTTGTGTTAATAGAATAAGGGCTTGCCAGTGCGGTGTTTATTGCATTCTGGCTCGTATGATAAACAACTGCTGAAAGCTGCACGCCATCTGCTATTGACAGGTTTATCAGGGAGCCCCGAGTTACCACAGAGTTTTCTGGCGGTGATACCAGAACAACTGAAGGGTTTGTCAAATCAACTGAAAATGAAACCGCTGCAGATGCTGAATCGCCAGCAGTGTCATTAGCCCAGAATACTGCGCTGTGCTGGCTTTCATTTAAAATTGATGCATTATAGTGGTGCAGGACCAAGTCACCAGTCAATGTTATATTATCGCCATTGTCTATTGAAACAAAAGCTGCGGATAACTCCTTGTTTGAGCTTATGTTGAAATAAACTGTGCTGCTTTTGGTATAAGAGCCATTAAGTGGCGATTGCACAGTTATGGTAAGCTGCGCTAACTCCGGAGCAATTGAATACAAAGCATATAATGCATCAACCCTTTTGAATGCCAATCCTGACTGCGCGTCTGTTATTGAAACTCCGCTGTTCACCGCTTCCAAAACCTGTGAGACATCCAGCATATCCCCGTTTTCCATCATTTCATAATTCTGCAGCAGTGCTATCACGCCGGCAACATGCGGCGCAGACATTGATGTGCCGTTAAGTGTGGAATAACCTGAACTGAGAACTGTTGAGCGGATATTTTCTCCGGGCGCAAGCAGGTCAGTTACTGAATTCCTGTTGCTGGGCCCCCAAACAGCGTCGCTCTTAGTGCTTGCCCCTGTTGCTATCGCACCTTGCACGCAGGCAGGCGATGCTATTGCAGTGAAATTGCCGTTATTTCCTGTTGAAACAATGATGCTTATCCCTTCTGAAACCGCGTCATCAATCACCGAACCTATCACAGGATAGCTGCTGTCGCAATAGCCGGAGTATAAACTTGATGTGCCCAGCGACATGCTGACTGCAGTTATGTTATACTCTGCTTTATGCCCTATGCACCAGTTGATTCCTGCTATCACATTGCTGAATGTCCCGCTGCCCTGGGCGTCAAGTGCTTTTATCGCAATCAGGTTTGCGCCGGGCGCAACTCCCTTTACAACGCCATTTGCTGCTATGGTGCCTGCAACATGTGTGCCGTGCCCGTGGTCATCCATGGGGTTTGTATCATTGTTTACAAAATCATAACCTCCTAAAACTTTGCAGCCTGCGCCGAAGCATCCGCCCATGTCAGGATGCCCGTAGTCGATTCCTGTGTCAATCACGCAGACAGCATTGCCTGAGCCGGTGATGTTTATACCGTTAACTCTTTTGCTCCAGACATCTGTTGCGTTAATCAGCGGAACAGAATCTGACAAAAACGCGCTGACAGGGCTGTCTTTTTCAATTGCCTTTGCACTTTTTGCCAAACCGCGCAGCTCGTCCTTTGTTACTCCACTCGTGGTGATGCTGCCGTCCTGATTAAGGATAATAAGCGCAGGAGCAGCATCTGTTTTGTAAGCTATCTGCACGCCTTCGCCGATTTCCGCGCTCGGCGCGGGTTCGGGAGCGCCGTAATAAATCCTGATTTCGGAACTAATCTCTGAAACCGCAAACCCTGTTATAGAACCCATATCGTTTGGTACCGCTAAGTTATTTTCTGTTTCGTCGGCGGAGTTTAAAACCTCCGGAGCAGGACTTTCCTCCGGAATACCTGTCTGGTTTTCCAGCAAAACCTCGGTTTGATTCTCCAGTGGAGTTCCGTTATTTTCCGGCAAAGTCTCATTGGTTTGGTTTTCCAGCAAGATGGTTTCATTTGCTATTTGTTCTGCAACTACGGGCAAAGTCTCATTCATCAGAGTTTCATTTGTTTCAGGCTCAGGCAACTTGGGCTGTTCCGGAACTGTGAATACAACGTCCGTCTCGGTGCATGCGCCGTTTTCATAGACCTCATTTTGAACTTCAAATGGGATTTCGTCGCTGCCAAAAATAATATGTATGCCGTCCTCGCAGAAAAGCGGCTTGTTGGCGCTGAAAACAATATGCTTCGTGATTTGCCCGCTTTCATTTTGCACAACAATATTTCCTTCGAACATGTCTATTCCTGCAAATGCCCCTGTGACTGAAAACTGGTGCGGCAGCCATTTGACCGCGAAAACCGCGGCCACAAAAAAAACTGCAAATACTGAAAGATACTTGGTAAACTGCTTTTGATGGTACATTGAGATGGCTCTTTTTGCGCGCCGCACGGGCCATCCGCCGCCAAGTAATTCGTGAAGAATTTTATCTGTATTAAAGCCGGCTGCACTGGCGCGCTTTATGTAATCTGATAACTTTACTACGTCATTACCGCCTGACATTTTCCTTCCAAACACTTAATATCTCCCTGCCCGCAATCCAGCGTCCCGGGGCTGCACTCCATAGTGCATGCAACGTCGTTGCAGTCAGGCGCGTATGCCTTGTTTACCGCTGAGGTGGGATGGCAGCACTGCGCAGCCGCGCAGTCTGAATCTGACGTGCATGACTCTGAGTTAGTTGGTTTTTCAACAGGCGTGAGCAAAGATACAAATATGACTGCAAAAATCACTACCGCTGCAATAACTGCGAAGCCAAATAACCTCCTCATAGTAAAATCTGATATATAATTATATATAAAACCTACGACGATGGAAATATCCATGTTTCAACTATGCGGCTGACGACGGCTGACTAGGGCTAATGGATTTGTATTTTGGCTTCGCAACACCGTAGCGCAGCGAGGTTTAGCCGAACATCTTCGGCTACAGCGTTGATGCTTTGCTCCCGCCATCAAAGATGCCGTGCATGCGCTCCCTCAATCAATAACACCCAAGCCGAAATGAGATTTCGGCTGGGCCACGCCGAACTTTGTTCGGCTATGGCTTGCCCTGCACTATCGATGCCCACGTTTTTTTGCAAAAGCCAGAATTGGGCAATTATGCGTGCGTCCTTTTTGCAAAAATACGTGCCGAAGGCAGTCGCCAGTACTCAAAAATAAAAAAGGAAAAAAGAAATCACTTTTTTGATTTTTTCTTCGGGAAGTTCCTTGGCTTGCGCTTCTTGCCGTACATGTAAATTCCCATTGCAACAGCCAATAACAGCAGGAATATGCCCAGCCCTGTTGATGGTTTCACTGCCGTGCTTGTCTTGGCAGCTGCCGTTGTTGTTCCTGCTGCAGCGGTTTCAGGCGTTGCTGCTGCAGCTGCGGCTGCTGCCGCTTTTGTCCCGACTATTGCAAAGGTGCTGAAGCCAGGCGCGTCTGCCGAATAGAATACATCAAAGTTGTCTTCGCTGGAAATGGTTGTTGCCAGCTTACTCCATACTCCTCCGGAATACCTGTACAGGGATACCCCGCTTTTATCCATGCTGTTTGTGGTTAGCCAGTTCTTCGAAACAGTGAACTTTATCTTTGCAGACTTGACATTAGTCGCCGCAAGCCCTACTGTTGTTATGTCAATGTACGAGAACAGCGTTCCCGGCGCTGCCGTAACGCCAGTAGGAGCTGCCGTAAGCTTCTGGACAGCCATCCTTACGTTAGTTGTGGTTGCCTTGACTTCCATGTCAATCTCATAAACAGGTGTTTTTGTTGCAAATCCAGTTACTTTTGTTACCTCGCCAGCTTTCACCAGCGAAATAGTTACTGTTGATGTTGTTGCTTCTGCTGCTGCTGATGCTGCTTCAGATGATTATTTTGACGACGTATTATTAGTAGTTGTTGCTGCATTTACTGTATAGCTTGCAGTCGTTACATTCGTGTTTCCGGCCAGGTCTGTTGCGGTGCATGTAGCGGTTTTAGTTCCAGCCGTTGTTGTGTCTGAAGGGCATAACTTTGTTGGTGCTGAACCTCCAAAACTCTGGGAATTATCAGTTAACGTTGTGCACGTAAATACTGGTGTTTCGCCAATAGCAACAGTGGTTCCTGAACAACCTGCAATTGATGGATTGACATTATCAATGAAAACTGTTGTCACATTTACGCTTGGTTTCATATTATTTAACGTATCATTGGCGCTGAACTCAAAGGTGAAATTGCCATTTGCATTTGTAATGTCAAATGTCACACCGAAAAGTGTTGATGCCGCAACAGGAGTTGTATTTGACATAGCTGCCCAGTTAGCATATAATCCTCCCGCTACTGTGCCATTCCAGATTCTGTAATAAACTCTGCTGGCATTAATTCCCACACCATTATCCGTAACATTTATGCTTAATGTGATGTTTGTTTTGTACCATAATGTAGTTGCAGGAACAATTGGGCTTATGGTCGGCGCAACAGTGTCGTTTCCGCCTGCTGCGCCTGAAAACTGCGGAACATACACAACTGTTTTGCCCGAAACTTCTGTTGCATTATAACATCCTGTGCCGATAACGCTGCTGTAAGACGTTAAGTTAACTATGTTGCTGCATGCGCTGATTTTTGCGCATACCGCTGCTGCCGCGCTTGCGCCGCTGCAGTAAAATACTGCGTGATATGTTCCCGGCAGCTGTATTCTGCCGTATTTGTAAAATAATGTTGAGGGCAGGAAGGAACTGGCATCATACCACAGGAAACTTGTGTTGCTGTAGCCTGCAGAGAGTATTGTGCTTTGCGCAGCAGATGTTGCTACTGTATTGATATTTGCGCTGTTGCTTAACTGCTGCATCAGGGTTTCGTTGATTGCCATACCCACAACTTCAACAAAAGCTGTTGGAGTTGTGTTTACGCGCAATGTATAATTATAATTTACAGGGTCCATTATTTCATTACCAACGCTTGTTCCGTTTTCATAGGTAATGTTCAATGTTGCGCCACTAACAGAATTTGCGATTTGCGTTATGTTTGCAATTTTTATCACGAATATCCCCGGACTTGCCGAGCAGGACAGGTTTCCAATAGTGTTATTTGCGCAGATTGTGACTGTGTGATAGCCCGGCGCAGTGTGATTGTTTGTAAAATCAAGATTAACTGTCGCGTTGAATATGACGCTTGCCACATTCCGCTTGGTTGTTACATTGCTCATGCTTGTATTGGCGCCGTCTGAATATCCTGGAGTTGAAAAATAATACCATACTGTCAGCTCTGATGCGTTGTAATTGGGATACTCAGATTCTGTTATATTAGCACTTAAACTAAACGATAGTGTTGTAATATCGGATGATGTAATATTGGGAAAAATAGAGTTCGGGTCAATTACTGGTGCAGCATCCGCAGCAGCAAACATCGAAAGAACTACGGCTATAAGTACGAATGGTATAAACATCTTGGTGGCCATTTTATCCTCGGGGTTTAAAAGTGATTTAGGGTATTTAAGCATTTTGAAATATTATGTACCTTAAACTGTCGTTAAACAATCAGGGAAATGCCAAGCCCGACAACATAGGTTATTGTTGCGGCAGCCATGCCTATTGCGGTGTTAAACAGCCCTTCCCTCAGCGGATTTACTTTCACAATCTTGCCTATGTAGAAACCCACGCAGAACAGGAAAATCATGCTGGAAATTATTGATGAGCGCAGGCATGTTACGGGGCTTGCGCCCGACAGGAACGGAATCAGCGGTATCATGCCGCCAACCATTGTAACAAACCAGAAAATCGCGCTTGTTTTCAGGTCTCTTTCTGCCGCAACCTTTTTTTTGCGGTTTACAATCTCCTCCATAACCCTTTTTGAACTGTAAGATGAGAATGCCATTGAGATAGCCTCTGCAAGGACTGTTGCGATTCCTGCAACTAAAATAACATAACTGTTAGTGGCTACGCCTGTTTGTGTTGGTTTTTGTGCTTGGGTGGGGTTTGTGGGGTTCATTGTGCCGAAAATCTCGTCACTTATCTCTTCAGCATGCTCATATCTGGCGCTATCGCTTTTAGTTCGTCGTGGCATGAA
>JAZDME010000019.1:0-2516 GCA_043801255.1 archaeon
TCAACAGTCGCTACTCTTTCCTTCTGATATTGCTTTGCTTCCGCAACTGTTTCCCTATATGGCGCGTCGGTTGTCCAACTGGCTCCAACAATAAACTTTTGGCCAATCCGTTGTAATACTTTCTCCACCTTTTCAGTTAGTTCTTTAGATGCATAGGCGTACTTAGAATGTTTGAGGTAATGATGCGAGGTTCCTTCGTCACGAATTGCCCTATCACAAACGACAATATCTCTAATCTTCAAGTTTTTTTGCAAAGTGCCGGCTTCGCCTATGGAAATAAATTTTTTGACGCCAAATGCAATAAGCTCTTCCATCTGAGTCGTAGTGATAGGCGCGCCAATTCCAAATTTGGCAAAAATACCAACTTTACCATTTTCTAAAAGATAGAACGGAGTTTTTGAGAATTCAACTTCCTTAGGTTTCAGATTTTTTAATATGTGCCGAAACAATTTACTGCTGAAAATAAAAATCACAGCTTCCGGCGGTTTGTATTTTGGATACTTGCCAATACTTTTAAGATACGTGAGGAATTCCTGCGGAGTCACTATCGAATCTTCCAGATGCTTGCCTTTCAGGTTTGGAAATGCCATGAAAAATCAAAGGGATTTGGCCATATAATAACCTTTTCTTAAGTAGCCCGTCATTTCGTAGTATTTTTTTACACCAGCTCCGGACAATACTAAAAGTTCTTTAATTCCATTTTTCTTAGCTATTTTTTCAGCTTCTGCAAGCAGTTTTTTACCAAGCCCTTTGTGCTGTACGACGAGGGCAAAGCTCTTGATTTTAGTTAAGGGCGCAGCAAGTCCATAAACATGAAGTTCGCGCAAAAAGGCTTTGCCATTTGCAATCCTCAATCTTGCAAATCCGAGCAGGATTCCCTGCTTTTTATCCTCAAATGAAATGAAATATTCTGTTCCACACGACGCAGGATATTTGAAAGTCAGAAGTTCAACGTTCTTTGGAAGCTTGCCCTCATTTTTGTATCTATGGCCAATTTCGCGGCATCTTATGCATCTACATGTTTTTCCTTCTTTTTGCATTTCATTGAAAAGCATCTGCCTCAGGTTTAGGGATTTATAGCCTGCTTCCACTAGGTTGCTGGGAATGTCGCGCATTATTCTTTTAATTCTGACATATTCGGGAATATAACTTGTCTTTGCTTCTTTCAAAACATCCATTATGTATCTGTCATTTACCGGCTTGTAATTTCCTGCTTTCCAAATATCGTGAAGTTTTGCGCCTTTGAGCACAGCGCACGGATAAATTTTAAGTCCGTCAGGTTTTAATCCCTCATCTGAAAATAAAATCCGAAACATTTCAATATCTTTTTTCTTTGTTGAGCCAGGAAGTCCCAGCATTACATGAAGGTCAACTTTGAAGCCGGCATTTTTCAAGTCTTTGATTGCTTTTTTTGCAGCTTCGACGTCATGCCCCCTTTTGACTCCCTTAAGGATATCATCATAGACTGATTGCAGTCCTAATTCCACACGGGTGGCTCCCAACATGAGCATTTGTTGAATATGTTTTTTCGTGCAAAAATCAGGCCTGGTTTCAACGATTAAGGATACAACGCGGTTATCTGCAGCCTCGTTAATCTTCTGTGATGTTTTCAAATCCCTTGCCTTATGCTTCTTACAAGGATTTTCCCTAGTACAGCACTCAAATTGGTTGAGCGCATCAAAAATCCCTTTGACGAACTGATATTGATAATTCCATGGGAGAGCAGTAAACGTTCCGCCCTGAATAATAACTTCATTCTTGTTAGTTGTGTGCCCGACATTGTGCAGCTGTTTCAAGCGGTTCTGCACAATCCTATAAGGGTCAAATTCATTTCGCAGTGCGCGCATTGCACTCGGTTCGTGCCCGGTATATGATTTTGGCGCGATTTTAGATGTCGGGCAGTAGATGCACTTGCCAGGACATGGCGCTGGCTTTGTCATTACAGCGATTACTGAAACGCCCGACATTGTTCTAGTAGGCTTGGTAACAAGAGCGCGGACTATTTTTTTCTTTTCTGCAGGACTCGAGGCAGCAAGAATTTCTGAGCTGAGAGGAATAGTCCTGTTGTACCTTTTTGCCCATTCTGTCTTGATGCGCTCGGCTTTGGATTTGTCCAGCTTGCGCGCTGATGATAATTTCTTAACTAACTCGCGGATTTCAATCTCCATGTATCTAAGGCAAAGGTTTTGGCTTAAAAGCTTCACTAAGAAAAGGTTTCCTGCTTAAGATGTGCTCTGTTTTCTTCAATTACGCTTGTTGCCAGATTAGATTTTGTTATTTGGAGCATATGAATATCGCTTGGCACGGTTTTCTTCGGCAGATTTTCCAGAGAAAACATTCTTCCGTTTTTCAACCTGCCTTCCGCCCTTATTCGGAACAGAAGCATAACAAAATGATATTTTTTGTTGTTGTTTTCCTTTACAAATTCCTGGACTGTTGTAACATACTTGATTGACCGCGGCTGCAGGCCAGTCTCGTCGCAGCAGATGCGTTGCGCAGCCTGCTCAACCGTTTCC
>JAZDME010000076.1:0-4085 GCA_043801255.1 archaeon
TCTCATAGTATTTGGCATCAGCACGTTATTGTTCGCATCCGGATTTTTATTGTCAGATTTCCTTTCAAATAAAAAAATCAGCTATGTTGACCAGGCACTTAGCGATATCAGCATGCAGACTGCAAGCCTGGAGACAGAGTATGCGCTTTTGCTTGAAAACCCGTGCACGTACACAGGCTTCAACAAGCTGGCTTCGGGTTTGGATGAGCTTGGCGGAAAACTTGTTTTCAGCTCTGACGAGCAGTCGCTATCCGCTGAAAAAATAAACAGCATAAAACAGCAGTATTTTTTGCTTGAGGTAAAGCACCTGCTTTTCACAAAAAAAGCCAACCGCGAGTGCGGCGCAAATTACACAACTATTCTCTATTTCTATTCCGATAAGGGCGATTGCGAAATCTGCAGGGCGCAGGGCATCGTATTGACAAACATAAAGCAGATGAATCCGAATGCGATGATATACTCATTTGACACAAATCTGGATTTCTCGCTGGTTAGCACGCTAAAGGAAATTTACCGGGTTAAGACAGCACCTACGCTTGTGGTAAACGAAAAAACTTACGAAGGGCTGCTTGACCAGAGAACAGTGCTGGCTTTGCTAAAACAGCATATGGACAGTGCCGGCAGCTAGCACAATGAAGAATCCGAGCGCAGTCAGGTACGGCTTGTAGCGCTTCAATTTTGTTGATTCCATTGTTTTGTCGCATGCCTTCCAGAAAAATGCTGCCAAAGCCGCAAGTGTAAGGCTGAAGTACGGCAGCCCCAACCTGATGGGTATTATGTTGAAAAACACTGCCAGCATAATCGTGACAACAGTGCTCAAAAGCAGGAGCACGGATTTTTTCTTCGCATGCATGGCTGAGTAAAGCCCGAACATGCCCACATACGTCGGCACAAGCCCTGCAACAGCAAAGATTCCTGTCAGGCTGAAGTTCTCTGTGTCAAATGAATAGTAGTTTATATGAATATACTGCTGGACCAGCGCAAGCAGCGCAGGCTTCGCAGTGAAAAAGAAAAATATCAGAAGTATAAGCAGCCCAGAGGATACTGAAAAATAAATCTCGTTCCTGCTGAGCTCTTTCTGCTCAAGCTTTACCAAAAGCATGTAAATCACCAGTATCGGGATGAAAAGCAGGGCATAGACATGGACAAAAGCCAGAATCAGCGGAATAATCAGCGCAGGCTTCCAGTCGCCCATCTCTTTCATGTACAGGAGAACAAGTATGCTGAGGAAAAACAATAAAACAGCCATTGAGTGCGTGAGCTGTGCAACAGTCCGCCACGTATAAAGCGGGATTGTTGCGGCCAGGGCAGCAGAAAATAATGCGCCCCAGTTATTTTCAGTCATCTTTAATGAAATTTCATAAATAACAAAAACTATTGCGATGCTGGCTGCCACGGAAGTCCAGTATGAGAATATGCCTTCCGAGAGCGGGGGGTTAAGGTAGTATTTGTAAATATTCAGCAGTGTTGACAGCGCAGCAATTCCCGCGAGGAATGCGATGTCTTTATGGCTGTGATTTACCTTATGCTCTTTTTGTTTTTCCATCAATTTTTCCATCAAACAGCTCCTTTACAAGCACAGTGGCGTAGTCCCCCTTTAAAAGCTCAAAAGCCAATTTGATTTTATATTTGTTTGGATTAAGCTCATCTTTCTCAAAAGCGCCGAGTTTGAGCTTCTTCGGAAAGAACAGCGCGCTGCGGGTGCTGCCGGCAGATGCAAGTTCCGGCATTCTCGTGCATCTGAACTCATACAAGTCTACGCTTTCGTCACCAATGACTTTTTTCAAAGCCTTTGAAAATGAGTCAGTCCCCAATTTTGTCTCGTAGCCCGGAATCGGGAGCTTCTTTGCCTTCGTGAACCTTGCGCCTTTTACCATATCAAGCGCCTTGTTGAAAATATGGCTTTGATATCCGTGGACATACATTCTTCTTACGGGCTTTGGCAGCTTTCTCAGGGCGCCCGCGTAGTCGGTTGGTATCTGAACAAGCTGGTTCAAGACAGCTTTTTCCAGCCCGAGGAATTTTGGCATCTGTGCCAAAATATCTTTCCAGCGACCCCAGTTTTTTTCTGCAAAATTTCGGGCTTTTTTTGCAGCCTCGTTGCTGTCTTCGGAATAGCAAATCATGTACTTAGCAGCCTGCTCAAACCTGCCCTTGATAATTTCTTTTCCAATCAGCGCGGTATTTCCGCCACCGAATCTCTGCGGGCCGAAGTAATTCAGGCAACCGGATTTTTTTATTTTGGCAGAATTATTTTTCAGGATTTCAAAATCACCTTTCTTCATGTCACGCACAACAATTTCAAAGTGATTTCCGGTTAATGTTCCAAGAGAAATAGCTTCGTTTCCAAAGCCAATGACTTCAATTTTAATATCCTTGATGCTGAGGCTTTCGAGCACTTCTGGCTGGACTTTGAACACAGATACTGCCTGCCTTGTTACAGCAGATTTATCCTTTGTGCCTGCAAACTTGAATCGTTTGAAGGAAACGTGGCTTCTCGAGGCAATTTCAACAATTGCCCGCAACGTAGTCCAGTTTTTCTTTGTTAGCCAGAAATATGTGTAATCGCCGCTGCCAGAAGTTTTCAGTTTTATTATCTCGTTGACAACAAAATCCTCTGGAATCTGCTTTATTTTCATTCTATATCAGACCGATTAAACTGATTATGCCTTCCGCAGCAAGGAAAACAATAATTCCTGATATTGCCACGCCAGCGCTGATTGCGATAAATGATTTTTTCCAGTTCCAGCCAAGGATTTCAGATATGAGCGCGCCCATGTAGCAGCCTGTGAATGGAACAGGCACAGCGACAAAAGCCATCAGCGCGAGTTCCTCATAAATCTGGAATTTTTTGTTTTCATGTATGTGCTTCTGGGCGTTTTTGCCAAAGACCTTCAAAAGCCACGCCCTGAACTTCGTCTTTCTGAGAATCCAGAACACAGGAATAAGAGTCAGGATATTCGACCCGATTGCAATTACAAGAACTGCCCAAGGGTTCAAACCCATGCCCAGCCCGTATATAATTCCTCCCCTCTGCTCCGAAACCGGGGCAAGGCTTATGCCAAGAACAATAAGATATTGCAGAATTCTGTCCATAATAATTGGTTTCAGATAACCTTTTTAAACACTTATGCAGGCAGTGTTTTATGAAACACTGCATATCGTGCAAGGATGAGGTAACAAATGATTCCGGGGCAGCCATATTTATCTGCCCGCAATGCGGAACACAGGTGATAAGGTGCTCGCATTGCAGAAAGACAGCAGTAAATTACAAGTGCAAGTGCGGCTTTGAGGGCCCGTAATTCTATGGCAGCGACATTTTATTTCAACAGCAGAAATGTAATGTTGTTAAATTGGAGAGCGTTGAAATAAAATGGCGGTTGTTATAATTAAACTAAGGGTAATGCCGCAAAGCCCCGAAATAGACTTGGCTAAACTGACAGAGGAGTGCAAAGTAAAACTGACGGAATTCGGGATGAAGGCATTTCACTCAGCAAAAGAGGAGCCTGTAGCTTTCGGGCTAAAGTCGTTAGACCTGGTTTTCATAATTGACGAGAAGAATTCAAACACAGACGTCCTGGAAGCAAAAGTAAAAGAAGTACCTGGCGTTGAATCAACCCAGATTCTTGATGTCAGGCGCGCAGTAGGTTAATTTTTTAAGTTTATTTTGCGCTTAAATGGCATGCTGGAAGTTAAAAATATAAACGAATTGCTCGACAGACTAGACCGCAAATCCGGCGAGCCAGTCGCAGTTACGCTTCCGGATTACTGTATTAATATTAACTGCGTTGCCAGAAAAGATGTGAAATCCGACAGAATTTTCGCGGAAATCGAATTTGAAAAAAAGTCCACTCTCAAGCGCTGTGCTATTTATGGCCTGGTTGACAAAGTTGCCGGCGATCGCGGCTTCAAATACCAGGAAAACGATAAAGATAAGAAAAGCTATGACCTGTATGAGGTAAATCCACTGATGTTCTTTGGATACAATTTGTGTGACAGGTTTGGGAAAGTTGTTGCGACGATGGGCCCGAGAAAATTCGGCGTTTGCATAAGCTACGAAGACTCAAAAAAGCTTGCAACTTACC
>JAZDME010000005.1:0-3518 GCA_043801255.1 archaeon
AGCATGATGGCAATGTTCGACATTGCCCGGCATGAAATGGCGCAAGCATCCGGGCTTATGAATGTCATTCGTCAGGTGGGTGGGAGTTTCGGCGTGGCCATACTTCAGACCTTACTCATGCAGCGCATTGCATTTCACACCGCAATCACCGGTGCAGGCATCGACCGGTTTTCACCGGTATTCAGGCAGGTGCAACATACGGTTCAAATGCATGCAATCCATTCTGCAGGATCTACCCTGCAGAATGCTGCTATACAAAGTGGAGCGGTTATTTCATCACATATTGCGAAGCAGATATTTGTCCTTGCCATTAATGATGATTTTCTTTTTTCATGCGTATGCACCGCAGCATGCGTTATACCCATATTATTTCTCAAAAATGTTAAAATAGGACGCAAACAACATGGCTGAACACGAAATCAATTGTTCCATTGGCAAACTTCATCTATGGTGGTGCATGGTTTTCATTCTACTTACCAGCAGCTCATTTTCGCAACCGAATGATACACTCACCTTAAAACAGATCGTTCAGAAAGTACGTGAAAACAGTCATACCCTACGCAGGCTGGAATCTCAGATTGATGCCGCTGGCGCCAGGATAGACCAGGCGAAAACAGCATATCGTCCCCAGTTAAATGCGGATATTTCCTATGCAAACATCGGCCCGAAAGACAATCTTGAACTTACGTTCGGCACACAGTCTTTACAACTGGCACCCAGCAACAGTTTTGACGCCCATCTCTCTGCCGGTATAATGGTCTATGATTTCGGTAAGAGAGCAGCAGCAGTTAACGTTGCGACGGTGACAGAAAATAGTCTCACGAACCAGAAAACAGGGCTCGAAAACAAACTGTTGTTTCATGCAGTTTCCCTTGCTGTAAATATCACCATGTTGCAACAAGGTATCGGTATACAAAAAGCGAACATTGCGTCTCTTGAGCGTCATCTTGCAAATGTCGGAAAACTTGTCGCAACCGGTACGGCAACCGACTACGACATTCTAAAGACAAAAGCACAACTCGCATCCGCACAGGCAGGGTTACTTGACATTGAAAACAACAAAGCAAAATTGCGCATATTTCTTGCGCAGATAATGGGTGTCGCCCTCGACTCCTTCCCTGCCGTCACCATACCGTTCGACACCACCGCATACCGGGTGAATGCTGATTCGCTTGTTACGGTAGGGTTGGAACAGCGGATAGAGATAATCACTGCAACCGATGCCGTGACAACACTTAATGCTCGCAGGGCAATGGCTGAAAAGGAACGTATGCCGGAACTGAGAGCCGCTCTTGCTGCAGGCGTAAAAAATGGCTATGCTGGTGATGTCAATGCTGCCAGGCCAAACTGGTCTGCTGCTGCACAGCTGCATGTTCCGATCTATGACGGTGCACGCACCCGATACCGCCTGAACGAATGTAACGCTGAACTGAAAGCCGCGAATGAAACGCTCGCTGAATCAGGTGATAACGTGCGTACCGAGATACTGCAGGCGCATGCAGATGTCGAAACAGCCTATGCGAAACTTGCCAGCTCTGCATTACAGGTACTGGTAAATGATGCATCACTGAAACTGGCCCAGAAAAAATATGAAGCAGGCACATTAACAAACTCAGAACTGCTCGATGCCGAGCGGGACTATGCACAGGCCGAGCTTGTCAATCTGCAGAACCAGGCACGATATACATTGAGTATTTTTACGTTAGCAGAGACTGTAGGTAATGCAACTATCGAATAGTATGCCCGCGGAAGGTGTTAACCGAAACGAAGCAAACAGCGGTGATCAGTAAATCATGAAAATAGCGGAGCTTTATACTTATACTCAGCGCGCACTTTTCAGTTTCATCGTGATGTCATTTTTGTCATGGACAACTTTTTCTGGAGCTGGTCCCGGGCACTCTTGCCAAAGATCTTTTCAAATTCATCGAGTTTATTACGCATAAATTCTTCACGGCCATGGTTCATCTTCATAAACTGTTTCAATTCCATCCTTTTTTTCACAAACTGCTGCAGCAATCCATAGATATGCGCTTTAAGCAGATAAATAATTGAAATACCCGGCTGTTCTTTTTCGCGCTCAGTAAGATAGCGGATCGCCTCTTCAAAACGCTTCTCCTCGCAGACATGATAGGTCCAGATAATCAAATCAAGTTTTATCAACTCTTTGTCGGCATTAATGAGACGGCGCCTCAGCAGCTCTACATCAAGGTCCGGGTTACGTTTCTTATAGTGACAGATCAACAAGTGCAAGGCCTGGATATTATCTGAATCGCGGGCAAGCAAATTGCGGAGTACCTCTTCAACCTCATCGTATTTTTCCTGTTTTGTATAGAGATCAGCAAGAAAAAGATAGGTATAGTAATTACCCGGTGCAACCCGGATTTCCTGCTCCAGACTTTTTACTGCTTTTTCCGTTTCGCCAAGACTGAGATAGGACATAGCCAGACTGTGATATGGGACATCATAGACATCTTCAACAGCAATCGCCTTACGAAACCATTCAATACTGTCGGTATATTGTTCCGCACACTGGCAGAATTCACCGGTCAGGAGGTACACATCAGCAAGGTCCCGCGCAACCTCCTCATTTTTTTCCTCAACATTTTCAAAAAAGACGCCCAATTGAGTTAATTCGTTGATAACCTCATCGCTGTTTCCCTGAACACATTCCTCATACCCCTTGTCCTCAATCAATTCAGCCAGATCGTCGTACGCATACGAACCGGCTTTGACAAGTTCGCATAGTTTTTTCAGTGAGCATCGTGTTGGATCATTACATTGACGTTTAGCTGCAACCATTTTCGTTCCTTTTTTAACGGTCACGAAACAAGCCCCTTACACATTAATGAAAAAGTATTGCTGTAGCATATAGTGTGTTTTAATCATAACGTTATAGCATATGCAGTGTCAACTACAGATCAAAGAATATGATTTATAGGTGTATTTATTATAAATAAACGTGGTAGATATCGGCCACAATTGGTTGTGCAGGAGAACTTAAGTGGCATAATCAATCAAGGCAGGTTTGCAGCATCTAATTCAGGAATAAATGTATTACTATTATTGTAATAATCGCATACAACACTTTTTAAATTTTTTATTACTCCCACAGGGACACGGATCATTCCGCCCAACATCGGTATACTTTTTAGTAAAAGTCTCACCCCGGACCGTGCCATCCTCACGGAAATTGTTCTCAAAATCAGCTGCTTTACCCGCGATATACTGCGCGTAGTGAAGAATCCCTGGCACTTTCCCGCTGTTGTGCAGATAAGTAATATACCCATCAAGAAGAAGAGGTATCTTTTGGCGAGCCTGAAGCGGCAGGTCGAGGTGGGCCATTTCCAATATGATCGCATCTATTGTTTCATACGACAACGCATCTCCTGCTTTTTTAGAAAAATAACCGAGCAGTTCTTCGGCATGCTCTTTGGCATGTTCATCCAGGAAGAGAAAATATTCTGAGGAACAGTAGTCGGAAATATAATCATACATGCGTTGTTTCCCTAAAAAGGAAG
>JAZDME010000009.1:0-2659 GCA_043801255.1 archaeon
GGAGTTTTGTAAAATTCTGCCAACAATTCTGCCGATATACTTATTCTCAGGGTTTATAGTTTCAATAAGCATTATGCCAAAGCCAGCGTAATTTGGCATTTGCACCATCTTATCTTCCCCTTGCAGCCGCTTTTTCCTCGATTTCCTTTTCCTTTGTTTCAAGTTCCTTTGCCAGTCCGAGTCTCTCGATAATTTCCTTGTACCTGTTCCTGATAGTGACTTCAGTTACTCCGACAACATCTGCAATCTCCCTTTGCGTTCTTTTTTCGCCTGTCATTAACGACGCGACGTACAATGAAGCAGCAGCTAAGCCTATCGGGCCTCTTCCCGAGGTTAATTCAATCTGTTGCGCTTTTTTCAAAATTTCAACTGCGCGGGTCTGTGTTGAAGAATTAAAGCCAAGCTTGTTTGCAAATTTAGGTATATATTCTGCAGGGCCTGATGGTAACAACCTAACTCCCAAACTTCGGGCGATAAATCTATAAGTTTTTCCAACTTCGCGTTTGTTTGCGCCAGTCAGCTTGCATATTTCATTTAAGCTTCTTGGCAGGTTAAATCGTCTTGAAGCAATGTAAATCGCTCCTACAACGACTGATTCCATTGACCTTCCACGAACAAGAGCTTTTCTTACGGCAAGATTGTATAATCTTGCTGCTTCTTCCTCGATTGATGGAGGTATGTTCAATAGTGACGCTACTCGCTTCATTTCAACCAAGGCATACTTCAAGTTTCGCTCAAGAGATGTTGAAGAGCGGTTGTGCCACTGCCTCATTCGCATGAACTTCCTTCTCTGTCCGCCGGGAAGATTGTATAATTCCGAAGCTGTTCCAATCTGGGTTCCTGTGCCCATGTCAGCCCTTGTAAAAGTAGCTGGCGCACCAGCACGCCTTCTATCCTCACCATCTTCAGAGAACTCTCGCCATTCAGGCGATGTGTCAACCATATTTTCATCAATAACGAGCCCGCAGCTTTTGCATACAACTTCGCCGCGCTTTTCATCAACAGTCATGTTTATAGAATTACATTCAGGACATCTTTTCACAAATTCACCCATTATTTCAACTCCGTTTTGTCGCGCCGATTTTCGTTGTTACTCAGCGGACTTAACGAAACTATATTAAACGAAACGACGATTTCTTTAAAAACCTTGTGACATTTATTGTATATATAGTTATCTTATCACATGAGCACAGTGGTGCGATTATGAAAATCAGATTTTCGCAAGCTATATATAGTTTTCAGAAACTTTTTGGAAAAATAACCTATAAAACGATTGCGAAAATCTATCAGATTTATTTGTCGTCGATAACGAGTTCTTCGATCTTAGTTTTTTCTGCAGCTCGGCTGAAGGCTTTCAGCCTCTCGCAAACGTTTTCGACTATATCCACCACTTCTTTCGCCAGCGGACCGGTTGCATTAGCTGCCAACTTAATGCAATCTTCAATGTTATATGCCATAATCAATCTTGTTAACTGCAGATTACCAGAATCTCTTTTGGAAATATCGTATATTGCCAAGGAATCAAATTTATGATTTGATTTTGCGCCATAAAACATAATATTTTCGCTTTCAGAATCTATAGTAGTAGCAACTTTGGAAACAATATAATTTTTGGATTCTAGATAGCCATCAAAATTAACGAGCGGGCAGATGCTTGCGCAATCATCAACAGCTGCAGGGATGCCAACGCATCTGAAAGAAGCAATGTGTTCATAAAACTCTGCTGGCGCACCTTCCGGCACTTGCAAACAAAGTTGTTGTCTCATCTCTGAAGTTAAAAACATTAGAGATAAAAATCATTCGCTTGCCAGCGCAGGCAATTACAGGTCATTGGCCAGCGTGTGCGCAATGTCTGTTTTTTCCCACGTGAAGTCCGGGTCTGTTCTTCCGAAATGCCCGTAACAAGTTGTCTTTCTGTAGATTGGGCGCCTCAAATCAAGAGCTTCAATCATGCCTGCAGGAGTCAGGTCAAATTCTTTTTTGATTAGCGAAACTAATTTCTCGTCAGGAATCCTGCCTGTTCCGTAAGTGTCGACAAATACTGAAAGCGGTTTTGCGCCGCCTATTACGTAAGCAAGCTGTATCTCGCACCTGCCTGCCAGCCCGGAGGCAACAATGTTTTTTGCCATGTAGCGCGCGTAATATGCCGCGGTTCTGTCAACTTTTGTCGGGTCTTTGCCTGAAAATGCGCCACCGCCATGATTCCCCATTCCGCCGTAAGTATCTGCAATTATCTTTCTGCCTGTGCAGCCTGAATCCGCAACAGGGCCGCCTATGACAAAGCGTCCCGTGTTATTTACGAAATAATTTGTTTTGCTGTCTGTAAAGCCCTCGCAGATTGGTGCAATAATATATTCCTTTATATCTTCGCGCAGCGTTTTCAAACTGACATCAGGGTTGTGCTGCGCGGCAACTACAATTGAATCAAGCCTTTTTACCCTATGATTATCATATTCGACAGTAACCTGCGTTTTCCCGTCAGGCCTTAAATAATTCAGAAATCCAGATTTCCTTATATCAGCAAGCTGTTTTGCCAGTTTATTTGCAAACATTATTGGCGCAGGCATTAACTCAGGTGTCTCGTTTGTTGCGTAACCGCTCATCATTCCCTGATCTCCTGCACCGACTTTCTTTTTTCCTGAAGAGTTAACACCCATTG
>JAZDME010000023.1:0-8861 GCA_043801255.1 archaeon
AATTTCTGAAGTGCGCGGCATCATTGCCAGCGGCATGTCAGCTTCGCCATAGTTATCTTCAAGTTCAAACATGTCCAAAACCAGATGCCCGTCTGCTTTTCCGGATGCAACCGCGGTAACTAGGTCACGCATGTCAATGCCTGCGTCTGCCAAGGCAACTGCGGCAGCGCATATCGCTGCGCACCTTGTGCCCGCATTCGCGTTTGTAACATCCATGTAAACATCTATTTTTGTTCTCGGGTATCTTTCCAGGAATATTGCTGGTGACAGGCAGTCCTTGATTACTTTTGATATCTCAACTGAACGCCTGCTAGGTCCCGGACGTGCACGTTCTGGAGTCGAGAACGAAACCATTGTGTAGACGCAGTTCAGGTACGCTCTGTCAGCTTCAGACAAGTGCTTTGGCAAACACTCCCTGGGCCCGTATACAGCGCACATTATTTTTGTCTCGCCCTGCTCTATCAGCGCGGAGCCGTCTGCGTTTGGTATTATTCCGGCTTTTATCATAATTGGACGAAGCTCCTCGAGTTTGCGGCCGTCAAGCCTTTTTCCGTTAACAATCAATTTCTCAGGTTTTCCTACAGTTCCACCCATTTTACTTGCCCTCCGAAGCCATCATCTGCTTGACTTTTTCAGTCAGACCTGACTTATGACTCTCTTTTTCAATTAATTTGATTGCCTTTGCAACAAGAGCGGTTTTTTCAGGCAGCCCTTTAATCCAGACCAAGCCGTTCTGCCCAACGACGATGTCACAGGCTGAGCCGTCCTTCAGCAGATTAATCATTGAGCCAGCCTTTCCGATTATTCTCGGTATTTTTGTAGGGCTTACAATTATTATGTTTCCCGGGCTTAGCTTGCGGTACGGGCGGTATTTTGTTGTTAACTTAACGTATTTGCTTTCAGAAATTGAAATTATTTCTGCTAACATATAATCATTGTAGTCAAAATAGTGTGCCATGTCTGTTTTAGCCAGGTCAATGTATTCCCTAGTAGCCTCTCCAATGTTCAGGTCTGCATTGTAAGGGCTGTTGATGTCAACAGTCCATCCGGAATGTGCTATGCCTGTGACTTTTCCGATTACAACATCGCCTTTCTTTGGCATGTATCTTCCTGCCAGAGGAATTACTTTTATCACGTGCCCTTTGAGTGACGCCATGCCCATTGTGCAGGCAAAAATCTTTTCGCCGTCCCTGTATGCTTTTCCGGCAGGCAGGTACTCGAGGCCTTCCGCGAGTAAGTCACCAGGAACCGTTATATCGCGGTCCTTTATATACAATTTTTCAGTTGTTGTTTCCATTTTTCATCCCTGATTCGGAAAATTTAGAAATTTCCCAAAGTCATCATGATAGTTATTACGTTGCCTCTTCTAATTTAATTTCTAATTTTGAAATTTCCACCTTTGTCTCCAAACTCTCAGGAAGATTTCCGTTTCGCATATGATATTGTGCCACTAATTGCCTGTAAAGTTCCGTCGTTCCAATGTCTTTTCCAAGGTAAGCCTGGCGATCTGTATTTGATGTCATTTTTTCAAATCCTCTATTGTTGCTTCTCCTGTTGTTAGCTTGTTTATGAGTGTAAATACATCAGGCTTTACTCCTGCAGGGCCTTCAATTACAAACTCGACGGCGCCGTCATCCTTCCAGCGCTCGTTTTCCAGTGCGAATTTATGTTTTATCGGCGAGTAAGCAGTGCTTGAGTATTTTGCAGGTATTGTTACTCTGATTCTAAACTTTTCAAAGCTGATTGGCAAAATTGCCCTGAGCTGCTTGATTATCGGCTCAATCTGCGCTTCCGCAGGCTGGTACGGATCGATTTGCACACGGGCCTGCTCCATTGCCATTTCTATGCGCGTTATCGGGTGAGGCATTCCAGTCTTCGGGTCTGAAGCGTTCATATGAATGTATTCGATAATTTTCTTTTTCTTTGCCTCAAACATCTTCTTTCGCTGTTCCTGCGTAAAAGCAAGCTCGCCTTTCAGTACGATTATCTTTGCTGCTTCGTGGATGTCTGTAGTGCCCAGCCACTGAGTCAATTTTGCGGCGCCCTGTGCTTCGCCCGTGTTTGCATCAACAAAAATCTTCGGCGTCTCGAGAATGTCACGCATGTCCACGAGTTTACCGTGGCGGAACTCAAGAGCCTTGTCAGCATCTTTCAGAACTATTTCGAAACTCTCCCCGCCTTTCTTCAATCTGATTATGTTGTAATGGGTTTTTTCCTTGTTTGGCGAGAATGTTCCTATTGGCATTTTATACCACCTCACTCCTTACCCAATCTTCAAATTCCTTGTTGCTTTCAACATCAAACTTGACGATGCAGGGGCATTCGTAAGAATGGACCTTCTTTACTTCTACCTTAACTTTTTCAAAATTTTCAGGTTTTGTCTTTGCAAACAATGCAAATTCCTTTACATTTTTTGATTTATTTTCCCATGTGAACATAGAACTTATGGGGAAAACATTTGCACAGGCAATTAATTTCTTCCCGAGCAGATGGTTAGCTATTTTGCTAGCTTCCTTCTCGTCTTTGTTCGTTATGTAAATGAAGCTGATGCTCATTATTCCTTAAGCTCAACTTTCTCTATACCCTTTAGGGTAATAGCTGCTGCTTCCAATCTTTCAAAGCCAAATTCTTTGTCAAGAACTTCCTTGAAAATTTCAACAGCGAGTTTTTGAGTTTCCTCCAATTTCATATTTTCCTTGTATTTCTTGTCAAGAAGTTTGTTTGCATCTGCACCGCTCAAACCAATTGCTCTTGCCAGATACTGCGAGTATATTCCTGAAGGGTCTGTTTCATACAGCTGCGCGCCTTTCTTATCGACCCCCGCAATCAGAAATGAGATTCCGTAAGGCCTTATTCCGCCGTATTGCGTGTATTGCTGCTCAATGTCCGAAATAAACTTGACTACGCCTTCAACATCAACAGTTTCGCCGTAAGTCATCTTATGCTGCTGTGCGAATACCCGACAGCGTTTTATCAGGACCCGGGCATCCATTGTCATCCCAGAGAATGACGTAAGAACGTGGTTGTCAATCTGCGATATTTTCTTTACGGATTCGGCGACAAGAAGTTTTTCCGTCAAGCGCCTGTCCGCTACCAGCAATACGCCGTCCTTGTAAACTATGCCCATCGTCATAGCGCCATGGCTTACTGCTTTTTTAGCATACTCGACTTGCAGAAGCCTGCCTTCAGGGCTGAAAACCGTTATGGCGCGGTCGTAACCCATTGCCTGTTGCTGCATTACTTGCATTTCATTTCACCTCAATATGTTATCTTTATCCGGAACGCATAACCTTTTTGATAGTCTTCATCAGGTCTGCCGCCAATCCTGATTTTTTCAAGCCTGCTTCCGGGCTTTTCGGACAAGAAGCTCAGGTCAACAAAACCGTTTCCGTAATTAACGCCTTTTATGTTGCCTGAAACTGCAAGATTGTCTTTGTCATGTATCGCGGATTCTGCATCCAGGATTTTTCCAATAAGGTCCATTCCGCGCAAAACCTGCCTCAGCTTGAGTTCATCTTTTGAATTATTTACGATGCATGATAGTTCAACCGGCATTTATTTCACCTTTTCCATTGAGCCTGACACTTTCAGGCTTGATACCGTAATTTTATGGCCGTTGATTTCTTTTACCAGCGCTAGAGCTGCCTTTGTTTCATCAACGTATTTGTGTCCAACACGCAGAACTGCGGTGTTGCCGGACCATGATTCCGGTACAAACTGTATACCAGCGCGAGCCATATTCAACTCGCCGAGAAACTGCAGGCATGCCTGAATGACAAGCCTTTCGATATCATTTTTCTCAGCTTTCAAATCAGATTCATATTTTATCCTTATATAACGTTTTCGCTCTTTGAATGAAGAAGGAACAGCTTTCATTTCTATATCACAACTATATTTCAGTTTAAAAAGCTAATCAGTAGATGTCCGAACTTATGGATTAGGTTTTTAAAATCAGAAATAACACGAAACATATGGCAATCGCAGACAGCAGCGCAGCAATTTCACAACCGAAATATTGGAGCGGCGAAGAGTTTAAACAAAACATCTGTATCCTGCTGGAAGACATCTGCAAAGGCATAAGGGCAACAGAGCCCGCAGATATGCATGACAGGAAACTTGTTTACAGGGTTTTACACGGCATCGGTAATGAAGACTTACCCGAAATGGAAGATGCGTATAAAGGGACTTTGAAAAGAAAAATGCCATTTTACGTGCCGAACAAACTTTTGGCTGAATTTTCCACCTATTCGGCAGGCGAAAATTTAACTTTCAGGATTTTAGATGAAGCTACAAGGGCACCTATTGAGTCTGCGCTGGAAAAACACAAGGATAAATTCGGTAAAATTAACATCAGGTACGGGTCCGAAAAGATGGGCATAGGTTTTACAGAAACTTGGTGATTTTTTAAAAGTTAATCAGTGGAAATGTTTAAGAAGCGGGATTTAACCCGAAGGTTATGTCGATATTATACAAATGGTTTGGCACACCGCGGAATTTTAACGAAGCTGTTGATTTTGCAAAACAAAACAAGAAGAAAGTAAATGTCGTAGTGGGGAATGGCGATCTTGGGGTGAGCGTTGACAAACACTATGTCAAATTAGGGCATTTTGAAGCAGGTTCGGCTGCATGGGACTTGTACGATTTGAATATGGTGAGCTGCCTGGCGCGGCTGTACAGCCGCGGTCTGGACGTGATGCTTAGTGACATGCCAATAGATAACAGGGATATCGAATGGTTAAAAAAAGACCTCCTGAGCAAGCATCCGTATTTTGAAGGGCTTATCGATCCGGAAACATCTGTTACAGGCGCTTTTGAAAAAAAGATGACTTCCCTGCTGGAGCACATCGTTAATACAATACGCATCAAGAACGATTTATACGAAGGACAGGAAGTTGTTTATGAATTCAAAAAGAGTTCGTCGGCAACATCGGGTGGAAAGTTCTACGAAGGCACCATAAGGATGAAACCTGGTGAAGTGCTTGCAGAATTCGCAACTTCGGAGCCAGGGGAATACTTTAACGTAACCAGCGATGATGAGAAAACCACAAAAATAATTTCAAATATAATAGTAGATTATAAAGATAAATTTGGTGCGCTTTGTGCACAAACACGTGAAAAACCACGTGAAAAACCCTATGGCGGTTTTACTCAAACAGACTGATGATTTTTCAAAAGTATTATATATTCCAAACAACAGTTTATTTTATGGACAAAACTTTGATGAAAACACTTGAAGATAAAGTGGATAAAATTGAAGATGCCTTTTACAGAATAAAACAAGTGACAATCCAGGTTACAAGCGATACAAAGGAGCGCGCGAAGCAGATTATCAGAAATTTGGTGAGCAGGCCATCGCGCGAAATTAAAGTTACTGAAGTGCAGCCGGAATATACAAAAGCTGTGGAGCTGCTGACAGAAACAGACTTGCTCTGCTTAGTTGATGGCAAATATAAACCCGGATTAGAATTTTACAGGGTTACAGAATCGCGAGTAGGCTGCTGCCACTCATACTTTTAGCGCACGGAAACATTTATTAGCGCGCGATTGCACATGGTAAAGCGAGATTAATGGCCCTTGAGACAATTCTGAACGAATATAGATTAATGACGCCTGAGACAATTCTGAACGAATATGTGTTGCCTATTGCCATAGCAGCCGGCGGCGGTGCTGCAACGTTAGTCAATTACAACAAGACTTTGGCAGCGTTTATTTTGATGGTGGCAACAGGATATATTGCCTGCGGAAATAAAACCAGAGATTATTTTAAACAACACCCTATTTCAGGAAGAAGCGATTAAACCAATTTATTAAAATAAATCTTGCTGTCTTTAAGTTAAAAAATTAAAAGAATTTCTATCTTTTCTTCTTTTTGTGATGGCCTGATTTTGCCAGTCGCATCAGTTTTCTTACCTTTGATGCCTTATTGTTTCTGCTGTGCCCTCTCGGGTGCTTTGCAGCTTTTATATGTTTCACTTTCTTCTTACGTTTAGCGGCCATTTTAAATCTCTACACAACTGGACTCGGTGTAAGAGTGCCTGTACCAGCATCGACTCGATCCTCATCTATCAACGCCAGGTTTTTCGACAGGTTATCTCTTACGCACGACCGGCAAGCTTAATCGATGCAGACGCAAATGGTGAGTTATAGTCCAGTCACCAAGTATCTAGCCGAACATCGAACAGAGGCTGCTGTCCTCGCACCCTTTTCAGGGCAACCGATATGTCCTTGTGTCTGTTATGTATACAAAATGTGCTGGTATATAAATTATTGTATAAACTAGTAAATAGTAACGCGTATTTAAATTAAAAAAGAAATTTTTTTAAAGAGGTTTAAAAAATTAAGTATTTACGGGCGTACTGCAGCCCTTTGCAGCAACTTGTTTTGGCGTAAATATTCCATCAAAATCTTCATCTTCATGGACAATAGTAGCCAAGGCAATTGAAGGCCCTTCGGCGTCGCTGATTGCAACACAGGGACTCTGAGCTGATACCTGCAAGCCATAGTCTGTGATTAATTTTTGAATATAATGCCCTTTGACAGGGCCTTGCCTGGCTGTTTTAAAGAGGAAGTTGAATCGCGCATTAGCGCTAGGATCGCTAGGCCTAACAAAGTAATCCTTGTCGTCGTATATTGCATTTGCCATGAAATAAGGGTTTTTCGAGGGTTTTTAACCCTTATCTATTCATAGATTCGGGCTGATGAGCAAGCATAAACTGCCTCATAGCGCCGAAATATGCGTTGGAAACCTCAAAATCTTCCTTGAATCGTCCTACTGCTCGGAACGGCTCCAGGCACGTATTATAGATGTAACAACTCTTGCAATTGTCGCTGTTTACTTCACTGCTGCCCATGTCCTTGCATATAGGACATAAGTCGTATCTGTAGCTTATTTTCCCAGTTTTTCCATAATTGCCCAGCTTCCAGTTTAATCCGAACATGACTGTATCCCACCGGGTTTTTCTATTCTGCAGCGCTATAAGCTCTTTTTGTGATTCAGGCTTTAATTCTACGCCGCAGTTAACAACTTCTTTTTTGAAAACTTTTAATTTGTCTGCAAGGCCAGGATATAACTGCCTGTAAGCATCAACAGCAATGAATTCCTCAGGAGATAATTCGAGCTTGTTGTAAATATGTGGCGTGAAATCAAACTTTTTCAGGAATTGTGCAAATTGCAGTGCAGGAAGTTTTTTTGCTTCTTCAGCATCATCAGAGTTCGGATAAGTCATGCTTTTCAGGTACATCAAGCTAATATCCAATGGTTTTTTGCCTGTGCTGGTAAGTTCACAGTGATGCGATTTAGCTATTTCCTCCAATTCCTGCATCAGCTGTTTTGCACGCCCCTGTCCGCGGTATTCAGGCATGACTGAAAAATTCTTTAGCTTTAGATTGTAAACATCTTTTTGAATTACACAGCCTGCAACAGTTTTATCCGAATCTTTCAGAACAACAAGTTCTTCGCCTTTGTCCAGGAAAGGCGCAGAATCAAAAACACCTTTCCACTGCTTTCGGAAAACTTCTTTGTAGTGGCTGATTTTAAAATCTATGAAGTCTGCAGGAACTTCCGATTCGTTTAGGATTAATTCTATTTCCATTTAAAGTAGTCATGCACCTCAGGCACTGCTCTTGCAACATGGTGTATGCCCCGCAGCCATCTGCTTTTGCTGGAAAGAGCCAGCGAACCATGCCCAAGAAGATTGACATTAAAGCCGAGTTCTTCTTTATAGGGGAAAAGGCTTGCGATTTCCCGGACTTCTTCAAGCGCGCCGCAGGGTATGATGCTGCTTGTGAAAGGCGCGCCTTTAATGTAAGTGTGAGAATGAATCATGTAATTGATAAAAGGGTACTGGTTGTACAGCTCTATTTGAACAGGCGCATCAACAGACGGCTTTGATTCCCCGAGATACTGCACTGGAAGCTCTTTTTTAACGCCAACAAACATATCTTTGCCGGCCTCACGCTTGTCAACATTTCTTCGGGTTACAAAAATATTGTTGTCGCTCCTGAAAGATGCATTCCCGAAGAATCTGTTTGTTGCTTCAGGATGCGCGTGCACAAGCCCGTGAAAAACATCTGCATAGTCTTTTACAATTCTAAAAAACAGGTCTTCGTCAGGAACATCTGTCTTATCACCAAACCTGCTGCTTGGAACTCTTGTGTAACGTAATAATTCATAAGCTCGTTTGCCCAGCGCTTTTCCAACCCTGCTAAAATCCTCGCTGTAATCAAGAAAAACGTTGCCCAGCGGGTCTGCGACTCTGCCTTTATAGCGGTCATTTTCTTTGATAAACTCAACAAAAAGGTTGCTTTTGATGCCAAGAGCCCTGTAAGTCAGGTCCTCAAAAGTATACTTTCCATCAACATTTCTTTTTGATGTTACTAGAACGCACTCTTTATTTTTCTGTTTGATTTCGTTGACTAGCTTTGGTTTGTCATTAGGAACATCTGCGAACCAGAAAACTAACCGATACTGTTCAATGTCTTCTATAATTTGCTGGAGGCTTTGAAAAGAACCGCCGTTATAGTAAGCAGTTCCTGGCGATTTTACAGCCTCGAAAACCTGCTGGGCAATTTTTGAAGGTTTCCCGCAGTTGTCGTCAAAGCTTCCTGCGACAAACAAACTTGGTTTTTTCATGATTTTTGTATATTATTATATCTTTTAAGCGTAACTCTCACTCCAGTCAGTTTTTGTGAGGAAGTTTTCTCTTAAAACGCTGACGACTAGGGCAAAGTCTCTTGATTTTGGCTTCGGAAGGGGTTTCCAGGCCTAAGCAGGGTTTCTCCTGATTTTTCCATGGTTTCCAGATTTTTCCTTTCCCTTTCCTTCCATTTTTTCAGCTCCCGCTTCCTGCTCCCTTAAACTA
>JAZDME010000027.1:0-3871 GCA_043801255.1 archaeon
TTTGCTTATCAGGCAGAGGTTCTGATAAGGTTGTTTAAAAAAGGTTATTCATATAAGGAGGTTCCTTTCTACATAGAGAAAACTGAAGGCACGACGTCTTTCCGGATAGAAAACATGATAGGGCTGTTCTTTACTGTACTCAGGCTGTTTTTTGAAATAAATATTCTAAAAAAAGTCTAGGCAAGCTAGTTGAGCATGGTAAGTTACATTGTTCCCCCATCGATTGGTATTATTGAGGCTTGGGCAAAGGTTGCATGTTTGGAAGCCATAAATACGGCGAAAGGCGCTATTTCTTCCGGTGTTCCCAGGCGGCCGATGGCCTGCTGCTGTCGAAGGAATTCCTCCCGTTTTTTGAGGAAGGCTTCCCTGTCTTTCAGGCTTATCCCGCTTTCTTCATCCGAATCCTGCCCCTTTGCGTAAATAGCTCCTGGCATCAGTGCAGATACGACAATCCCCTCCTTGGCTACAGCCCTGCCCAACACCTTTGTATATGCGTTCAGGTACGCCTTTGCTGCTCCGTATGCCGGTGAGCCGCGCAAAAATTCTGCTGAATTTGATGAAACATGTATGATTCTTCCCCACTGTTGCGCCTGCATAGGCGGTATCAATAACGCATTCATCTCTATTGCAACGCCTACATTGAGTTGCCACACCTTGTTCCAGTCCTCAACTGGAGCGAGGGGGTCTTTTATTCCCAATGTCCCTCCCAGGTTATGGACGACGATGTCAAAATTCCCGCCTTTTGCCAATTCCTTCACGGCCCTGGTTGGCTCTGCTTTTTTCATTAAATCTGTTGCGAAGTATGCATGGCCTTTTTCTTTTCCGCCAATCTCCTTGATAAGCTCCCTTAGTTTCTCTTCTCTTCTTGCAATAACCGCCACTTTGCACCCTTCCTTTGCAAATTCCAGGGCAATTGCCCGGCCTATTCCCTGGCTGGCTCCAGTAATCAAAACTCTCCTATCCCTTATGCCCAAATCCATTTCAACCCCCTCATAATTTTATTTCTTCATTTGTTTCCAAATCAAAGATGCTGATTACCTTTACAGGGCAGACGTCAACAGCTGCCTTGAATTTTTCCAGTTCCTCTTCCGTAAACTCCAGAACCCATGTCCCTGGGCTGTTAGCTTCTTCCTTCCCGCCAACAAGGTCTGCCTTGTTCTCCTGCTTGCTAGTTACCCACCTGTCAGGGTAAAAGGCAACGCATGTAAGAACGCCTGCGCAGTTGGCCCTGTCATAAACTACCTTGTACCTTTTCTTTTGCCCTGCACTACCCATTCCAGCTGTCTCTGTCTCCATATTAATTACAGGCAGGTGCTGATTAATAAATTTTTACATATTACATAAAATCCCGTCAAGAAGTGGTCGCTTCTACAGCAGTTTTTAATACCGCCATTTTGGCTTCCTCTGCTGGTTTCTCTTTCGTGGTATAGTAACGGCTGGGATTTGAGCGCCGGGCTTTGGGCTTATCGTCAGGATTGGCTATTTCCCTTGTCGCCCTTCTGATTTCATCCAGCCTCTCTTCAGTGACGTCCATCATCTGCATAACCTTTTTCTTTTTCTCCGGCCTGCCGAAATTTATCCTGTCCCACTCATAAGCCCGCAGTATTGTCAGGTCCCTTGAACGGAAGTGCGGCGTATTGAAGGTTCCAAAGCTCCAGTGGTGCTCGTCAAACTTGAAGCTGTCATCTAAGTAGCCCATTTTCTTCGCCATCTCAAACATTTTAGTATTCGGGAGAGGCGTGGATATGAAAAACTTCACGTAGTCCACGGCAATCATCTCGGCAAACCGTATTGTCTGGAGGATTTCATCGTAAGTTTCCCCAGGGCTGCCTATTATGAAATTGGCAGCCAGGTCTATGCCTCCAACCTTTTTAATGTAATTAATCATTCTCAAAAGCCTGTCAAAGTTTATTGGCTTTTTTATAACCTCTTTCAGCACTCTGGGCGAGCCCGACTCAATGGCAATGTTCAGGTATACGCAGCCGCTGGCTTTAGCCAAGTCAACGGTATGCTCGTCCATCATGAAAACTGCAGTAGCCGGCATTTGCCAGATTATGTTAAGCTTCCTGTCTATGATCATCTGCAGCAATTCCTCGGCTTTGTGCTTGTTCATGAAAAAGTTATCGTCATCAAAGATAAAGCATTTTATCCCGTAATTTTTTATCAGCATCTCCATCTCGCCAATCACGTGCTCGGCGCTTCGGTAGCGTGTAGGCCCTCCTGAGATGGATTCTACGATGCAGAACGTGCAGCCTATCGGGCAGCCCCTTGTCATGCGGACCCTCGCATAAGGCAATGCCCGGGGCCTTTCGGTGGATTCCCTCCCGTACCTTGTGGCGTATTTCATGAAGTCAATCAGGTGGTAAGCAGGGTATTTCAAGGCGCTTAAGCCCTGTATGAAATCCGCCCTTTGCTGTATGACTGTTTTCCCGTCCTTTCTGTAGCCTACACCATTTTTTGGCAGGTCCTTGCCCTCAAAAATGTGGGCCAGCAGGTCTCCGAAAACTGCTTCTCCTTCTCCTATGACTGCGTAGTCAAGGTTTGGGTTAGCCATTGTCGCTTCAGGGCTCGCGATAACATAAACACCGCCCATAATAGTAACGATGCTGCTGTCCACAGACTTGACAATGTCAACGGCTTTGTGGCCTGCCTTGCTGTATTCATTGGTGAAGTTGCTTAACCCGACGACATCCGGCTTTTCCTTCCTGACTATTTCGGCAAAATCCTCCTCACTGAGGTCGTCAATGATGCAGTCAACAACTTTTACATCGTACTTTCCCTCAAGCTGGCCGGCAAGAAGGCATATCTGTGTAGGAAAAATGAGCCACATAGTATAATACTGGTCAGATGTCGCCCAGTGGTGGTTGGGCAGGACCAGCATCACCTTCTTTCTTCCCGCTTGTCCGCCTGCTTTTTCCGCATATTTTTCCATAAGTTCTGGCCCCAGAAACATGTATTTAAAGCTTTTTGCAAGGTAGACTCAGTGAAAAAAGCATATTTATAAACTACCATAAATTCTCTACTTGCCGATGGTATCAAAACAGGCTATTTGCGACTATGAATTGGGGAATGGCTTATCTTTACATGCATTTGCACTAGATCCCGTTATTACACCAGCTAAATTAGTTAGTATGCTTTCTTCCAGGGATGGAACGGCCCAAAAATTTGATTTTGAATCACTTTCAACCAATTTACAGATAAAAGCTATTGTGCCGTCGCTTAGTGGACTGGAAGTTGCGGTTTCAGATGAACAGTATGCTGTACCCGAACAACTCCAAGCATACAGGGAAGATTTAGAAAGCAGACTTAAAGGAAGAGGAATGTTTAATGGAGATATTATGGTAATAAAAGGCAAAGTTGGTTTGCCTTTAACTCTTTTTAGGGGAGGTTTTTTTGATTTCAAAGCAACACAATTATCTGCTATTCCTGCTGATGTATTGCCAAAATCGTATCCGCAAGGGAAAACAATAAGCGACCTCTTGCCCAGGTATGGTTTGGATGTCAGCCAAATGGCAAGGTATCTCGGTTTTGCATTTGTAATGATGCCGAATAATGGCGATGAATTAAGTTTTGTGCAAAGAGCCAAAGGGTTGGGCATAGCAGCGGACATTATGGCTTTATCCGGCGCGACTCCTCCATTTCGTAAAGATTTTTTTAAAATGGCTTTTGATTTTGCCGGGTATTTTAGAGAAGTTATTGAAAGAGAACTTATGGAGGAATATAAACTATCACATGAGAAGTTTGGAATTAAAACTTGTTATTTGATAGATGATAAAAAATCCATACCCTTTGTTGCTGTTGAAATAGTCACTTCACTATCTACGAGAGAAATTGCTGCAAAAGCTTACTGTGATGCCGAAATCATCAAAGA
>JAZDME010000068.1:0-23732 GCA_043801255.1 archaeon
GGTTTGAATCAAGTTTCCACTTCTCCCTGGTGCCCTTGCTCCAGTAATAAAACAGGATAATTCCTGCTACGGGTATTATAAAGAACAAAACTGCCAGCCACGGGCTGAACTTTTTTGCCATGTTACAATAGATTATGCAGACTATTTAACTTTACCGTTGCTGTTGCCAATAAATCCGCAAGTCAAAAGATATTTATATTCTGTTATCAGAGTTCTAATTTAATGGCCAACTATTGCAAGTGGTTTAAAAATATTCATAAAGAGGATGTTGCGATAGCAGGCGGAAAAGGAGCTAACCTGGGGGAAATGTTTAATGCCGGCTTTCCTGTCCCGCCGGGATTTGTTGTCATAACCTCGGCGTATAGAGATTTTCTAAAAGAAAAAAAGCTTGACAAGAAAATTGCTGAGAAACTCGAGGGGCTGGATGTTGACAACAACAACGAGCTTCAGGCAGTTGCAAAGGAAATCCAGGATATAATTCTCAGCAGCTCTGTTTCAAACGATTTGAGGGAGGAGATAATAGAATTTTACCAGTATATTGACACCGCTGAAGATCTCCGCGGAGTGCGTCTGGCGCACCAGCTGCTTACAAACGGCCGCGACCCTGCATTTGTTGCAGTCAGGAGTTCGGCATCAGCTGAAGACCTGCCAGGCTTTAGTTTCGCAGGGCAGCAGGCAACCTTGCTTAACATCAAAGGCGCGCAGCAGGTCGTAAAAGCAGTGCAGGAATGCTGGGCATCCTTATTCACCGCACGGGCCATATACTACAGGACAAAAAACCATTTTGACCACATGAAAGTTTTCATAGCCGTAGTGGTGCAGAAGCAGATTAATTCTGAAAAATCAGGAGTTATTTTCACAATAAATCCTTCAACAAACAATCCCAAGCAGCTCGTTATTGAAGCTGGCTACGGGCTCGGGGAAGCCATCGTATCCGGCGCGATAAGCCCGAACACGTTTATTATGGACAAAGAAACCGGCAAGGTGCTGGAGACTGACGTTCCTGGGCAGACATGGATGTTTACCCGCGACGAATATACCGGGCATACAGTAAAGAAAAATGTCCCAAAGGAAAAACAGAAAGTCCACGTGCTGACAGACCCCGAGTTAAAGGCATTATGGAAACTTGCAGTCATAGACGACGAGCATTACAAATTCCCCCAGGATATTGAATGGGCAATTGAGCGCGGAAAAGCGTACTTGGTGCAGACACGCCCTGTAACAACAATACACAAGCAGACTGAGTCAGTAGCAGAATCTGCAGTCAAGGAAGCGCCAATCCTTATGGGGCTTGCCGCCAGTCCGGGGCATGCAACAGGCCCGGTAAAAATAGTGTTATCGATGTCGCATCTTGATAAAGTGCTGAAAGGTGACGTTCTTGTTACAACAATGACAACGCCGGATTTTGTTCCAGCAATGGAAAAAGCCTGCGCAATTGTCACAGACCACGGCGGGATGACTGCGCACGCATCGATAGTGAGCCGCGAGATGGGGATTCCCTGCGTTGTCGGGACGAAAAAAGCAACCTCTTTGCTGAAAGATGGCGATGTTATTACAGTTGACGGGAGCGCGGGCAAGGTTTACAGGGGAAAAATATCCATGGCGGAAGTTTTGGTTCCGAAAGAAGCTCCTGATACCGGAACAACTGGAAAAATAAAAACGCAGACAAAAGTCAAGGTAATTACAGACCTGCCTGACTATGCTGAAAGGGCGGCTGCGACGAATCCTGACGGCGTCGGGCTGCTGAGAATCGAGGGAAGAATTGCTTCTGGCAAAACTCATCCTGCAAAATACCTCAGGGACGGGCGCGTTAAAGATTATGAAGAACTGATTTATGATGGCGTCAAAAGAATTGCCGAATATTTCAAGGACAAGCCTGTCTGGGTCCGCACTTCTGACATAAGGACTGACGAATACCGCGGGCTTGAAGGCGGCGAACTTGAGCCGGTAGAGTTGAACCCGATGATTGGATGGCATGCCATCCGCAGGAGTTTGGACGAGCCCGAACTTCTGAAAGCAGAGTTCCGCGCGTTAAAAAGGCTGCACGATGAGGGCTTTACAAAAATAGGCATCATGATTCCGTTTGTTATTTCAGTTGATGAGATTTGCAGGGCCAAGGATATACTAAGGGAAGTCGGACTGGAGCCGCAGAAAGACATCGAGTTTGGAATAATGGTTGAGACTCCTGCTGCCGCGCTGCTGATAGAGGATTTCTGCAAGGAAGGAATTGATTTTGCATCAATGGGAACAAATGATTTGACGCAGACTGTGCTCGGCGTCGATAGGGGCAATGAGAAAATTGCAAAACTTTATTCAGAGTTCCATCCGGCAGTATTGAAAGCAATAAAAAGAGTTATTGAAACATGCAAACAATATGCTGTAGAGTCATCAATCTGCGGGCAGGCAGGCTCTGACCCGAAGATGGCTGAACGCCTGGTGCGCTGGGGCATTGACTCTATATCCGCAAATGCAGATGCAATAGAAAAAATCCGCGAAATAGTTGCAATTGATGAGGAAAAGCTTAAGATGGATGCGGCAAGAAAAGAATCTGCTGAAGATTAATTTTCTACGACGACTTACGACGAGGCAATCTCCCAATCATTTGGCTTTGCAGTGCGTTGTGCTCGTTCTTACTAGCCCAAGATTGCTTTTGCTGCCTACAATCAATGATCTTTGCCCTCGTCGTAGTAGTCGTAGCAAGAAAGATATTTTAATCAAAAATTTTAATCGTAGTGTCTGCAGAAAATAAATCTTTATAAACAAAACGCCAGTTTTGTTTTCCGCAGAACGAAGTTCTGCGTTAAATAAAATTTACTAAAAATTTGGAGAGTGCTTAAGTGGTCAGAAACATCTGCGCAGTTTGCAACGAGGAAATCTCGCAGAGGACCTGCCCGCTGTGCATGACAGACGAAGTTGAGCTCTGGCTCGAAAGAAAACGTATTTCTTTTGTCAAGGATTTCAGGACTGAAGTCCGCCAGTTTTTGGACAGGACAAAACATTACAACAGGATGACTTGCAATATCTGCAGGGCTGAAACAGAAACAGCAGTCTGCAGGGCTTGTTTCACAGAAAGAATAGTCGCGTGGTTTGCAAAGAAGGACAAAGTGCTGGCCACTGACTTTGTCCGGGCATTTAAGTCAGATTTGCAGGATGAAAAAGAACTATACGCATAGAATATCAAACACATAGTGGTTTTTTGATGCGGAATATGATTTTACAACCCGCACGCCAGATATCTTTGCCTTAACTTTGCACGACTTTACAGTCTTTTGGATTTTGCTTACCACATCCTTTGGACTTTTCCCTAGTTCGTGCAGATGAATTACTGTTCCCTTTTGTGAAATTTTGAAAGCATATGGCAAGAAGGCAATCGTATCCGGAAAATATCCCATAATAATCCTGTCTGCTTTCGGAAGCGAGTTTATTTTATCCCTGCAGTCCCCCAAAATCGGCGTTATGTTTGAAATCCTGTTAAGTCTTATATTTTCTTCCAGATAATTGAATGATATCTTGTTTTTTTCAATCGCAAACAAATGTTTTGCTTTTGTATGTTTAGCGATTGGAATTACCCAATAACCTATTCCGCCAAACATATCAACAATGGTCTCGGGTTTCTTCACAAGCGATATCATGCGCTTTCTTTCCTCGTGATTTCCTTTGCTCCACATGATTTTAGAAACATCTAATTTGAAAGCGCAGTTTAATTCGTGATGGACTGTTTCAGTTCCTTTTCCTGCAATGATTTCAATTCTGGGTTTTCTTAGCTCGCCACTAATGCCTTTCATCAAACAGACTGACTTTACGTAGGGAAAATTCCTTAGAATGGCAGAACCAATTTCCTTTCTGCGGGCAAGAGCTTTTTTGTTCATGAGCTTTAGCAATAGGATATCACCAAGAACCTGATAGCTGTTAGGCAATATCTCTGCAGGAAGCCCAGTTTTTTCTGCAAGCATATCTTTGAATTTCATTTTTCAAACCTGTAGCCGCAGCCTTTGACGATACTTTCCTCTTTTGTTCTCGGGTATTTTCTGCAGTTAAGAGGGCGCACAGGATAAATAAGACAACACGATTTCTTGTTCTTGTCAAATCTCAAGAAAGGGCAAACATTTGGCAGCTTGCAGCATGCTCCGCAGTGACGACAAGTGCCTCTGCGGCTTTTGCTGACAGGAAGAATTGAAGTTGCGGTGCGCTTTAATTTTGCACTCCAGGTATTATTAATCATAGAAAAAAAAGAAAAAAAGGCATAAATAAAGCTTATGGAAAAATGCGCTACTAAAACCTTGCACCTAAGTGCGAGAATGTGCGCATTTTTACATTCCAAAAACTGCCGCAATTAATCAAGCAGTTTTTGTTATGCCTTTACTGTTGCTGTTGTTTCCTTGACTCTGTAGAGCAGAGCAACTTGCGGACCGAATTTCATGGCATTCCATTCAACTCGGGTTCGCGGTCCTTCCTTATATCCGCGTATCCAGTCTGGAGTTCCCCATGAAGGCTCTTTTTCGTTGCCGTAAGCACGCACTCCTTTGAATCCGTCAAGGTAGAACGCAAGCTCTACTGCACGTACCGGAGCGTTTACTTTCGGGCCTATGCTATATGAAAGTTCCTTAGCCCGATTCTCTGCAAAGCGCAGTATGCCTTGTTTTGCAACATAGTTTCCCGGAACTGAGCTGTACTGTTTTACCTTTCCATTCTTGTCCGTTCCGTAAATCGGATACTCACCGGTTGCTTCAGGCAGAACAAGCTTTGCTTCCAATGCTTCAACAGTCACCTTTTCCAGTTCCTGGTCTTCAGCAAGGAATGCTTTTGCAGCCTCTGGTTTTTCAGAGAAGCCGAGGTTAACTCCAGAATCTCTTAATATGCCTGCTAGGTCGCGGTAGAATTTCGATTCCTCAGAAATTCTTGCAGACAATGCTTTAGTCGCTAGGTACCTTGAACCAAGGAAAGCCATTGCCAGATTCGGGTGCACAAAGTTGTGCACGGTTATTGTTCCCGGAACAGTGTATAACTTGCGGTCTTCAAAGAATTCCTTTTCTTCAGGCGTTGCCTTAAACTCGATGGTGTGCCATCCGCTGTACATTTGTCCGTCCTGACCGACCAGGGCAAAGTTCCTGAACGCGCCGACTGACTCGCGTCCTTCCGGATCTGTCTGAACAACGTTATAGTCCTTTAATTTTGTTGAGAACGAATGCACTTTTGCATTTGATACGGTTCCCAAAACCTGTCCGTGCCTGTTCTGCTTTGAGACGACTCTTTGATCATCCCGCAGCTTTGTTGCAGTCATGCTGTCATAGCGCGGTATGTTAATTATCGCCTCTCGTTGCGCCAAAGCATTCATCACAGTAAAGAGATCCAGGTCAGTTCCCTGGTATATCGGATATCCTTCTGCGCATTCGCGGTATGCAGGTGCTGGCTTTCTAGCCAGCAGGTCTGCAGACCAATCGTCTGCTATTTTTCGGACGGTGCCTTCTATAGGCATAGTTCTGTCCAGACTCGTTTGTACTACTGGGTTTCCCAGTAAATTTTTCAATGTTTTTGCTGTTTCCATTTTTTTTCACCTGAAATTCCTAAAACCTGGCAGGTACAAATAGAAATGTGGTGATATTTACCACCACAAAACATATAAGCGCAAAATTCCAGGCAGCGTCATGTACGACGAGCTTTTCGAAGAACTTGGAATGACTAGAAACGAAGCTAAAGTGTACATGGCTCTTCTAAAATCGAAGAGTGCCCAAGCCGGAAGAATAACAAAAATTAGTGGTGTTCACAGGCGCAATGTGTACGACGCTCTTGAGCGTCTGATACAGAAAGGGCTTGTGAGCACCATTAACAAGGGAAAGCAGAAGGTCTTTGTTGCAGAGCCGCCGGAAAGAATTCTAAGGATAATTGATGATAAAAAAGCGCTTGCAGAGGAGCAGATTCCAAAGCTGAGAGCTCTTCAGCAGTCTGAGGAGTATAAACAAAGCGCGCGCGTTTATTACGGAAAAAGCGGGCTGCAGACAGTTTTTGATGACCAGGTGCAGTCGGGTAGCGAAGTTTTAGTTTACGGCGCGTCTCTGAAGTATTTTGACCTGCTGAAATGGTACAGCTTCCAGCACGAAAAAAAGAGAATAAAGTATGGGATAAAATCAAAACTGATTTTTAACGAGACTGAAAAACCAGAAGTTAGAAAAAAAAGCCTTGCCCGTTCGCAGGTTAAGTACATATCGAAAGATTATTCGGGGCCTGCAGCAACAAACATCTACGGCAACAAAGTTGCAATTATTTTATGGATTGAGCCGCCGGTTGCAATTATAATCGAAAATCGCGAGTTAGCTGAAACTTACAGGAGGTATTTCAATTTATTATGGAAATTATCAAAAAAATAGTAAGATACACGCCAATCAAGACTTTCCTGATTTATTTCATAATTGCATCTTTCCTGGTGCTTGCATTCAGATACCATCTCAGTGAACCTGCGCCAAAAGAGGTAAGCACTCCGGCGGCGACAGTGTCATTTACTGTCAATCCGAAACCAAATGTTTTCTGCAGCGAAGGTGCAGTATGGACGCAGAAGTGCGGCCTTGGCGTCTGTGAAAGCACACAAACTGTAACATGCACCAATGACAGCTGGCACTATGAACCTTGCCTGGGAAATGTATTGACTACTAAAGAAGTCTGCGATGGTTTGGACAATGACTGCGACGGTTATATTGATAACAACTTAAATCCGCCGCGCTGCGAACTGACGTTTGGGGTCTGCAACGGCTCTTATTACAAGAAATGCTCGGGCGCTGGCGGCTGGGCGCAGTGCACAGACAGCGACTACGACCGCTGGCTTTACGAGCCTGTTGAAAGAACGTGTTTTGACGGCTATGACAATGACTGCGACGGCACAACAGATTATTTTGACAGGGATTGTGTAGTCCGCGATAGCCTCAGATACTAAGGCAGCATCAAAAAACTTTAAGAAACCCCTGAAAGGTTGATTTCAATGGAAGAACTCGATTACGATTTAGAGCTGCCAAAAATAGTGTCCGAGATAAAATCACTGGCAGTTTCAAAAAAGAAAGTAAAAGTCTGCCTGCAGTTTCCTGACGGATTAAAAGCAGGCGCAACCGAAATTGTTTCAGAGCTAGAGAAAGAAGTTCCGGCTACCGAGTTCGTGATATGGGCAGGCTCAAACTTCGGTGGCTGCGATTACCCGTGGTATCTCAAAGACCTGGGATTTGACCTGCTTGTGAATTTCGGGCATTCTGTTTTCAGGAAGAAATAATTCTGATGACTACGACGACGGACTAGAGATACACGAGCCGAACGAAGTTCGGCTGGTGAAAAATCATGGATTTTTCAGCTCCAAAATTCACAGCGAATTTTGGATGTGCCCAGCCGAAATAAGATTTCGGCTTGGGAGGCATATTTATTGGGCTTCGCCACATGACTTCTTGCTGCCCATAATCATGGGAATTGCCCTGCGAGCGCATGCGAGCAGCAGTAGTCCGTCGGCATAAATTATTTAAAACACCATTTACCATTATAACCACAAGGAGGAAACAAACATGGCCTTTTTAGGAGGAACACTGGATGTTGCCCTAGGGATTTTGATAGCGCTTGTACTGCTGAGATACAGCGGGCATCTGGATGAAAAAGTCAAGAAAGCCACTGCGCTTATTGCAGGCGGCGCGCTGTTCTATATAATAGACGTCGCATGGAATACCGGAAATTTTGCAACAAAGATTTCTGCAGTAGTGGTTAACTGGATGACATTCATCTTTGAGCTGGTTGCGTTCATACTGATAATAATCGGCGCAATCTGGGCAGTGGCAGGAATGGCAGCATCGAAGAGATAATTTTTTGTTTATTTTATTTTTATTTAAATTCTGGCAGCCCGCTTACTACTTTGAAAACAGATACAAAACCATTAAATACCCCTCCCGCCAATAAATAAACATCCAATAAAAAGGGAGGTTAAACCAAATGGCCTTTTTAGAAGGTATAATTGGAATTGGTGTCGGAATACTATTAGGACTGGCACTGCTGAAATACAGCGGATACGTCGAAGCATTGAAGAAAGAAATAGGCTACATTGCATCAGGTGCAGTGTTCCTTATTTTGGCTTCAACATTAGAGCCGGTCGGAGGAGCTATCCCAACAATTGCAATGGCAGTTAGCTGGATAAACATAATTTTCCTGGTGATAGCATTTATACTGGTATTAATCGGCGCTATTTCAATGGCTATACAAATCTTTAGCAAATTGAAATAAATGCAACAGATATCGGGATTTGTTTTTTATTTTATTTTTTATTTTTGTTTTCTGACGGACTAGGGATATGAAAAATTGCGAGACAATTTTCCATCCCAAAAACCTATAGTTTTTGTTATCTCTCTCGAGGAATTGAGCCAACGTTCAGAATACTTTAATAAACGCATCAATTTTTGTGTATAGTATGGAAACAAAAAAACTTCCAGGCGGTTTTGAGCTTCCGTCTATAGGGATTGGTACTGTTTTAATGGGCGGTGAAGACAATGGCCCGCCGGACTACAACAACGATGATAGATACATTAAAGCAATTCGGGAAGCGGTTAAATTAGGTTATACACATATTGATACTGCCGAGGTCTACGGCAGCGGGCACACTGAAGAATTAGTTGGCAAGGCAATCAAAAGTTTTGACAGAAGCAAATTGGTCATAACAACTAAAGTTTCTAAAGAACATCTAAAATATGATGATGTAATTAGTTCTGCAAAAAACAGCCTTAAGCGGCTGGGCACATCATATATTGACCTCTACCTCATCCACAAATTCAATCCTGATATTCCCATCAAAGAAACAATGGATGCAATGGGTTTTTTGGTTGAAAACAAGATTATAAGATATATTGGCGTCAGCACTTTCAATACTGAGCAGATAAAAGAAGCGCAAAGGTACTCAAAATATCCCATTGTTGCAAACCAGTTAAAATTCAGCCTGTGGAAAAAATCTGACTTAAAAGCCATAAAGTATTGCCAGGAAAATGATATTATGGTGGTAGCGTACAAGGTACTTGGCAGAGGTTTGATTAAAACTGATAAGATTTCTCTAATTGAAAGTTTATCCAAAAAATATGGCAAGACTGAGAGCCAAATCATATTGAATTGGGTTATTTCAAAAAAGAATATGGTTGCTTTATTCAAATCCGCTGACACTAAACACCTAAAAGAAAATAGAGATATATTTGATTTCAAACTAACTAAAGAAGAAATAGGAAAAATCGATGCATTGATGGTTTCTTTATGACAGGTAAATCTGGACTTACTCTACAGTTCACAAACTAAAGAATAATTTATATATCATGTAACTAATAAAATATGTAGATGAAAAGAGGTAGTGCCACAGCCGTAGCCATATTAGCAGTTCTCCTGATGATTGTAGCTGCAGCAGGCATAAAATATGCAGGCATTGGCAAGGTAACAGGTGCTGCTGCCGGCAATGGCGGCGATTTAGCAAAGCTTACCGGCGCGGCAACAGTTAATGGCGAAGGATATGTTGAGGTAAATACGCCTTTTTCAGTTTATTCCGTCGCACAGTATGCGGACCGCTGGGGCAGCTGCGGTACGGACAGCGAATGGGCAAGCGTGGTATGGTATTGCAGATGTTTGGGCTATAAGCAGGCGCCACCCAGAGATAAAAATCCGTGCTATAATCAATATGACAGCCTGGCGTGGATATGGGACGCAGATACACGTTGCCCGCCAAGCAAAGGAAATCATGGCAGCGCAAATGCATTAACAAAAATAAAATGCGAGCCATACGCTTCGGAAAGCGACTGCTCTGACAGCATTGATAATGATGCTGATGGTTTAACAGACTGTGCGGATTCAGATTGCGATGCCGCAGACATCTGCGGAACAACATTTTATCTTGACTATGACAGCGATGGCTATGGCAATGCTACAAAAACCATACATGCAGTTAATGCCCCCCAAGGTTATGTAAGCACATCCGGCGATTGCAATGACGGCAATGCAGCAGTTCACCCGGGAGCTACAGAAATCTGCAACGGCTTGGATGATAACTGCAATGGCCCAGTTGATGAAGGCGGAGTTTGCAATGATGTTAACAACTGCGGAGTTTATGGTTATGCCTGCACAAAAGGTGCAAATGTTGCTGCAGTTGCATGCAACAGCGGCACGTGCGCCATAACCCAATGCGTGCAGGGATTTAATGATACAGACAGAAGTTTTGCAAACGGCTGTGAACAAAATCTACAAAACAATGCGTATGCTGAAGTAAACACAACTCTTGGCGCAGATATGCATCCCTGGAGTTGGGGATGTGCTCCGTCGGTTTGTCCGATATGGACAGATTGTTCAAGCGTGTACGGAGGCTGGAACGCAGCAAATAACTTTTGCAAGTGTGAAGGTTATTCGGGAGCATTAGACTCCAGCAAATATCCCTGCTATGAGGCTGAGGCGCCAATGGTAGAGGGAAAATACGAGTACAAAAGGGTATATGAATGGGATACAAGCACATGTCCGGTTCAAGCAGGAAGCTGGACTGGTGGCTCAACAACCCTCAGAAAAGTGAAATGTATAGCTGATGAAGAAGACTGCACAAAAAATACAGAAATATGCAACGGCAAGGATGACAACTGCAATAGCCTGGTTGATGAAGGCGATGTCTGCAAAACAGTTGATAACTGCGGAGTTTATGGCCACGCCTGCACAAAAGGCGCAAATGTTGATAGTCTTACATGCAGTTTTAATGCATCCGGCGCAAGGGCATGCCGCATAAATGGCTGCAACGCAGGATTTGCAGAATGCGATGGCAATTATGGTAATGGCTGCGAAGTCAATACGAATACAAACATAAACAACTGCGGCTCTTGTAACAATGTATGCGCAAAAGGCGCTAATGTTTCTTCAGTTGCGTGCAACAGCGGTGCGTGCGCAATAACCCTGTGCGTGCAGGGATTTAATGACACAGACAGAAATTTTGCAAATGGCTGCGAAGCCGAGATAAATGTTGCATGCGCCCCGCAGGAAATCCAAAGCTGTTACACCGGCCCGGCTAATACGACTGGCGTAGGCCCGTGCAAAGCAGGAACCAAAACTTGTGCGGCAAACGGCAAGAGCTGGGGCGCCTGCGCAAATGAAACAAAGCCTGCAACAGAAACATGCAACGGCATTGATGATAATTGCGATGGCATGATTGATAACATGACTGAAAGCATGTCATGCGGCGATGGAATATGCGCAGGCGGCGCACAAACCAGAACGTGCGCAGACGGAAATTACAGTGCGTGGAGCGCGTGCTCCACCGACAGCAAGAAAACAACAGAAACCTGCAACGGCTTGGATGATGATTGCAACGGCGTTATAGACAATGGCATGACACCGTTAAAGGCGTTTTACAAAGACAATGACGGGGATAGTTTTGGTAATAAAAAGTATCCGATACAGGCTTGCGCTGCGCCGCCAAACTATGCTAACAACTCGCTGGACTGCAATGATGCAAACAGTGCCATAAATCCTGCAGCGACAGAAATCTGCATAGACTCTGTGGACAACAACTGCAACAACCTTACTGACAGCGCGTCTGAAGGATGCGGGCAGCAGGCAAGCACATCTTTGCAGAAGCAGATTATAGCAACGCCTGTGGCTGGCAACAAGATTTGCGAGGCTGGGGAAACCCAGGAAACAACGCCGGTTGACTGCGGATGCCCTGAAGGGCAGGAATTAGTTGGTGCAGTATGCCAGGAGACTAATGTCAATCAAATCTGCGGAGACGGCATTGCCGAAGGGGCTGAAGACTGCGATGTTCCAGACGACAGCCAATGCCCCGGAAACTGCAAGGAGGACTGCACGTGCCCATTCATAGTGAAGGACGGCAAGTGTGACAAAGAAAACGGCGAGACTTCAGAGAACAGCCCCGAAGACTGCTCATTCAAATTTAGCGGATTGCTGTGGATTGTTTCAGCAACCATTGCGCTCGTGGGCGCATGCACGGGATACTGGTACTTCAGGATAAAACCCAAGACGACGCTCTCGAGTGTTGCAGAGCTTGAAGGACTGGGCTCGCCCGAAAGAGCAGAGACGCCGGCAGAAGGGAAAGCGCAGGAAGATGCGGAAGCAAATATAGAATCTTATATTCACCAGACTGCGTCCATGGGTTTCGCGCCAGATAAGATAAAAGCCGCGCTTGTTGAAAGGGGATGGGACGTTGATGTTATTGACGAGAAGTTCAAATCAGCCGGCGTAGACCAGTCAAAACTGCACGGGATTGCAGACGCTAGAGGCGTTGGAACGCCGACGGAGGATATCTCAAAAGTAGATGGTTACATAAGCCACTGCCTTAAGGATGGTTATACCCCTGTGCAGATAAAAACCGCGCTGGTTTCATCAGGATGGACAGAGAAGGTTGTTGACGAAGCGCTGGCAAACAACAAAACAGCCAAAGCAGGCATGGAAAAAATAGCAAAGAAAACAAAAGTGGAAAAATTAACACACGGAAAAAAGAAGAACACCAAAAGGTTTGCTGAGGAAAGCCTGAAGGCAGGACAAACATTAAGACAGATTGCGGAAACGCTGGAAAAGGAAGACATTGACCTGTCAAAAATCAACAAAAAACTAGGGGCATAGAATCACTTTATTTTTTTTAACTCTTTGCTGAACTTATCAAGCTCTTCGGAAACCGCTTCAACCGCGGAATTCCAGACGTCCTTTGCTTTCTTGCCCTTTGATTTTATTATAAATACCGGCCTGCTTGTTTCAGGGTGATCTATTTTAAAGCCGGCGAATTCAACGCCAGACTGCTTCCAGACAGAGTCTTTTATGAGATTAAGGAATCCTTCATCCGTCTCGGAAAACTCTATTTCCAGTCCGTCTTTATCGTCCTTTAGAATCTTTAATTCCATATTTCAGCCTTTTTTTATTGATTTATAAAGCTGACTACTGACGACTAGGGCAATCTCCATTGATTGTGGGAAGCAAACCAGCAAGGCGATGTAGCCGAAGATGTTCGGCTAAACCTCGCTGCGCTACGGTGTTGCGAAGCCAAAATACATGACACTATCTCTCGCAGTCGTCAGTTGTTATTAAAAATCTCGTTAGCGTTTACAATTGTTTTTTTGTACATTTTCAAATCGTCAACTATTCTGGGGCATGCCGTGTTAACCCAGACGTCTATCTGGGGGAAATTCTCAAGTTCCTGGGGGCTGAAGCTGTCCCCGATAAAAACAAAGGCTTTCTTGCCAAGTTTTTCAATTTCCTTTTTCAGGTCAGTAACGCTCCTCTGGACTTCATTTTGTCCGGGCTTTGTTGTTGTTAATATTCCGACTACAGCAGCTTCGTTGAACTTTGCAATCCGAGCTTGCTGCTGAAGCTGCATCTTTCTTATGTCCTTTTCCGAGACTCGTTCAACAGCGCCTGTGAAAGGATTCAGCGCAAAAACAGGCTTCTGCACAGCTATTCCAAGCGGGTGAAACTCTCCTGTTCCGATGTAAAGAACTGCGTCAGCCTCTTCAGGAACTGCAGATGCGTCGCAGCCAAGAATCTGCCCCTCTTTTGAAGCGTGCAGGCTTGGCTTGCCTATCAGAACAGTTTTTCCAGCCCTTTCAAATACTGACCTGACCTGGGGAAACAGGTGCAGGAACTGGACTGTTGCAACCAGACAGACTTTTTCAAAATCTGCCAGCGCGATTAACGCTCGGTCTAGCCTTAAGTCATCAAGCTTTGCCTTTGCCTCAACAAACATTATTTTCATACATTGCTTCGCAATCCAACAAAGCTACTTAAAACTCGCTTCTTAAATTTTTGGTAATAGGCAGACTTTTAAATTCCTTGTTGGTATTAGTAAATATTGGAGGCGAATGATGGTTAATTATGGTGAAGCGATAAAAAGGCCTTTTCAGGACATTAAAAAGCTGATAATCGGGATATTTTTATCCATGATACCGATTGTAAATTTACTTGCGCTCGGGTACATTCTGGAAAACACAAAGTCAGCAATGAAGAAAAAATACGCGCTGACAGAGTGGACTGGCTGGGGCGAATTGTTCATAAAGGGTTTGCTGCTTACGGTTATAACCATTATATATGCGCTTCCGGCAATCATAATCGCGATTTTTGTGATAGGCATCGCCGCCGCAAAGAGCATGCTTACAAGCATGACTCTGACTTTTATCCCAACCCTTGGAATAGGGATATTTGCAGTTATTGTACTTGCGCTGTTTGCAGCTTATGTGTCTCCGGCAGCGGTTTTGAACTACGCGCATAAAAACAAGTTTGCTGCAGCTTTTGATTTTAGGGAAATCAAAAAAAGATTTATGAGAAAAGAGTATCTTGCAGCCTGGTTTTTGGGGTCGCTGTATTCTGCTATCCTGACGTTTGTACTGGCATGGCTGCCATGGCTGGGTGCGGGAATAGCGTCCTTTATAGGCAGCATGACAATGTATACGATGCTTGCTGAAACATGGGCTGGCAAATAGGCAAGAGTTTTAAGCCCATTTTCTTTTTTCCCTTTCATGGCATTGGACTGGAGACACTGGTTCGAGAAAAAAGAGCACCACGGCTATGATGCGCACCCCACGAAACTGGGAAAGGTTTGGCACTTTATTGCGCATGACGAATCATGGCTTTCGTTTGTTGCGGATGCAGCCATAGTTCTGCTGCTGGGGCAGTTTGTGGTAATACCGCTTTTTGGCTTTGCATTTGGCACAAATTTCCCTTTTGTTGCTGTCGTGAGCAGTTCGATGGACCACGGCGGATTGCAGTTTGATGAGTGGTGGACCGAAAACGGGCAGTGGTATCTTAATCATAATATAACAAAGCCCCAGTTTGAAGGGTTTTACAAGCCGGATGGTTTTGTAAAAGGTGACGCTTTTGTTGTCCACGGAGTTAATTCAAAAGCAAAAATCGGGGATGTGCTGGTTTATACAGCTCCGGGCTGGACTGACCCGATAATACACCGCGTTGTCACGATAAACAAAGATGGAACATACCAGACAAAGGGCGATGCAAACACGGAGCAGTTTTCCTTTGAGAAGTCTGTAACAGATGCGCAGATACAGGGCAAGGCAGTTGCGTGGGCGCCATATCTCGGCTGGCCCAAAACATTATTAAAACAGATGATGGGGGGATTGTAAAATATGAAGCAACGCCAAACAGCGTGTTTGGCGAGTTTCATTCGCGGATGCTCATGAAATTTTGTCCAAAGTGCAGTTCATTGCTGATACCTGCAGGTTCCGAGCTAGTCTGCAAGTCCTGCGGGCACAAGGAAACCGGCGAGGTAAATGTATTCAGGGATATTAAAAAAGATAAAAAGAAATTAGCAGTGGAACAAGGGCATTCGGATGTTGACACGCTGCCGACAATGAAAAAGCCCTGCCCGAAATGCCAACACGGGGAGGCATTCTTCTGGACACTGCAAACACGCTCCGCAGACGAGTCAGAAACAGAATTCTTCAGATGCAAGAAGTGCGGGTACAGCTGGCGGAAATACTAGCTGTGGCGACTGACGACTACTAGAGATAAGGATTTGTATTTGGCTTTTGCAGAGCGTTGACAAGCAGGACAGCAAACCCTTACACAATCAATGAAGATAACCCTAGTCGTTAGCCGTAGTCCATATGTACCCTCGTCGCCAGTAGCGAAAACATTATTAACAACTTGGTGTTACAGAAAGGAGATTGTGAGGTAAGAAATGGAATTTTGTCCTAAGGATGGCACACTGATGCTGCCAAGCAAGGGCGGCAAGACTTCAGTCTGCCCAAAGTGCGGCGCCCGCGCAAAGGCAGAGAAAACAGATGTTGTTATGAAAGAAACAATGAAACATGAAGACATAAAATTAAAACGCAGGCCCAAGGAAATTATTGAAACTGAGCCTACTGTATCTGCCGAATGCCCGAAGTGCGGACACGACAAGGCGTTCTGGTGGGTTACGCAGGTAAGTTCCGGGCTAGCGGGAATGGAAGACCTGCCGGACACGGAATTTTTCCGCTGCACCAAGTGCAGCCATACATGGAGGAAAAGTGGAGTCTGATACACCCGAGTTAGGCGAAAAGAAAATACTCAAAAGAGCCCCTGCAGTATCTGTCCGGATTTCAGAACTAAAGGAGAATATGGGGCGAGTTGCAATCGCGGGAACTGTCATCGACAAGAATCCAGACATAGGCAGTTTCATGCTTGACGACTCCGAGTCGTCCGTTTTAGTCCTGGCACCGACAAATGACCCCACGCTTTTTGATGCAATAAAAGAGGGGCAGTTTGTCCGCGTTTTGGGAAAAGTCTGGGGCTCAGCAGGCGAAATTGAAATCCAGGCTGAAATCATTCAGGACTTCTCAAAAATAGACAAAGAACTGTATAAGAAAGTAATGGCATGAAATATGTTATATCTCTTGGCGGTTCGGTAATTATTCCATCCGACATAGATATCAATTTTCTGTCTGAGTTTTCAGCAGCAATTAAAGAGCTATCAGGAAACAATGAGTTTTCAATTGTCTGCGGCGGCGGCGCAAATGCAAGAAGATATGTTGATGCCGCGAGAAAAGCGGGCGCAAGTGACAAGGATGCAGACATTGTTGGTATACAGGCTACGCTGCTTAATGCTGCTTTGGTTTCAAGATTTATTTCCGGAAATCTTTCAGCAGGAAGCCCAAAAAAAGCAGCTAAAAAGTTCGGCAAGGTACCAGTTGTATCTGGAGGATACAAGCCAGGCTGGACAACGGATGTTGACGCAGCAGTTATAGCAAAAGAAATTGGCGCAGATGCATTGGTTAATGTAACGAATGTTGACCATGTTTATGACAGCGACCCAAGGGAAAATCCAAACGCTGCGAAAATCGAGAAAATATCATGGAAAGATTTTCTCAAGCTGCCGGCAATGAAAAGGAAGCCTGGCGCACACTATGTTTTTGATCCGAAAGCTGCTAAGATCTGCATGAAATCAGGAATAAAAGTATTTGTTATAGGCAGCACCATTTCTAATCTGAAAAACTGCCTGGAAGGAAAGAATTTTACAGGAACTACGATATCTTAGCGCACCAAATAGTAAAACAAACCATAAACAACACCAAACACAGCAAGAAATACTGCGCTTGAGACCAACAATCCTTTGAGGCTTTTCACCTTATCTTTGTCCGCATAGACAACGCTCCATAATATCAGGCCAATCATCATCAAAACAAGGCTGATGATTTCAAAGTTTTCAAATCGCGGGGCAATTGCCTGGGCAAATCCCAAAACGCCTGCGTAGAGAGCTGAATGATACCACGGGATTAATTTGGAGAAATCCTTCTCACTAGCCGAAATCTCATTTCGGCTGTGCCCATCCGAAATTCGCTGCGAATTTCGGAGCTGAAAAATCCATGATTTTTCACCAGCCGAACTTCGTTCGGCTCGGGTTTTTTGTTCAGCGATTCTTTTTCTGAAGGCATCAACTTCCTCGCGGGCCCAGAGATAAAGCACCTGCCCGAGCCAGAAAGAGCCCATAACTGCCAGTGCCATTAAAATATCTTTTATCATGTTCATAAAAAACAGCACAGCAGTTATAATATTTTGCGTTCCCAACAATAGCTTTAAATATACAGATTTAAGATTATTAATTAAAGGGGGTAGGTCAAATGTTCGGATTAGGAAAAAAAGGGCAGGGCATGCATATGTTTGGCGGAATGGATCTGGTAATAATTTTAATAGGTGTGATTATAGGCTTAGCAGCAATATATTTCCTTAAAGACAACTCTTTCGTGCAGAATCTGATTTGCAGTGCAGCACCAGCTGCCGCAGCCCCTTAACATGGCAAAATCGCATATACCAATGAGTTTGAGAGAATTAGTTGGATTTGAAGAGCTATGCTGGCTTATCATCGGCTTGTTTTTTGGGTGGTTTGCCGGAAAAGGCGCCTCTGCGATGGTTTTGTTAATACCTATCGTGATTTTTATAGTCTGGCTGCTGGACTGGTTATTCGGCTGCGGCGCAGACCATGCGAAGCACCTGCAGATAATTAAGGCGAAGAAGCCAGTAAAAAGGTAACCGTGATATTGTTAAAATGAAAGATAGTGAATTTGATTTTTACAGATGGCTTGGCTACGGACTGGGATTGCTGCTGCTGGCTGTAGCAGCAGTATTCGCACCAGTGATGATATGGGCTTTCGTTATACTGCTAGGGGTAGCGCTGGTTGACATAGGATATTGCAATTATTTCAAATATCGCTTTGTAACAAAAAGTTCGAAGAATGTGAATATAAATAAAAATTATAACAAAATCGTGATGCACAATAAGAAATGAATGTATTCTCCAGCATAACAACTATTAAAAAACTAATGCATTTTACTCTTAAGGAGAGAAAACATGTTCAGCCTTAAATTGAATGAGCCAAGAATTTTAAACGGAAGCATTTCGATACTGTCTGATTTCATTACCGAGGCTACTTTTTCGTTCCAGAAGGAAGGAATAAAGCTTGTGGCTATGGACCCTGCAAACATCTCAATGGTTGTCCTAAACCTATTGCCGTCAACATTTACAGAGTTTAAGGTTGAGGAGCCAATTGACATTACAGTCAATTTAGAGGGCTTAAAGCAGGCTTTGAAAAGGGCAAAGCCTACTGACAGCTTGGCCTTGACTCTGGAAAAAAACAAGCTGAAAATCACGATTTTTGGGCGCTCCACCAAGAAGTTCTATGTTCCTTTATTAGAAAGGGAAGGAAAAGAGCGCAAAATACCCTCACTCGAATTTATGGCAACAGCTGAAGTTGATGCAGCAGAGTTTCGAGATTATATAGATGATGCTTCTGTTGCCGGCGAAGCCGTGTCATTTGAAGCTGACAAGAACATGTTTGCAATCTCCGCAGGCGACGCAGGCTCAAAAGTCGAAGTCGAATTAATGAAAGGCAACGACGCATTGCTTCAGCTGTCAGCAGCAGACACTGTCAAGGCAGTTTATTCAATTGAATACCTGAAGAAGATGGCGCGCACATCTGCGCTGGCAGATACAGTAACAGTCCAGTTCTCAAAAGATTACCCCCTCAAATTGGACTTCAAATCCCTTAACAAGTTCCAGATGTCGTTCATTCTTGCGCCAAGGATTGAGAACAAATAAAATGGGGCCAGATTTAACAAAAGAAATTGAAGATGCAGATGATGACAGAAAATCTATTCTTAAATGGTTTGGAAAGAAACCAAATGTTACTTTTCAGAGCGGAATACTTGGAACTGAAGCAATAGTTCAGGTAACTGAAAAGAGTTATGCAAATATTGAGCCTCGTACGCATTTTGCAGGCGAAAACATAGGATATAAGAAATTGCCTGAAAAAATGAAAGGCACACCTTGGTTTGGCCTGTGGGTCTTAGCAAGATTTCCCGCGCTTTATGCAAATCCCGACGATGACAGAAGCGACGAGACTGCATTAGCAAGCTTGGTTGCAAAAGCAGCAAAGCCTGCATTAATAGCTGCAGCAAAAAGGCACGGAATATACGCGCTCTATAATGCCTGCTCTTGGGATACGGGCGGCGGCCAAAAAGAAAGCGGCAGTGATGAATATGCTTTAAGCTTAGGAGTTTTTCATCCGGTCGAGATTAAAGATATGCAGAGACTTTATGATGGAATCTTAGATTTCGGAAAAATTCTGCCGCAAATCCGAGCCCTTGCAGAAAATTCACAAAAGGGACTGGAAGAACAGGTAAAAAATCTGGAGATACGAATCTCCAGGCTTGAAAACAAATAAAAACCCATTTTCTTTCAATTAATAAATATTATCGTGATGGTCAAAATCCGCAAACAGGATGAAATTCCTTTGTTTAACAACTTGAAATGTCAACACAAAAGATTTGCTAATATGAACTCTTTTGTAATCTGACGAATCATGTTTTAAATTTTTATATCTGTCAATTGTTTCGGTATTATTGTTTATTATTTCTTGGATTTTCCTATTTAATATTTCAATTAGTTTTTTGTCTTTTTTAATAAGTTTCTTGATTTTAATCTGCAGCAAATCAGATAATTCAAAATCAAACATTTCAAACTTCACAGAGTTTATTAAGTTCGGCTAAAGACATCTTTTTGTAGCCGTATTTTTTAAAGTGCTCTTCGCTAACATGGAGTATCTTTTTGACATATTCATCTTTAGCATCCTTTTCAATAAAATCGTCCCCGAACATTTCGGCAAATTTGTTTAATGCTTCGGACTTATCATTCAGGCCAAATTTTTCTTTTATAACGCCTAAAACGCGGCTTGCATAGTCGCTTATTTTTAAATTGACATTGACCATATTATTTAACCTAACTTAAAATAAGCTAAACTTATTTAAAAGCTTTTCGTTATTGCGACGTCAGAAATAAATAGCCCCGAGTTTTGATAATTTCATGCCAATCAACAAGATGCTGAAATCAATTATTTACGGATTTATCCTGATGCTTATTGCGGCAGGGATTTTGTATGGATTTTCTCTCGCTACTAGGGGCATATCCGGCGGCAATTCAGATTCCGCATATACTGAAACGCTGAAAACAAATATTGGCAACATGAGGCAGATACAGACTGATGAAGCAAACCTGATTCAGAGGTGGCGTGCAGGAACTGTTGATGCGGGAACTGCTGTCGGGAGTTTTGCAGACCACAAGGCAAGACGGCAGCAGCTTAATACAAATTTTTTCTCAAGGGCAGCGCCAAAGGAATTTACAGAGGTTCACTTCACATTAAAGGATTCAAATGATATTTACATAGAAGCAGATGACTTGTACAGGGACGGGGTTTTCAAAAGCAATGACGGTCTTATCAGCAGTGCAGATGCAAAAGCTGCAACAGCAAAGCAGATGTTTGATGATGCCATTGCGCAGATGAATACTTTAGGCGTTAACGTTTGATTTCTACGACGAACTACGACTAGGGAATCTCTATTGGTTGTGAGCAGCCAAAAGCCAGCCCAAGACAATTTTGATATCCCCTAACCAGTAACCTTTTCCCTCGTCATAGTCGTCGTCGCACCAGTCTTATTTTTGCAATAGTCAAAAGGTAATCGCATCACAGCGAAGCTTTTATATAGTGTATGTATGTTTAAAATTACGAACTGAGACTCACGCAAGCTCAGTTACAAATTCGGAGGTGTAGAGATGATGGCGAAAGAGCAGAAATATTTTGTTTTGATGCAGGGCGGCAAGGATACTGACCATGTTTTCACAGGAAGCCAGCCGCGAAGAGCAGCTTTGAAAGCAGCAACCAGGGGATTTACAGACATCAAGCTGCGGGAAAGAGGAACAGACAGGGTGCACATATTCAAGGGAAACCGAAAGCGAGTGCCAGCACCGGAAAACAGGCCGGAATGGTTACCATCACAGGTCTGGAGACCAGGCGTGGCAAAAGTTCAGCTTCTGCACATGAAGAAAAAGAAGTAAGCATTTCTTATTTTTACTTTTTTCTTATTTTATTGTCGTAACTCAGACTTTTAATAGCCAAAATGCAAATTAATTGGCATGACTAACAGGCTGTTCGGGACAGCAAAACTGCTGTCCGGAGTTTTCAAGGCATCAATACTTTCATTTATAGCAATATTTGCCTTTGCGATTTACGATTTTGTACTGCCGCTGTTTGTAGAAGGCGAGTCAGATAATTTTGCGATTGTCGGAATTATAATATCATTGGTTTATGTCGCGTCGCTTCTCTCAGAGGTGCCGATAGGACTGGCAGTCGATAGGTACGGAAGAATAAGGATGTTAATTACGGCAATGAGTGCGCTCGGAGCGCTCGGAATATTATATTTCTTTTCAAATGGCGCAATACAGTTAGCAGTGCTATCACTGCTTGCGGGAGTAATTTCAGTTGCATTCTGGGTGCCGTCAACTGTTCTGGTGAGGGACTTCAGCCCGAGAAAAATGCTTGCGCAGTCCGAGGGAGTTTATCTCACAATAACCCAGCTCGGATGGATAGCAGGCCCGATGATTGCAGGAATAGTAAGCACGCAGTTTTCAGACAAGCACAATTTCCTGATTTTTACATTTCTTATGTTCACAGCCGTTGGCGCGGCATTTCTGATATTCCGCGGAAAAGATGTCAAGAGATTCCGCAAGATGGAAAAAGAGCATGAGCACCAGTCGCGAATAAAGCTGCTAATGCTCTCGTTTGTAAAATACATGAAGCTTCACAAGCACGCAACCCCGCTTTATGCCTTGTCGCTAATTGCCTATATGTGGATATCCCTTGAATGGGCATTTATAGCGCTGACAGGAATCAAGACATTTGGTTTCAGCGAAACTGTTGTGGGAGTTCTTGTCGGCGCGATGATGGCGATAGAAGGGATGCTTTACTTAACATCAGGCTATCTTATGGACAAAGTCGGAACGAAATATATTATAACAAGCGGATTTTTCCTGCTGTTCGCCTCAAGTTATTTCATATTCCTCGCGCAGACGCCCGCGGCTTTCCTGTTTGCGGTTCTGATGGCTGCAGGTGCGACATCATGGATTCTGCCGGGAACCGAGTCGCTGCTTACAAAAATTGTTCCCGCGAACATGATGGGCGAGATGACGTCAGTATTTGACACATCAAAAGATTTCGGGCTTATAATCGGGCCGCTGGTTGGAGGATTAATTGCAAACCAGTTCGGAAACCCGCAGGCAGCTTTCGGCATGATATTTGTTTCAGCCGGAGCCGCATGCCTGTTCTCAGGATATATTTTCTGGCCGGATAAGTCGTATAAGAAAGGGCGAACGGCTGCGACGACTAACTAGGGCAATCTCTCAACCCCAAGCTTCGCAACATCATTCAAGCAGCAAGAAAAACCGAAGCCTCAAATACAAATCCCTTTGCCCTTCACTATTAATGCCGAAGGCAGTTAGTACAAATATCCCCAAGTCTGCAGCCTGTCAGAATCCAGCGTCCACTTGGCGCCTATATCTGTCCTGTAAAACATATTTGGAATCATTATGTTCTCCACGCGCGAATATGCCTGCTTTCTGGCTTCCTCCATTGTTGAGCCAGAGCCTGTCACCACAACCGCGTAGCCGGAAGTTCCTGCAAGGCGCCAGTCATTATCAACCAGCTTGACATCACAGATGTGAACGCCCTCATAATTTGGCTTCTTGAAAATAACTAACGCATCTTCAGAATATTTTTTGAATGCAGCAGGATCCGTAAATGGGAAAGGCGGCGCCGCTATTACAACACATATCTGAAATCCCCTCTTTGTTTTTATCTCATAATCTTCCTTCGCGGATGCCAGATTATATAAGAACTCGCCAAAGGGGCCAACCATGCCTTCTATCTGAAGATTTATTGTGGGGTAGCCGAATCTTGCAGTAATTTCAAGCGGATATATACCTCGGGCATTGACAATGGTGTTTATGTCAAAATAGCCGACATATCCGCAGTCCTGAAGCTGTTTTTTCATTTTTTCCAGGGTTGCTACAAAAAGCGGGTTTGATTTTATATAAAATGCGCTAGTGCCCATCTCGCCGGTACTTGGGCCGATATTCCCCGGAAACAGGCGCTTGTGCTCAAAATTTATACAGATTGGTGCGACAAAATTTTTTCCGTTGAAGAAGCCGCCTATTGCAACCTCGACGCCGGAAACATATTTTTGCAGCTGGAACAGTTTTATCTTGTTTCCCCAGTTTTTCTTGTATAATTCAAGGATTTCTACGACGTCCTTTCCGTCTTCCTCATTTCCAACAAACAGAAGCTCTTTTTCGTTCTGCGCTTTCCCGCTTGGCTTTACAACATACCTGCCGGGATTTTCCTTTACAAATTTGATTGCCGCGTTAAAATCAGTAAAGTTAAAGTTCG
>JAZDME010000070.1:0-10606 GCA_043801255.1 archaeon
GATTTCCCTAGTCCGTCGTCGTAATTGTCCTGATTTTATGCTTTGAATATTTCTGAATAAGCTTTTTTGCTTCGGGAATGTACTTTTTATCCCTGACGAAGGCAGTTGGACCAGGTTCTTTTGGCTCAAGCAGGATTCCTGTGCGGTATTTCTTGAAAACCTTTGACAATTGCAAATTCTGCTCATAGTTTTTTCCCAAAACAATACCGCTATTTTTGAAATGTCTACCGATTTTTAACAACCCGATGTCAATTTCAGATATATTTCGTTTCAGCAAGGGCTGCAGCTTCCTGCAAAATCCTTTTTCGCAAAGCAGACATCCGCCAGCAGGGCTCGGGAAAGAAATCTTGAATTTTTTTGCTAATGCGATTTGTTTTTCGCGGCTCCTGCCCCGTATGTCAAGAAATTTTGACTTTGAAATCCCTTTGATTGGTGGAAGGAGTTTTGCTGAGAGCGGGCGCAGCAGCCTTCCTTTCAGGCCAGACTCTTTTTCAATCAAGTCTAAAGCTCTGCGGTTCTGGGACATCGGGCGCTGCCCTAAAACTTCTCCAGTTGCTATTACTTTGAATCCATTAGCATCTGCGAATTCTTTTGCCTTTCTTAATATGAAAATCTTGCAATCAATGCATGGATTTAACTCTGTGCCGCGCCCGTGCTTTGGCTTTCTTACGATATTCAGATATTCATCAAGCAGTTTGCCTGTGGTGCAGTCAATTATGTTGAGTTTTACCTTCTCTTTCCTGCAAAATCTGACAACATCATCAAAGCACTTGCTGTAGCGTGAGCCGAAAGGCAGCTTGAAGAATATAGCCTCCATAGTCATGAACTTCTGCATGATTTTTACAGCTAGTCTTGAGTCAAGCCCGCCGGATAACAGTACAAGTGCCTTAACCATACTACCGTACTTCTGTTGCAATTTAAAAAACTAGGGGAAAGGGATTTGGATTGCGCAAGGGTTTCTGTTTCCTCGCTTGGCTTTCCCACAAACAATGGCGACACAAGCCGAACGAAGTTCGGCTGTGCTAGCCGAAATCACTATTTCGGCTTTGTTCCCCTTGTCGTAGTCGTCATCAGCGCTAATCAGAAAACTATAAATAGCAAGCTGTAGAAGCTAAAACATGGCCGCACCAACATCCAAACCTAATCCTAATCCAACTCTTGGCTTGCCGCACATGTCAATGAAAGTTGAGCTATGGGAAAAGGTCAAGCCAAACCCGATTATCATAGAGGGATTCCCTGGCTTCGGCTTTGTTGCAACAATTGCAACAGAATATCTGATGGATCACCTCAAAATGCGCCCAATCGGCAAAATATGGAGCCCAGAGCTGGCGCCAATGGCACTGGTTCATGGACGGCGCATTATACAGCCGCTCGAGATTTTTTACAGTGAAAAGTTTAACATAGTGCTTCTGGAGGCCGTAGCCGGAGTCAACGGCCTGGAATGGGAGGTTGCTGACGCCTTGGTTGCATTATGCCGCGAGCTGAAAGCAAAGGAGCTCATAGCAATTGAGGGCATAGGCAGCCAGATGGAGCGCGATGAGCCAATGGCATTTTACCACACAAATCAGGAAGCAAAAATAAAAGTTCTTGAAGGGGCAAACTGCAAGCCCATCGCGGAAGGAATTATATTCGGAGTTTCCGGCGCGCTGCTTGTAAAAATTCCGAAAGACATCAAAGTATCCTTCGTATTTGCAGAAACACATTCAAACCTGCCGGACAGCAAGGCTGCAGCAAAAATAATTGAAGTTCTTGACAAATATCTGAATTTAAAAGTGGATTACAAGCCTTTGCTGAAGCGCGCTTCGGATTTTGAGGATAAACTTAAGGGAATAATAGAAAAGGCAAAGGAAGCTTCGGATATAAAAAGGTCAAAAGACCCGGAAACATCTTACTTTGGCTGAATCTGCGTTTTTGATATTATTAAATCAACGGAATCGATGAATTTTTTTGTTAAGTACTTGTATCTTTTCATGTTATCCAAATCAAGAACAGACATCTGATAGTCGACTGTTGACAAAATATACCTGTCACCGCGCTTGAACCTCATTATTGAAGTTTTGTCAAATTTTTGTATCTCCATTAATTTTTGCAGCAGCCTGTAGAATTTGGGGTCAAATCCATGGCGTTTTTCTATATCTTTGGTCCGGTAAATTGAAATCTCCAGGGCAAAACTCTGGTGGTACGCATCAAGCCTTTTGTAATAGCGCTCAAATTCCAGCAGCGACTCAAGGGCTGCGTGAGCGGCGTTGATTATGTGCTCGGAAATTGCCATCAAGATTTTTACTTCAGAAACCATCTGGTAAGTGACATAAATCAGATGGTCTGCAATCTCAATCTCTTTTTTGGCTTTTGCAAGAAGTTCCCTGTGGTCCGGAGGCATATGATTTAATAACACTCAAGGAATAAATTGTTTGTGATTAGCCAGCTGCTGGCAATAACTCTTTTATGTCAGGTGACTGCAGTAAAGCTGCTAAACCCGTATATTCTTCCAGATCCCTAGACTTGTTTGACTTAAATTTAAGACTGAGAGATATCCTGGGCGGAAAAAATGGATCATCGTCAAATCCTTCCTCTCGCCTCCAAGAAACATGATGCTTTATTACGCATGACAAATTATCGTTGCGCAAAGATGCTGAAACTACATTACTGCCATCTACGTTCGCAACCCTATTATAAGATAACTCAACGCCGCCAAACTTCCTTTCATAAGTGGCAATTTTTTCTGCCAAACTAGTTATTATCTTAGCCGCTTTATCAGGCCTTAAACTCTTATACCCGCTCAGCGATGGCAAATAAGTATATACTTCATCATCTCCTATTTCGAAACGCACTTTTCTTAACAATGGTTTATTAACATAAATGCTAAAACGTATATCTTTGTATTTCGCCATTGACGTTTAATATGTGGTAACTTTAAAAACATTACCCGCGAATTAATTTTATGGACAACCGTCGTGAAAAGCCCGAGTGGCAGCAGGAAATAGCTAAAGAACGAATTGAAATCCTATTTAGAGAGGCGGCATTAGCCGCGAGAGAAGGTAAGCCTGACAGAGCTAACAGGTATGTTTTCCTGCTCCGCAAGCTGGCCATGAAATATAATGTCAAGCTCGGGCGTGAGCAAAGGCGGAAGTTCTGCCATAAGTGCTATCACTATCTCCACGCAAAGAACATCAGAGTCAGGACAAACCCCAAAACAAAGGCTGTTGAAGTGACTTGCATGGACTGCAAGCACGTCAATCGCTATCCTTATATTCGTGAAAAAATAAAATTATAGCGGGCCACTATGGAACGCATAACCAAGATAATAATTGCTCTGACCATAGGAATAATGACACTCATCGTCTTAAGAATATTTTATTATATTTATTACTCAAATCTTTTCCTTCCGGTTTTTTTAGTGATTATGGGGTATATACTCTATAAGGAAATGTTGCGGCACAGGCAGACCAGGTTTTATTCCAAAATCATCGAACATGTAATACCCTGGATAATCATAATATCAATCGCCTTATTTTTCGAGGGACATGGAATGAATCACAGCGCAAATGACATTTCCTTTCATCTCCAAGGCGCCAGCGAGTCATTAAAGTCGCTGGTTTATTTCTATGATGAGTTTCTCTCCCATAAGCTGATATATCTGGGATTATTCGGTTTGTTTTTGGCAGGCATTTTGCTGCAGATATCCCGGCCGTTTAGCTTCAAAATGCACCGCGATGACGAGGTCGCGTTAGGCATTTGCGGCGTTCTTTATGGGCTTGGGCTTGGCGCTTCCCTGCTTGAAGGGCAAAGCCCCTATATCGGCATATTTGCAGCAGCCATTTTCATCCCGGCGCTGTTGCTCCATCACCAGAAACATACTTTGAAAGTTGTCATAAGACGCTATCCGTTAAATTATTTCCTTGCATTAACGTGCATAACAATTCTTGTGCTTTTTGCCATCTATCACTTCTGCTTCGGCTCATTTGCAGAGCCTTCAGCCATAATCTGCGCAAAAGGATATCTGCAGGCTTGCGTTTATTAATTCTATTTACTTGTTATCGTAGAAGTTGTAAGTATGAACATTAATTGACACACCGGTTCCATTTAATCTTTTCATCAGGTTTTTGACTTTTTGCGGCATAGGACAATTTTTATATTCCATTGTTAAACTTAATTGGCCCAAATCAAAACTAATTTTTACTTTGGGAGTTTTCCAATTGTAGGGTTCGCCGGGTTTTGGCTGCCTCCACTCGAGTGTGAAAAATTCTACTGACGGGTAGACGCTGAATCTCGGTTCCCTACTATTATAACCATAACAGCTGTGCTCGTAGTCTTTCAGAATTATTTCCAGTAGTTTTTCAGGACTCATTGTGTCAAGCTCAACGCCCGTGCTTGGCGCAGGATAAGGCAGGTATAATTCCAAGTTAGGATGCATGTCCTTTAACTTTTCAGACAGGTCTGATTTCCGCCTGTCAAACTTGCCAAAAAATTGCACGCCTATTGGCGGCGTTGGGGGGCCAAGAGTGTTTAATATTTCTGTGATTGCATACTTTTCCTTTTTCCAGCGCTCTTCCAGTTCTTTTTTTGACAGCTTTGGCAGTTTTCCGCTTATCATATTGCTCCGCATATAATTATTCAACACGTTATTCTTAAAAATCTTGTCAGCGCTTGAGTTTTGCAATTACTTCCTTATTCAGCTCAAAAAATTTATCTTTGTATCTGTAACTATCAAATAAAGATTCGTCATATATTCCTGCCAGCAGAAATGCTGCGAATAATACTTCAATGCTGCACAAACCGTTTTCAGGGCGCCCTTTCTTCCATGGATATCCGGAAACAAACCCGGAAATGCTGACTTTTTTCATGTTCGGATACTTTTGTTCTAATCTTGTGTACATTTTTCTTGCTTTGCGCCAGTTTGAGTCAACTAAAAGCAAGTCAGTATCTTTGCTGAGTTTTTTTACTGGCTCGCCTTCGGGATGGAGCAGCGTTAAGCCTGAAAAATCACTCATATCAAAATTATCTCTGCTGATAAATTCAAAATCTTTTCTTCCTCTGAGTGGCAGGACACTGCATTTCTTTTCATTTTCCTTGTAATCTTTAATTACGACGACTTTCATACGATTGCCACGTAAATATGCAAATAAAAGGGTAACCAAGCCGAAATGGGATTTCGGCGGGGCACAGCCGAACATTGTTCGGCTTGTGTCTCTTTGTGTTCGGGGGTAGCAAAACTATCTTTTCTTCTTGGCTTTGTTGTTTCTTGCTTTCAGAACGAAGTAGACCGCTGCACCGATGATTAGGATTGGCAGGGCCACCATTCCAGCTAATGTTAAGTAAGCCGGAGGCGAGATAAACATACCTCCGCAGTCGGAAATTTTTGGAGGAATAATAGTAATGGTATATTCGCGGACCAATTCGCTGTCAAGATATATTTTTGCATCTGCGCCTTCGTATTTAGGGTCTGGAGCACTGTTATATGGAGTAAGATTTAATTTAGGAAATTCATAAGCTGTATATTTTCGAAGCACAATTTCCGGTGTGCTGAAATCGTTTCGCTCTATTTCGGTTTTTAGTGTTTCGATTTTTGCGTTTACTATTTCGTTACCGTTAACAACAACCCTCAGATTTTGGGGGTTGCCTTCAAAACCAAAATACATCTCTGGCGGAAAGTACGGGGCAGGATAACCATTATCTATAGTATACTTTTCATTTACGTTGTGCATAGAACTTTCATAACTCACAAAATGAAAATTTTCAGAGTAAACTTTGACATCTTTGATTGCAAAATGTCCAAATAATTCTGATGGCGGGCAAGCAAATGCCGTAGGAATAACAAGCAAAATAGCCGCCAGGGCAACAATAACGATTTTATTTGTCATACCTTAAAGAGGATTAAGGAATTATTAAGCATTTTGATGACGACTACTACAACTAGGGTAAAGGGATAGTGATTGTGGGCAGCCAAAAGCCCAAGATTATTTTTGCCTTACCTTAATAATGAGCTTTGCCCTAGTCGTCGTAGTCAGTAAGCATAAGCCATCGCCAGATTTCCGGCACCATCTCTTATGAAAACGGTATCCCCGTCGTTGTTCCAGACTGTTGTTGCCTGATTCCAATACTTTGTGCTTTCAGCGTCATTTCCTTTTCCGCTATAAATTGTAATTGATTTCCCTTCATCTATGTCAACATCACCAAAAGTGTAAATATGCGTTCCGGCATCCTTCATCAGCCAGCTTTTCATATTAACGTTATTGCCATAGTTTGTTATAGTGATATATTCATCATTCGGATTTGAAGATGTGTCTGGATTTTGATGAATTTTTGCTGAAAAATTGTATAATCCGTAGCCTTTCCAGATGCCAATTCCCTTTTCGCGGGCGGATTTTTCAAGGCAGTCAAACAGGAACCGGTATTTTATGTCCGGCGGATATTCATAGCTTGATGCCAATCCTGCTGAAACCTGCTCAGCATTAACGAATTTGTCTGTTGTGAAGATGTATCTAAGATATCTGCCGTATTGGTCTTTATCAGTAATATCTTTCTGCAGGTAGACTTGCTTGTCCAGAATCAACGACTCGAGATTTTCCTTTGCTTCAGCAAAATAGTTTTCATTTTTCTCAGGAGTATTTATTCCGCCAAGGCGGACTTTGCTCAGGTCTGCCAGTTCTACCGTATCTCCATCAACAACTCTCGTAACTGTTGCAGATTCAGAGCTCTGCGCTTTTGCAACCAGCCCCGAGACTTGAGCAATTTCATTATCGCAGCTTCTTGGTTCGGGAATGTGAAATGTCTGGCTGCTGCTGATGCAACCGCTTGCAAGGAAAACCAGTATAAGTAATATTGCTAGGCGTTTATACATAATTATTTATGTTCCAAACAGCATTAAAAACTTATGATTATCAGCGTAAAAGTAAAGCCAAACTCGCCAAAGACTGAAATTCTGTCAGAAGGCGCTGTTCTCGAAGTGGCTGTAGCTGCGCCTGCTGAAAACAACCGCGCGAATATAGAATTAATTAAATTTCTTGGGAAGAAATTCAAAAAGAAAGCAAGAATCATCCGCGGATTAACTAGTAAAAATAAGGTAGTCTGCCTGGACTGAAATCGCGCATGGGTAAGGTTTTAGAACTAATTTGCGTCTAATATAACATGTGCGGGCATTATATTGAAACACAATATGCGCAAGCAGTTTCTACTATAAATGATATACTATTCAACGGAGTTGATATGTTATTTTCCAACAGGGAGGCGGATTTTGAAAAGGATTTCCCTAAAACCAGCAGGCGGTTTAAATTTTCCGGGGGCATTTACCTAACAAACTTTCGCGAGCGCAGCGGATTGGAAGACTACGTCAGGTATTCAAGAATATTTGGTGAAGAACTGGGAAAGCTTGGCTTTTGGAAAAAATGTACCACTGATGGTGACCTTTTCAATGATATTGCAGTTTCCCTGGTGGAAAAACTCGACTTGAAGAAAACTCCAGAGGAAATTGTCAAGGATGCAACTGAAATATGTGCAAATAAACTTCGCATCGAACCAGAATTCTTTGTTGAACAATACGTTAAGGGCTTAAGCTCTGGCAAGAAAGGGGCCCAGAGGAATAAAGAGCGTGTTGAAAAGATACTTGCGTGCATTCATATCTGATTTTCTAAATTCCTCAAGTCTTTTGCTATAGTGTTTATTTTTTTCTCAAGCTCTTCGTCCATTTCGGGTATGCTTGCATTTACGAATAGAATATAATCGCCAACTAATTTTATGCAGTTGCAGCCGTCCTCGTACTTTACTTTTACTGCAGTCGGAGGCTCCTTATGCAGCTCCTCGTTCAGGCATACTGCTGCGCCGTATGTCGCGGCAATATAAGTCGCAATTTTTTCATATTCCTCATATTCATCTATATCCCCCGCAAGATACGCGCCAATAAAATCCCCTTGCTTATGGGTAATCACACATTCATTTATCCTGCTGTCGAGATTTGCTACACTTCTAAGAATATTTTCTGCCTTCTTGTTTTTTGTAATTATCTTATAACTATCTCGGATAAGCATATCTTTTCAAAGACGATTAGACTTAAATTCCTTTTCGTGCGACGACGACTGGGGGATATCTCTATTGGTTGTGTTAGGGTTTCTCCCCCTGCCAAGATGATTCCCAAGCCGAAATTAGATTTCGGCTGGGCACAGCCGAACTTCGTTCAGCTTGTGTTTGCTTCTCCCAATCAATATCCTTTTCCCTAGTTAGTCGTCAGCAATCATGCCAGCACAAAAAATCATTTCACAGTCACGGACTTTGCAAGATTTCTCGGTTTATCGGGGTCGCAGCCCCTCAGCACTGCAAGCTGGTATGCAAGCAGCTGCATGGGAATTATCTGGCAGATGCTGTTTGCTTCTTCCGCTTCCCGCACTTTTATGAAAAAATCGAAAACTTCATTCTGCTGCGGGCCTATGCCTATTATGTATGCGCCTCTTGACTTCAACTCGCTAGCATTGCTTATCATTTCCTTCTCAGTGTCGCTGCTTGTGAAAACCAGGCATGGCGTTCCCTGTTCTATCAGGGCAATTGTCCCGTGCTTTAACTCGCCGCCGGCAAATCCTTCCGCGTGAATGTATGAAACTTCCTTTATCTTGAGCGCTGCTTCAAGCGCAGTGGGATACTGCATGCCTCTCCCTATAGTATACATGTGCTGCGCGTATCTTAACTGGCTTGCGAGCTGCATGATATGCGCGCGCATGGTTGCCGAAGTCAGATAATATACATACCTTATCAGCTCTTTCAGCTTTGCCTTTCCTTCCTCAAATCTGCCTGCGAGCGCATATGCTATCAGCGTTAGAATTGCGAGCTGGTTTGTGTAAGCCTTTGTGCTTAGAACGCATATCTCCGGGCCAGCATGTATCATTACTGCCTTGTCGCTCTCCCTTGCAAGAGAGCTTCCCACAACATTTACCAGACCTATGACTTTAGCGCCCTTCTCCTTTGCAGCCCGCACCGCAGCCATTACATCTGCTGTCTCTCCTGACTGCGAGACTGCTATCACAAGGCTTTCAGGCACAAGAAAATCCTTGTAGTTGGGAAATTCTGAAGCCAGAGCTACGTTCACGTGCCTTTTTGCAATCCATGAGAATTTGTATTCCGCGGCTTTGCATGCGTGGTAGCTTGTGCCGCACGCAACCAGGTAAATGCCTTTTGCTTTTCTTATTGCTTCGGCGACTTCCTCAATGTCACCTTTGTCCTGCTCAATTGCATTTGATATTGTGTCGACCTGCTCGCTGATTTCCTTGAGCATGAAATGCTCAAATGCGCCTTTCTTTGCAGCCTCAACATCCCATGCTATGCTGTCAATGCTCCTTTCCGCGGGCAGCCCTGTTTTGAGGCTGAACACATGAATTTTGTCATTGACAACTGCCATGTCCAAATCATGAAGATAAACAACCTTCTTTGTCTGGGCAAGGAACGCAGGAATGTCAGAAGCTATAAACAATCCGTGCTCTGCAACTCCGAGCACAAGCGGACTTTCCTTTCTTGCGGCAACTAATTGCTTTTCCCCCTTTCTTGCAATCACAACAGCATAGCTGCCTTCAAGCCTGTTCAACGCGGCTTTTACCGCATCAATGTAAGGCATACCCGCAGCGTAAAACTGAATCAAGTTTGGTATTATTTCTGTGTCAGTCTGGCTGAGGAAAGTGAAGCCTTTTTCTGTCAACTCGCGTTTCAGCTGCAGGTGGTTTTCAATTATGCCGTTATGTACGACTACTATGTTGCCATCATTGCTGAGATGCGGATGCGCATTGCCCTGCGTTACTCCGCCGTGCGTTGCCCATCTTGTATGCCCTATTGCAACGCTGCCCCGCAGCCCATTGTTTGCCAGCGTCTCGACTCGGCCAACGTCTTTTTTGATTGAAATTCCATCATCAGAAACAACAGCAATCCCGCAGCTGTCATAGCCCCTGTATTCAAGATTTTTCAAACCATCAACAACAATTGGAACAGCATCCCTTGTTCCCGTATAGCCCATGATTCCGCACATGCGATATGCCAAACAAAACAAGCTATATAAATCCAATTAAAAAATCCCCAATACCGCTAAAAAATGGTTTGTAATGCTTTGCTATGGCGACTGACGACTGGGGGAATCTCCATTGATTGTGAGCAACCAAAAGTCCCAAGCCACGATAGTTCCGCTTTCCCATAAACAATGACCTTTTCCCTAGTCGTAGTTAGTCGTCAGTAATCATGCCCAGTGCACAAAACATTTACTTTCAATCCCTTTAGTCGTGCAACAGACGCCTTCAGTTCCTTCAGATTTCCTGTTGGTAAATCCCATCTGCCTGTGTCGTCTGCACCGAACCAGCAGTCTCCAGAAAATAAAATTCCCTTTGACGGCTCATATATTGCTATGTCGCCTGATGTGTGCCCTGGAACTTTGATAATTTTGAACTTGTATTCTCCAGTAAACAATTGCGCGCCTTCATCAAGAACTAAATCGACTTTGAAGCGCTCAACTTGCGCGCCAGACATAGCTACAACAGTTACTTCATCCCAATTCCTGATGTGAACTGCTGTCTCCTCTGAAGCAGCTATTGTGCATTTCAGATTTTTCTTCTTTATTTCAGCTGCCTTAAGGATGTGGTCA
>JAZDME010000072.1:0-5434 GCA_043801255.1 archaeon
GTTCCCCGCCAAAAAGGACCAAATTTGACAGATTTTTCGCTAAACATGGTAAAACGCCTGAGTTTAAAGCAGATTAGGGAAGAGCTTGAAAGAAAAACAACGCTTGATGAAAAAAAGAATCATCTTTCTGAGATGTTAAAAGCAGTCAAGGGTGCAAAGCTGAAGGCAAAAGTCGAAGCGCTCCTGGCCGAAATTGACAAGCACCGCGAGCACGAGGAGCAATTCAATAAGGATGAGCTTGAAGAGAAAATTTCCCCGCGCGTTGAGCCCGAGATAAAAGTTGAGGAAAAAACGCTTTCGGAAATTAAATATGTTCCAAAATCGCAGCGTGAGTCGTCAAGCGGGCTCGAGCGCGAGGTGCGCTCTGCCGAAATGCCATCATCAAAGTTTGCGTCTTTCGGGCCGCCAAAGTATATTGCGCTTGAAGGCGGCGGCTACATAAGCGAGCACGACGCGGCAGCACGCGCGCGTCTTCTTCTTGAGGAACGCGGAGTAATGAAATCAATGTCTGCAGAGGCTTTTTACGGCATGGACCCTACGCAGAAGCAGACTCTTATGAAAATTGTAAGTGAAGCGGTAGGGACGCCGTTTGCAGATTACGAAAATTTATATTCTCTGACAAAGTCTATTGCAATCAAGGGCGGAGATAAAAAGTACGAAACAAAAAAATGGTAATGAATAAGCTCTCAGTTTTGTGTCCCCACCATAAATTGGGGGACGCAAAACTGCTTGGTAAAATTCATGCCACACTTAAAAGGCATGAATTTCACAGAGCTTATGGAATAAAATGGTAGGCTATCCTGAAAACTATTATGGCGTAATGGACCCGACGTACGCATCTATTATGGCTAATACTGTTTATCCAAATTACAGGTTTGGCGCGCCTACTCCGGCATCAAAAGCGCTGCAGCTGCCGGAAATTGCAAAGCTCGGGATGTCAGGAATCCAGAATGTTGAAATCGGAGTCATAGACCCGCAGCACTGGGAAGCAATTCCTGAAAAGCACTTTGAAGAGATGAAGCAGCTTGCAAAACTGCAGCTTGGCAAAAAAGCTCTGATTTCTGTTCATGCGCCGATACAGCCAGACCCCGGCGGGTTTGCTGAAAACCGATGGTCAGAGGACCAGCGGCAATATGCGCAGGAATTCCTTAAGGATGTTATTGACAAGGCCAGCAAGGTGCAAGTCGATAAGGATGTTCCTGTGCCTGTAACAATACACGGCTCGACACAGGCAGCGATGCAGTGGAAATGGGAGCAGGCTGAAAACAAAGGCAAAGGCGGGCTTGTAGAAGAAATGAAATATGTCATTGACCCTGAAAGCGGTCAGATAGCGCCTGTAAAACGAGAGACAGTAGAGTATCCCGAAGGTCCGAGACATTACACAACTGATGACAGGCTGAACGTTTTGAACAACACACAATGGCTTCAGAAACAGCAGGAGATTACTGCAATGCAAGCAGAGTTGCTAAGGTCGCAGAATGAGATCAAAAAAGTAAAAGAGGATAATAGAATCAGTGAAGATGAGGCAGATAAGTTGATAAACAAATGGACAGGGCACATGATCTCAATTAAACAAAATTTTGATTCTTCAATAGCTAACAGTTTTGACCACGCAATGAAGGTTTTGAACGCATATATTGAGACAACAAGTCCGGATAGCGAGGAGCACAAAAAATACGAAGAACAGTACAAACAATTTCAGAACATACAAAACCAAGCCAAACAAAAAACAATAACTGAAGATGAAGCAAATCAAAAAGCGGCCGAACTTATTTACCGTGAACGAACTCCGTTCTTCATGCCTGTTGAAACGTGGGCGCAGCACCAAAGCGCGAAAACTTTTGCGGATCTGGCAGACTATTCATACAAGAATTATGGTGATAAAGGGCCTTTTATTTCAGTTGAGAACTGGCAGCCAGGGCTTGCAATGGGGCGCGGTGCGAGCCTGAAAAAAGGACTAGACGAAGCAAGAGAAATTTTTGCCAAAAAATTAATGGCACGCAATATTCCCGAGAGCAAGGCCCGAGCAATTGCAGCAGAAAAAATCAAGGCAACTTGGGATATAGGGCACATAAATATACTGAAACGATATGGAATTCCGGCTGAAGGCAAAACTGAAGAAGAAAAAAGGCAGAATTTCTGGAAAAAGCACATAGAACCTGAAATAAAGGAAATTCAGGATTACTTGGGGCACATTCATATTTCAGACAATTTCGGGTATCAGGACGTGCATCTGCCGCCGGGAATGGGAAACACGCCGATAAAAGAGTTCTTGGAGCATCTGGAAAAGGAAGGAAAGCTGAAAAACATCAGAGCAATTCTCGAGTCTTCCGGAGCGGCAATACATCTCGGGATACCGCCTTCGCATACCGAAGCACTGCAGTACTTCAACTCGCCTTTATATCCGGGAATAACGGGACCTGTGCAGACATGGGGAAATGTAAGCAATAATTATTTCTTTGGCGCAGCAGGCGCAGGCTACAGCTCTGGATACGGCAAGTTCCTGCCCGAAGGGCATTTCAGCGAGTACGGAACAGGGTTCTCGCAGCTGCCATATTCGCTCGGCGGGCAGCGCGGCGGCGGCCAGGGCGACCAAAGCAAGTTTTCAGGCACGCCGATGTCATAGGCATGACGACTAACGACTACGAGGGCAAAGTGTATTGATTATGAGCAGCCGAAAATATCTTGCTTTGAAATTTGCCGCGAAGCCCAAATACAAGGAGATATCCTTAGTCAGCTGTCGTAGTTAATAATTTAAATACCAAAAATATATGTGATAAACATGGCTCCTGATGTTAAAGCTCACGAAAATAAGATGCCTATTCCAACAAAGCGCGATGAGCTGCGCAAGATAAAGATTGACAGGGAAGATTACAAAACTGCATATGACCTGGCAGCAAAGATTTACAAAAAATTCGGCCCGCTTGTTCTATCCGTAGTTTTGTTTGGCTCGGCAGCAAAGGGCGAGGAAAAGAAAGAGTCAGACATTGATATTGCAGTCATAGTTGATAATGTAAGCCAGATATGGGACGAGGAGGTAGTTTCGTATTACCGCGAGGAATTATTCAAGATAATGCGCGATGAGCCAAGGCGCGATAAATTCCACATGAATACAGTAACTCTTTCAACATTCTGGGATAATATCCGCGTAGGGGAGCCCGCGATTCTGAACATGCTCCGCTACGGTGTTGCACTGCTGGACCTGGGATTTTTTGAGCCGCTGAAATATCTCCTGCTGCTTGGAAGAATAAAGCCGTCAGTAGAAGCCATTTATACAGTTTTAAACAGAACGCCATGGCACATGCTGCGCGCCCGAGTTAAGGTATTATCATCAATTGAGGATTTCTATTGGGCAATGGTTGATTCGTCGCATGCAGCATTAATGACAAACGGGAAGACGCCTCCAAGCCCGGAGCATATCGCAGATATGCTGACAGAAACTTTTGTCAATCAAAAGAGAATTGCAAAGGTATATGTCGACTGGTATAATGAGCTATACGCGCTGTCACACGAAATCAAAAACCACAAGATTGAGCATATAACCGGCGAGCAGTATGACAAGTGGCAGAAGCGCACAGCGCAGTTTGTCCAGATAATGGAAAAAATCACAAAAGCAAGCGAAAAGGGCTATTTCGAGAAGTTTAACAAATAGGGTTTCTGAACAGTATTTTTGAAAATCTCAGTTTCTCCCCACATAAACTGAGGGAGAAACTGTTCAGTCAAATTTGGTCCCCAATCCAAAAGGAACAAATTTGACAGATTTTCAAAGGAGATTTCTGGATGTACAATCTTTAAAAACCATAAAGATGACTTTTGCAGTGGGCTCGTAGCTTAGTCCGGTTGAGCGCTGCTCTGATAAGGCAGAGGTCCGCAGTTCAAATCGACAGCCCTTTTCTCTTTGCGGAGAAAAGGTCTAACGCTTATCCCAAAAGAGACGCTATGCGTCTCGCACAAGCCGAACAAAGTTCGGCTGTGCCCAGCCGAAATGAGATTTCGGCTTGGGCTGCGCTCGAGCGCATAAAGGATAAGCCGTCATGAAAGTCTGCGCGGGCCCACTATTATGATATTTCTAGCTGTTCTTTAAAAAAGAGAAAAAAAGAAAAGAAAAAAACTGGCTTATTCGTATCCGCATGCCCACAAGTTGCAACCGTTTCTTAAGCAGCCTATCTTTGTGCTCGCAGAACGAATTATGTTCCTATAGTGCCCGCAACCACTGTCGTCGCACGTTCCTCTGCTGGAATCATATACGGCCTTTTCAGCGTACATTGCAGTCATCCATGCTTCAGGTGTGGTGTAGTCAAGTCCCATGTTTTCGCCGCCGCTCGTGAATGGAGGTACATGCATTATGCTGCAGTAGTTTGTGTAATATTTCGAAGTCATCAGGCTCGTTATATTTGCATCCCAAACCAGCGGGTTTGCACCAACTTCACTCCTATATGTATTGTGCAGAGTTAGGAGTGTTGTCATGTCTGCTGGCAGTGCGCATCCTTCATCCACAGTTCCGTCACAGTCGTTGTCAAAGCCGTCACAGACTTCCGTTGTTGGGAATACTGTCTGTATGCAGGTTAGTTGCCCTGAAGCGCATACTTGTGCTCCTTTTGCACATACGCCAAGTTTTCCAGAAACTGTGCAGGAAGCTCCGCCTGTGCTTTCATCAACATCTCCGTCGCAGTCGTTGTCAATTCCGTCGCAGACTTCTGCTGCCCAAGGATGTACCGCAGCATTGCCGTCGTTGCAGTCGTTAGAATTGCTGCTCTCTCCCTGCATCGTGCTGCATGGCCCGTCTGTAGATATTATAGTTGTTGTAGTGCCATATCCATCCTTGTCAGCGTCTACGTAGCAGGTAATATTTCCCGAGCATCCTTCATCCACTGTTCCGTCACAATCATTGTCTGCTCCGTCGCATACTTCAGTTGTTGGTGTGCATACTGCAGTTATTTCGTATCCGCAAGCCCACAAATCATTTGAGCCGCACTCTGTCTTTGAACAGCCTATTTTTGTGCTTGCAGCCCTAATCATATTTATGTAGTGGCCGCAGGTGTTGAAATTGCCGTCAATGCAGTTTCCAGTGGCAGGGTTATAATACTGCTTTTCAGCATACCACAAGCTCAGGGCAATCTCTGCTGAAGAAGCCAGCGCCATGTTTTCTCCGCCAAACGGAATTGGATTTATGTGCTGCAGTGTGCATGTGCTTCCGTATTTCGAAGCCATTAGACTTGTCAGGTTTGTATCCCAAACCAATGCACTTACAGGTATTTCACTTCTATAGGTGTTATGTTCGTGTAGAAGAGTTGCCATGTCTCCGCTTGCCGCGCATCCGTTATCTAAAGTTCCGTCGCAGTCATTGTCAATACCATCTCCGCAGACTTCTGCTGATGGCGTTCCAGGCACGCATACTTGCGGTTGTAGGACTTCACGGAAACTCTTTCAAACC
>JAZDME010000028.1:0-17854 GCA_043801255.1 archaeon
GGCCATTAGATTCAGACATTCAAAGGGCAAACCTATCAAGAACGGCTCTGTTCCCAATGCTGCCAGCATAGCCGCAAAAATTTTTGGCGTTTCTGAATTATTGCAGAATGCGTCGCTTGCAAGCCAGGTTTCAAAAACGCACAGGCTGCAGACTGGAATATCGGGAATGGACAATCTCATGGAAGGGGGCATTCCAGAAAAAAGCCTTGTTCTCCTGTCCGGCAGCGCAGGCACCGGAAAAACAATTTTTGCGTTCCAGTGGCTTGTAACCGGAGCCCTGGCAAATGAGCCTGGCGTTTATGTTGCAATGGAGGAAGATCCTGACCAGATAGTTATTGAAATGGAAAGATTCGGCTGGCCAATCCGCAAGCTAATCAAGGACAAAAAGCTGATAATAATACGCCCCGAGCTTTACAAGTATGACTTGTTCATGACTGCAATTGAGGATGCGATGGACAAGATTGATGCAAAACGGCTTGTGGTTGACTCAATGTCTGTAATCGGGCTGTATTTTGAAAATCCCTACAAAGTCAGGCGCGCGGTATTTGACCTGAACAGGACAATCAAGCGCCTGGGCGTTACAACAATGGTAATTACGGAAATAAGGGAGGGCTCGCAGGCAATCTCAACATACGGCGTCGAGGAGTATGTTGCTGACGGCGTCATAGTTCTATATTACCTGAGGAGGGAAAACATGTTTCTTCGCGCAGTTGCCATAAGGAAGATGCGCTACACAGACCACAGCAACAAAATTCATCCGATAAAGATTTCAGACACAGGCATAACAGTTTACGGCGCGGAGGAAATTTTTGCGTCGCTATAAAATGGCAAAACAAAAACCCATTGGCGTGGTCAGGCATGACGGAAAAAAAGTGTGGGTTATCCCCGAGTCAGGAATTCCTGAAAAACTCCGCAAGTCGTTGAAGCCGTGCGTCTGGCGCCCGAAGCAGTATATGTGCGACATTGTCCGCGAGTTGGAGAAAGGCAGCAAAGTAGGCCCGCCGCATCACAAGCATCACTACGACTGCCTTGACTGCCTTAAGACGCAGCATGATTTGAAAACAATCAGAAAATTACTTGAAGAGCAGTTTGAAACGGCAGGAATACTAGCGGCTAAGAATAATTCTATTGACTATGGGCAGCAAAACCTATCTTGGACGGGCAGGAATATGCCTAACGCTCACCAAAAGCTTCTGGATACAACGTAACTTTAAGCCATTGCCTTCAGGCTTTTGTAAAGGGTGTTTTTCAGGGAGTACGTGAGCAGCATCATAAACATCACAGAGCCTAGCAGAAAAACATCTGCTGTCCTCTGCAGTATCGGATTGCTGTAAAAAACAGTAAATAGCTTCATAAGAAATGTCAGCAGAAGAAATGCGTTTGCATAAGCCACTGACATCAGATTTTTCTCGGCGCGGTTATGCCTCTTGACATAAAGAATCTGCGTTTTCCAAATGTAAAGATTTGAATACAAAGCAAGAATTATTCCTACAATACTTATCAGCAGGGATGTTATATCTGTCATTTTTACCTCAGCCTCAGAATCTGCCTGTGCTTAGGGACTGAAATCAGCTTTGATGCGCCATGACTTGCGCTTTTCGGAAAACTGTGCTTTGCAGCCCTGTAGCTTTCAAAACTTGCCAGGCCGCGGTCTGCGTTTATGTTACTTGTGACTTCAGACGGACTCGAGGGATTTTTAATCATATTTTTCTCCAGTAATATTGTTAATACAGTTATTGTTGTTATTGTGATAAGCAGGAAAAGGTCTGACGATATCATGAACGCTGGGTTTGAAACTGACAGTAGTCGTAAAAACAGCGCCAGGAAAATAAATGCGCCAATCCATCCTATCAGTTTTGTAAAAATGTCGCTCCTTTTGCTTATTGCGCTGGAGCAGAAGTAAAGCAAAAAGGCGGAGGCTATGACTGCGGATATCAGAAAAACAATGTCGTCAGGGTTTATCATACAGTAGATTAGAAAATTTAGTATATAACTTTAACGCACCATCAGGGCGAGTTAAAGGAATAGAAAATCGCAGGATTAGAATCTGCCAGCGATTTTCTATAAATTTATTTACTGCTGAAAACATCCGAGTAACGCTTTTAAAATACAAAGCCATTTAACTGACCATGAAAGCTGGAACCGGGCAGGCAGCGATTGAACAGCTCGTCATAATGATGCTTCTTTTTGTAGTGCTGTTATCTGTTTTTATCTACTCGAATACAAATGCCATGGGTTCTGCAAGGGTTGAGCAGGCATCTGAAGCAATCCGAGCAGTTGCGTCAGCCGCAGATAAAATAGGCGCGATGGATGCTGGCACGAAAATGTTTGTCGGCATAACGCTGCCTGATGGAATTATTCTTGCAAATGTTTCGCAGAGCGAGATTTTGATGCGGGTGGAAACCCCTTCCGGCGAGACAGATGTTGTCGAATCGCCTAATACGCAAATGACAGGAAACCTGCCAACGGGCGCAGGTGTTTATACAGTCCAGCTTGAAGTCTTGAATACCAGCGTTGTTAATATCAGCACAGTCAGCGAACCTGTATGACTGGTGCCTGCTGACGACTACTAACTATACTATAGATAAGGCATATTGATTATTAAGGCATATTGATTATGAGTTGCAAGCTATCTTGCTAGGGGAGAGAAACCCTGACACAATCAATAACAGATTCCCCTCGTCCGTAGTTAGGCAGTCGTCATCAAAAACACAAAACAACACTTTTAAACTACTTATATTATTTTAATATATATGGGGGTAAGGGATATTTATCCAACCAGCGGCAACAAGAGGTGCCAGATAGGTCTTGAACATCTCATAATAACTGGGATATTCCTGTTCATACTGCTTGCGATTTTTGTTTACACCGACACCAGCTACATTGACAATTCTAGGATTGAGCAGGCTAATGAAGCTGTAAGGACACTTGCTTCGGCTGCAGACAGGATTTATTCGACCAACCCCGGGACAAGAACTTTTGTTTATGTCACGCTTCCGGAAGGGGTTATTTCCAGCAGCATAACTGCCAACGAAATTATTCTCCGCATGGAAACTTCAAAAGGCTACACAGACATAATTAAATCAACTGTTTCGCAAGTTAACGGCAGCATTCCGATTGAGAATGGGGTTTACAAGGTTTGCCTTGAAGTTTTGGATTCCGGAACAGTGTATATGTGCCTGTGTTCAAACATGACTGCCTCGTCAATCGGGGATGTAACGCCTCCGGCAGTTACTTTCATACTGCCGACGCCTGAAAATGGTGCAGTTATTAATTACACTAGCATCATAATTAATGCGACAGTTACTGATGATATTACTGTAACCTCATGCACATTGCACTTTGACGGTTCGTATGAAGATATGACATTCATTGGAACAGGCGCAACAGTAAACTGCTACCTGAAAAAGCAGGGGCTTTCAAACGGCATGCATTCTTACTATGTCACAGCAGTTGACAGCTCCTTAAATGAGGGCACTTCTGAAACGCGAAGCGTTAATGTTTCCTTTTTCACAACAGACCTGACAAAGAACGGCGCGATGCTTACATACTATGATTCGGGCGCAAGCCAGACGCCCCGGTATAGATTATGGAATAAATCCGGCTGGAGCAGCGAGTTGACTGCAGCAGATATGGGAAAAACTGCTGCAAGCTGGCACATTTTAGTTTCCGGCAACACAAGAAATGAAAAATTATTGTTTACAAAGGAAAAATCCCAGACATCAAAGCCTGACTTGATGTCGCAGATATGGGATGGCTTCAGTTGGGGAAACGTGCAAACGCTATCAGAATATAATGGCGATGCGAGCTCGCCTGGAACCTACGATGCAATATATGAGCAAAACTCCGGCAGGTTAATGGCAATCTACATGGATTATGCCGAATCAACTTCAATTCCGCGCTACAGAATCTGGGACGGCACCAGCTGGAGTGCCGAAGGAACGCTTAACAATCCGGAGTGCGGGAACGTAAAATTCGTAAAGCTTGCAGCAAAGCCAAATTCAAACGAGATAACAGCTGTTGTTCTGGGGCACTGTAATTACCTTCATGCGCAGGTTTGGAACGGAACTGACTGGGGAAACTCGCTCCTGCTGACAGCAGATGTTTATACTTACACTTCGCAGGAATATGATGTTGCCTATGAGCAGAATTCCGGAAGGGCGGTAGTAGCCTGGCAGGACAGCAACATTCAGACGCCGAAATACAGAATATGGAACGGCACAGGCTGGGAATCTGAGAAAAATGCGAGTGACATAGGTGCTGCATCAGGAAAGTGGTTCAAGCTTGCAACCCTCGCAGATTCTAACAAAATGCTGCTGGCGACAGTTGACGGAAACGCTGACTTGAATGCGCAGTTCTGGGATGGCACTTCGTGGAGCGCTGCAACAGAGCTTGATGATTCTGTCCAGACTTACGCCAGTGAAGTGAAAAACTTTGATGCTGCATTTGAGCAGGTTTCTTCGCCTGCCAGCGCAGTGGTGGCTTATGCAGATTACGGCAACACAACGGTAAAATATTTCTACTGGGACGGCACTTCATGGGGCGCGCAAAAATCCGCTGCTGACATCGGCGCAAAGCCCTACTGGCTGGAGCTTGAGCCTGAACTGGATACCAATAATATGTTCCTTGTAACAAACGATGCTGATGAAGACATAAATGTCCAGCTCTGGAGGCCGGACAACAAAACATTCGTCGAAAAGCTTGAGGCAGAAGTTTCTGCCATAAGCGAGCAGAGGGCATTCGGAATAGTTTTTGATAAATATTAACTCTGATGAATTTTATAACTACTTACGACGACGAGGGCAAAGGTTATTGATTATGGGCAGCAAGATTGTTGCTCTGATTAACGCAATGGCTATGCCCAAATACAATGAGATTGCCCTAGTCGCAGTCCGTAGCCCAGCAATTGCCCAGTCCATAGCAGTCTCCAGTTTCGCGGCTGCAGGGCAGCTGAAATCGTCGTAATACTTTTAAACTACATTGCCGATTTCAATTCATGGCCATTTTTTGTCTGAGCGCGAGAAAGAGCCAGACAGGCATTGAATACTTGATTATATCCACATTGCTCCTGTTCTTGCTTGCGAGCATATTTGTATACACAAGCTCGAGATACATGGAAACAACAAAATATGAGCAGGCGTCAGATGCGATAAGGACTCTGGCTGTTGCGTCAGACAGGCTGTATGCCATGGGTCCCGGGACAAGAACCTTTGTTTACATCACTCTGCCCGAGGGAATTATTTTTACAAACGTCACTAACAATGAGATTTTAATCAGGCTCGCAACATCGTCAGGAAAGCCGACAGATGTTTTGGCAACAACGGTTGCCAGAGTCATCGGCGAGATACCTGCCGAAGCAGGAATCCATAAAATCCAGCTGGAAGTCATGAGCAACGGAGTCGTGCGCTTAGGCAACGTAACAGGGCCATCAGTTGAAGATTATACGCCGCCTACGGTAATATTCATAACGCCAACACCCAAAGACTGGGCAAATCTGACTGTCGGCACTTATACCATCAAGGTATTTGTTAACGACACTGAGAGCGCGATAACTTCCTGCATGCTTCACTTCGGCACAAATAATGTATTAATGACTGTGGTTGGTTCAGGCAAAGCAGTAAACTGCGAAACAACGATAACACTTAACCTGAAAGGGACTTATACATATTACGTCACTGCTGTTGACAACGCGCTGAATGAAGGCTCCACAGAAACAAGAACCCTTACAGTTATCGGAAAAAGATCTAAGGATGCAATGATTGCATATTATGATTCCACAAACATCAGGCCGGGATACAGGTTATGGAACAAAGCCAGCTGGAATGGTACTGACCTTTATGGCATTCCAATAGGGGTGGCGGGCACAAGCAATTTTATTTTGAAATCAAACCCGACAAAGGACGAAAAAGTTTTGCTTGTGCGGGAGTTAGGTGCTGCAAATGCCAATGCGTATGCACAAATCTGGAATGGAAAAAACTGGGTTAATTCGCAGCTATTGACAACAGATAACGGGCCTGCTACTTATATGAGCGCATATGATGCTGCCTATGAAACGCTTAGCGGTAATTTAATGGCAGCATATTATGACAAGCCAGCCAGTTTCCTTGTTCCATCAAATGCGTTATACGGCATCTGGAACGGAGTCGGCTGGCTAAATTTGGGCACTCCAATTCCAGGGACAACAAACGATGCCATACCTTTCATGAAGCTTGCTTCAAACCCGCGTTCAAACGAGATTATGGCTGTTTTTCTCACAACGGGAAATAAATTGAAGGCAGTAGTCTGGAAAGCCGGCGGCGCAAGTATACCTGAAGTCTGCGATAGCGTTGACAACGATGGCGATGGGCTTATTGATGAAAATCTTGTGCGAGACTGCTCTAACCAGACTGGCGTTTGCGCCGGCGCAAAACAAACCTGCACAAACGGTGCGTGGAGCACCTGCAATTACGGCCCGAATTATGAATTATTTGAAACAAAGTGCGATGGCCTGGATAATGATTGCGACGGATTTACAGATGGTTTAGAGGAAGGCTGCATTTATATTCCGCAGTGCTTTAACATGAGCATGCCAGGCATACCCTGGGCGTGCAGCCGTCTTCCTCCTGCAAATTATAATTCGCCGGAAATATGCGGGACTGTCGGATGCTTGTGGACAGGCAATTGTATTTTCAAGGCGCCGGGGCCGTCGCCATTTCCCTGCGAACACTGGAATAATGACTCTGTTACGTGTGCAATTGAAGGATGTACATACCTGACATGCACAGACAATGACGGGGATTACTTCGGCTCTGAAGTTGGAATGAGCAGCTGCATACATCCGGGAGCTAATGATTGCGATGATAACAACGCCAGCATACACCCCTGGGCAGCGGAAGACTGCAACAACATTGATGATGACTGCGATGACTCTATTGATGAAGATGTTCCTAGCAGGGCTTGTCCCCTGACTAAGGGCGTTTGCGCAGCATACCGCAGCATTTGCTTTGGCATAGGTTCCCTTCCCGGCCCAATCCAGCATAGCTGGACTGCCTGTACAGATTACGGCTCAAATTATCAGGCTGTAGAAACCACGTGTGACGGGCTGGACAATGACTGCGACGGGCTCGTGGATGAAGGCTGCGACTGGGGGCATAATATTATTTTAAGCACGGAGATACCTGCATCTGATGCGCAGTACTTTGATGTTGCCTATGAGCAGAATTCCGGACGGGCCATAGTAGTCTGGCAGGAATCGGATGTTATATGGGGCTTCCCGCCTTTGATACTGCCCACCAAGCCAAGATACAGAATCTGGAACGGCGTAAGCTGGAGTGACGAGGGCAACGCAACCATACTGTCCGGAATTGGAAACTGGTATAAACTGGCGCCAAGAAGGGGTTCTGACAGCCTGCTTATGGGTGTCAGCGGCGGCGGTGCCAGCTCTGTGTGGACAGAATTCTGGAACGGAACAAGCTGGGGGGCGCAAACAACAATTACAAATACGCTTACGTGCCTAAGCAATTACAGGTGCTTTGATGTTGCCTATGAACAGATTTCACAGCCTGCGCGGGCGATGGTTGCTTATACTTCAAGCTTCCCCTGGACCAAAATCCCAAAATTTAAAGTATGGAACGGCGCAGCATGGGGCGCTGAACAGCAGGCAATCCCTGTTAACCCCGGAGTTAACTGGATTGTTCTGGAGCCAGATGTTTATTCAGATGAAATTATGCTTGCATGCAACGACAACTCAAAAGGTGTCAGTGTCCAGAATTGGAATCCGGACAGCGGGGCGTTTGAAAACCTCCGAGCAGCCAGTACAACTTCAATTTCGACCGAGAGGGCTTTTGATGTATCATACGACAAGCAGTTTGAAAACTATGGCTAAGGCGCAGGTCGGTATAGAAACATTGTTCTCTGCACTTGTGCTGCTTTTGATTTTATCATTTTCAGTTGTATATGCTTTTTCCGAGAAAGGCAACAACGAAATCATTGAAAATTCCCTTGATGTCCAGAGCAACTGCTGGAAACTTTCCAATTTCATAAGCGAAACTTTTGTCAGCGGGGACGGCACCACAGTGAAAACAAATTTCATAAAAAGCTATTCATTCTGGGTTTTTCCGAGTTCAAGGTTTATTTCCGCAACATCTGACTTGACTTCAGTCACAGTCTTCTGCACCCTTCCGGTAAGCAGGGTTTCAAACGCTACCGGCACCATTCCAAAATCCTTCCTGCTGGCAAATAAAACAGCTATGACTTTGACAAACATCGGGGACCTGGTGGTGGTTACCTGATGAAATTTACCAAAACGACTGACGACGAGGGAAATGGATTTGTATCCCAGCTTTGCCACAAGTTTTGCTTGCCAATCAAAAGAACATTCTTGCCTTCCACTAACAATGGGATTTTGCCCTCGTCAGTAGTCGGCCGCAAGGCCCAGACAGTATTTCTGGACTTGTTTTTTGCTGTTGGATTTTTCCTGCTGCTAATCGGGCTTATTCTCATAACTTCAATAAATCTGAAATACAAGGCTGAACAGAATACTATCAGGGATGATTTGGAGAGGCAGGGCATTTTGATTTCAGACCTGCTTGCGCAGAGCCCGGGCTATCCGACAGCATGGGAATTAAACTCGTCAGGCGCCGAAGTTTTCGGGTTTGCAGGCCCTGACCGCAGGATTGTCTATTCCAAACTGGTTGAATTCAAGAAGCTGGCCGATTTAAACTATACAAAGGCAAAACAGGTCATGGGCATTGAAGGTGAAGAATTCTTTTTGCAACTAAGAAATCCGAGCGGGACAACGGTGATAGCCACAGGCAACACAACGCCTGAGGGGCACATAATTAACATCAGGCGGGCAGTACTTTACGGGAATTCAAGTGCGCAGCTTATTTTTTTAATCTGGAGGCTTGAAAAATGAATAAGAGAGGCTACGTCCTGACTCTCGACATTACGATAGCCCTGCTCACAGTTCTCGGGATACTTGCTTTGGCAGCAGTTATGCTTAGCGAAACAGAGACAGGGGCGTTTCTGGAAATGCAGCAGGTCCGAGTGTCAAATGATATTATCACGATACTTGATGAGAGGGGCATCCTGCAATCAGACAACGCCTCCCTGATAAACTCAACTATTGTGCAGCTTCTGCCGGCTAATTTTGAAATGTCTTTGCTGATAAAAACTTATTACTACACCGGAATTAGTTTTTCCTTCAGAAATATAACAAGAGTCGGGGAAGTGACTAACGAAACAGACAGGTTTATCGGGCAGGGCAAAAGAACTTTCATCAAAATGTACGGCTCGTCCGTCGGAAATTATTCAACTGTGGATTACAACATATGGGTAAAATAATGGCAATTAAAAGCCGGAAAGGGGTTCTGATAAGTGTAAGCATGCTGATAATAACTCTCACTATCCTGTCATTTGCAACAATACAGTCAAATCACAGGAGGGATTTATCCCGCGAGTCATCTGAGCTATCCGCTATTGACAGGGCAGATGCAATCACATTCACAGCAGATACTTCAATCAGGAAAATCGTATTTGCGTCGGGCGGCATTAATACCACAGTCAGCGGCACATCAATAACATTCGCGGACGTTACGGGAAACGGCACCAGTAATTTGGACAGCCAGCTGTCAATCTACGGGAAATTTTTTGAGCAGTTTACGAACAAGGCAAACATTACCATGTCAAATTCGAGCAATCTTGTGGTGAAAATAATACCTTTCGGCTTTTTGTATACCCATCCTAAAGGCGCAAAAGGCCCTGTGATTAAACTTGTGCCTGCCGACACAAACTACTCTTCATACAATTTTTATATAACGCTGCCCGCAGGCAAAACGCTCAAAACCAGCTCGTGTTTGGTTTCTGTTACAGCCGGCAGCAGAAACCTTGTTGCTTTAATAACTGACGGCTCAAACACATGCAGCTATTCAGGAACTTTCAGCCCTGCTTTGGCAGGCTCAATTTCCGTAAATACAACTGTCAATGACCGGATCGTTGTGAACACTTCTGCAGGGACATACGGCGAATGGGCAATTAATGATGTGGACAAAATCGGCTTGAAATCTGTGACAACAATCACATTTCTAAATTCAACTTTTGCGAGGCCCTCGGCAATACTCCCGTCTGTTAATATTACTGCCAATCTGAGCGTATTTGGCGCCATAAAGACAGGCAGCGCGGTACTGGCTTGACGCTGACGACTACGACGACGAGGATATTGTTATTGATGAGGGGGCGCAAAAGGTTCCCTGCGCGATATTGCTGCGAAGCTTGATAATGGAATATCGCCCTAGTAGTCATCGTCAGTGCGCAGCAGAGACATATAACTTAGCAACTAGCCAGTTTTAACACTGCATAATTAACCAACATTATATTTAAATATCGTATAAAGCAATATCTAATAATACTGGGGAGGTATAATGGGTAGAAAGAGCAAGAGGAGTTTATCAGGCAAGCCCAAAAAATTCCGGACGGGGCATCTCAGTGAGAAAACCTGCTGCGAACCAAAGCATCTTCTTGAGGAAATAAAAGACCTGAAAATCTCTGAGGAAAAAGAGGAAAAATCTGCCAAGCCCGCAAAAATAAGTTCTGTAACAATCTGCTTTAAAAAACACAAGGCAAAAGTCCTGCACCCCGAAAAAGTTCCCAAGCTTAAAAAAGCTGCGCGCGCAAGTCAAAAAGCTTCGCTGAAAAAATTGAAAACTGAAACGAGAGTTTTGCAGAAGCAAGTCGTAACAAGCAAAGCTGCCGCCAAAACTGCAGCGAGTCCGGGCGCAGCGAAAGCCGCAGATTTGCAAAAACTGTACTATCCTAAAAAGGCTGTGCCTGCCAAAACGCCTGTAATAGAAGAGCCTGTTTATGAGAAGAGACCTAGAACAGACACTCTGATTGACCATGATCTTAATATCATAAGGCCTGTTGAAAACCGGGAAATTGAAATCATGAGTTACACCAAGAGGGAAAGGCCGCTGAATATTGTCAAGGATTTTGAAACGCTGGCTGACGAAGCGCTGCTTAAAAAAGGCCTGACAGAGCCTGCGCAGTCCACCGAACCTCTGCAGCCAACTAAACCCCCTGTTCCTGCGGATTTCAGAACCGAGCAGGTGCATAAAAAGTTGTTTGAAAAAAGAAGGCTTGCGCCGCCGCCAAGGCCTTCCGCAATTCTCGAGAAACCGCTGCAGCCCGGACAGAAACAGGATATCCAGAAAAAAGGTTTCTGGGGCGGCGTGTTCAAACCCAAAACAAAACTTGTGGAAGCAGAGCGCCCGGAGATTGACAAAGGTATAACAAAAAGAATGATAATGCACAAGGGAGGCTCCACTTTCGAAAAGGCCGAAACTGGCGATTCGGGCGAGTTGCATGAGAAACCAGAAACGCGGGAAATATTCCACGGTCCGGAACTTCAGGGCGGGCGCGGGGAATGGACAATCAAAAGCCAGCTTGATGAGGTTCTTGACATGGTAAATGAACTGGGCGGCGTAAACGCGCGCGAGCTTGCAAAGAAGTTCGGCGTCGGGCTTGATGTTGTTGAAGGCTGGGGAAAGGTGCTTGAGGAAAACAAGCTGATTGAGATTCATTATCCTGCAATGGGCGAGCCAAATTTCACAAAACCAGGATTCGTTGAAAAGAAAGAGGTTAAAACCCGCAGACGGGAATAACGAAAACCGCGGGTTTTCGGAATGGAAAATAGTTTAAACTATTTTCCATAATATTTACCACGGACGACGACGAGGGATAAGGTCATGGTTATGGCTTCGGTACCTGCATCAAAGCGCAAGCGATGCGGCAACACAAGCCGAAATGCGATTTCGGCTTGGGAGCCAAATTCATGGAGATTGCCCCGCACTATAAATGCCGAAGGCAGTAGTCAGAGGATATAAAAATGGCCATACAGGTAGTCGAAAGCTATAAAGTCGAAGTTTACGGAGCTTCGGCAAACGTAAAAATAGTCAAGGGAAAGGACTATGTAACTATTTATGAACTCGCCCTGCCTTTCATAGAAACCGGAACAAAAGCGCTTCTTGCGGAAATACGCGAACACTTGGTTAATGAGATGTCTGCCACCCCGAAGGAAATATTTGACCCGAAAACAATTGAGCTTCTCAAGGAAAAATTCCGCGCGCGTATTGACAAGCTGCTTGGGCAGAACATACCGAACCTGAGCGAGGAAAACAAAAAGCAGCTTGCTGCTTACCTGATTAACGAGACTCTGGGGTTAGGAATACTTGAGTTCCTCTTTTCAGACCCGTATCTTGAAGAAGTTGTTGTAAACTCATCAAAGGAACCTGTATGGGTTTACCACAAAGTCCACGGATGGCTTAAAACCAACGTGATAATTTCTGACGAAACGCAGATTGCAAATTATGCCTCAATTATTGCCCGACGCGTGGGAAGGCAAATCACTACTCTGGACCCGCTGCTTGATGCACACTTAGTAACCGGGGACAGGGCAAACGCAACGCTTTTTCCAATATCAACCAGGGGAAATACTATAACAATCAGAAAGTTTGCGAGAAAGCCATGGACTGTTGTTGACTTTGTCGCAAACAGCACCATGACTTCCGAAGTCGCAGCTTTAATCTGGCTGACAATGCAGTACGAAGGCAACATTCTTATTTCCGGCGGAACTGCAACAGGAAAAACATCATTCCTGCAGACATGCCTGCCGTTCATACAGCCAAACCACAGGATTATTTCAATTGAAGATACCCGAGAGTTATTGCTGCCGGAATTTCTGCACTGGGTGCCGCTTACGACGAGAGAGCCGAATCCAGAGGGAAAAGGTGCAATATCAATGCTTGACCTCATGGTTAATTCACTCAGAATGAGGCCTGATAGAATAGTTGTAGGCGAAATCAGGCGCCAGGAACAGGCAGAAGTATTGTTTGAAGCAATGCATACCGGACACTCTGTTTATTCAACGCTGCACGCAGATACTGCTGAACAAACCATCGGTCGTCTAATAAATCCTCCAATTAATATCCCGAAAAACCAGCTTGATGCTGTTGACCTGCTTGTTGTAATGTTCCGAGACAGGCGAAAAAGATTCAGGCGAGTGATTGAGATTTCCGAAATCGTGCCAGTCGGCGCCGAAGGGGCAACTTCGGAAATAATCCTGCAGCCCAACGCGCTTTACCGCTGGCGCCCCGTGACAGACAAGCTGGAGGAGCACAAGCCTTCCATAAAGCTGTTTGACAGGCTCGGGCTTTACACTGGACTAAGCGGCCCGGAGCTTAAGGCCAACATGCAGGGCAAGAAAAAGATATTGGACTGGCTTGTCAAAAATAACATAACTGACTTGAACATGATAGGCAAGATTATTGCCCAGTACTATAATAATGAAGACATGGTAATTGGTGCTGCATCAAAAGGTGCAAAACCCGACTCTGTTATCGGAGGTTAACGGCTGATGCGAAAGCAACCAGGCATACCTTTTTTGCCCATACCGCTGCGAAGCGCAAAAAGTATTTTCCATTCGATGGCAGGCATCGGCGAAAAAGTCAGCGTCCTTTTTCCCGACCTGAAGGCAAACCTGAAAAATGCGGAAATTGATTTTGACTACCGCGAATACTCCGCAATTGCCCTGTTTTCCGCGATTTTTTACGGGATTCTGTTCACTATTATTTTTATACTGGTCGGCGTAAAAATACAAAACAAACTTTTCTACGCTCTCGGGCCGGTAATCGGGCTCGTGATGGGCATGATGGTTGCATTTTACCAGGTGCATTTTCCAAAATCCATTCTTACGCAGAAAACCTCAAGCATTGAACGTAATTTGATTTTCGCCCTGAAGAACATGCTCGTGCAGGTTTATGCGGGCGTTCCCTTATTTGATGCCATGGTTAATGTATCCGCATCAAAGTTCGGCGCTGTTTCAGAGGAGCTGAGAAAAGCCATTGACGAGATTGACAGCGGAAAGCAGATTGAGGATGCGCTCGAGGACCTTGCTTTCAAGAACCCTTCACCCTATTTCCGCAGGGCGTTAAGCCAGCTCGCGTCAGGCATGAAGTCCGGCGGAAGGATAGCAGACATCTTGAAATCAATTATAGAATATCTGGCATCAGAGCAGATGCTTCTTGTCAGGAAATACGGCGCGGCATTAAATCCGCTGGCGATGGTTTACATGATGCTTGCAGTCATCATGCCTACCCTCTCGGTAACTTTCATGATAGTGCTCGGCTCTTTCCCTGGCATGAGCGTAAGCCAGTTCAATTTCATTGTGATAATATTCGTCGTTACTATTTTCCAGTTTTTTTATCTCGGCGTCATGAAATCAAAAAGGCCTAATTTAATCGGATCTTCCTAAAATGGTGTACAGGCAGATAGCAAAAGTGTATCCTGCAAAATTCAGGGAATGGGTGAAAGAGCAAATTATCATCACTGAGCTGAAAGTTGACGCCGATGTTTTTGTGGGCTTTGTGCTTGCATTCGGGCTCGGGCTTGCGTTCGCGCTTGCATTTGACTTGTACGTTTTCATGCAAACCCCGCTTTACGTGGTTTTTCCAATCGCATATGTATTATCGCAGGTAGCAGTTTTTGGCAGGTTAATGCTGTCCGCGGACGGAAAAAGAAAATTTGTCGAGTCCGTACTTCCGGAGGCTTTGCAGATGATGGCGACAAACATAAAGTCCGGGCTGACAACCGACCGCGCTCTTTTGATGTCTGCGCGCCCAGAGTTCGGCGTTCTTGCCAAGGAAATCCGCGCAGTAGGCAAAGAAGTAGTAATGGGCAAGGCGCTTGAGGAAGCGCTGATTGACATGACTAAAAAAATCCGCTCGGACATTTTTGACAGGACAATCAGCCTGATTGTTGAAGGCATGAAGTCAGGCGGAAAGCTTGCTGAATTATTGGAGCAGACTGCAAAGGACTTACAGGACCAGCAGATACTGCAGAAAGAGATAGCAGCAAATGTCGGCACTTACGCACTGTTCATTTTCATAGCTGCTGCTGTCGGGGCGCCGCTGCTTTTCGGAATGTCATCTTTCATAGTGCAGGTTCTTACAAACCAGATGTCCATGGCAACGCCAACAAGCGGAGTCCCTGTTTTCGGCTCAACAGCAATGGCATCGAGCGGGCCAAAGCTCGACTATATGTTTGTTGTTTATTTTTCCGTAACCCTGATTACAATCATAGGCGCTTTTGCAGGAATGATGATGGGCATAATCAAGGAAGGCAAGGAGAAAGCAGGTCTGAAATATGCGCCCATTATTTTAAGCATCGCATTATCCTTGTTCTACGCAGTAAGAGTTGTGATGACAAGCTCATTCGGGCAGCTGCTGGGCGCTAAGTAAAATTCTATAGTAATTTCTATAACGACTGACGACTATGACTATGAAAATGGATTTGTATTTAGGCTTCGCAATACCGTAGCGCAGCGAGGTTTAGCCGAGCAGAATTTGCTGTCCCATAATCATACACCTTTGCCCTCGTAGTCGTCGCAGCCACCAGTAAATATTATATAAAGGCGCCTTATTTTGCCGTCTCAGTCCGCTTAGTGCCAAAAAAGTAAGCTTTTTATAGACTATATACGCTCTATATTTTAAAGGAGGACATATATGGCCAAAAAAGGACAAGCAGCTTTAGAGTACCTGTCAACATACGGCTGGCTGTTAATTATCATAGTTATAGTAGCAGCGGCATTGTATGCATTGGGTATCTTTAATCCAGCAACATACCAGGGCAAGTCGTGCACGGGTTTCTCAACAGGAATAACCTACATCGACCACAAGCTATCGAGTACTGGAGATTTTAATTTTGTGGCAAGCAACGGACTCGGAAAGACTGTTACTTCGGTAAACAACATAACCATAACAAAAGACGGCACTGCCTTTCCGGATGCAACGATGGTTGGTGCAATAACCTGGACGCCAGGCGCAAAGAAAACATTAAATGCAGTAGGGGTCACGAATGCTGGAAGTGTTGGTAACAGCTACACTGTAACTGTAAGCATTAACTACGACACCAGCGATGTGAAAGCACACATACAGACAGGCACTTGCACTGGAACAATTGAATAAATATTTTTTTTATTTTATTTTTTATTTTTTTATTAAATTAGCAATAGATAGTTACAAAGCTTTTTATATGCTCAACTCCGCTATATTCTAAAAGGAGGAAATGGCCAAATGGCAAAAAAAGGACAAGCAGCTTTAGAGTACCTGTCAACATACGGCTGGCTGTTAATTATTATAGTAATAGTTGCGGCTGCGTTGTATGCGCTAGGAATCTTTAATCCGGCAACATACCAGGGCAAGTCTTGCACCGGCTTTTCAACGGGCATAACGTACGTAGACCACTCGCTGGACAGCACTGGAAAATTTACGCTTGTGGTAAACAATGGAGTTGGAAGAAGCATTGATACAAATGGTGCTGCTAAAACAAATGTTAGTGCAGTATATAGTGGTACAACCTATAGCGGAGCACCTACTTTCACGCCTCTGACTACAAGCTGGTCGCCGGGAGCTAAGTTAACCATAGCAACACAATTAGGACCTGCATTCCCCACATTAACTACGGGAAATGCATACACAATGACTGTAACAGTAAACTATGCGACCGCAGAGATAACCTCCCACAAGCAAACAGGTACATGTACTGGAACAGTTGAGTAAATCTTTTCTTTTATTATTTTTTTATTTATATATACAAATTAGCAATAGTTACAAAGCTTTTTATAGACAATTTTGGTTATTTATGTGGGGTAATATGGCCAGGACTAAGTCTAGGAAAAAAGGGCAGGCAGCTCTTGAATATTTAACAACATATGGTTGGTTATTGATAATTATAATAATCGTGGCTGCAGCCATGGCGGGTTTGGGGCTGTTTAAGAAATCTACATTCCAGCCTGCTGTGTGCTCGGGCTTTGTATCGGGGCTGGCATACGTAGATCATAAAGTTGATTCTAACAAGAATATCACGCTTGTATTAACCAACAGCCTGGGAAAACAAATCACTGCTGTCAGAAATGTTACAATGACTTTACCTGATGGCATGTCTTACACAGATAACACGCTGAATGCACCGGCAATATGGGATGCCGGCGATAAAGGAACCATAACTGCGAACGCGGGAAGTCTTATTCTTGGCGGCGTTGGCACAACATATTCAGTCTCCATAACCATCATCTACGATACTGAAGGCCTGCCAGGGCATGTACAGGCAGGCACATGTGCCGGAAAGATTGAGTAATACGACTTCTGACGACTGACTACTACGAACGAGGGCAATCTCTTTGTTTTTGGCTTCGCAAATGTTGTGCATTGTCCAGCATCGACTTTGCCCACCTCAATCCAAGCAACATTCTTGCTATCCCTCAAACAATGGAAATATCCCTCGTCGTAGCCGTCCGTAGCCGTTAGCCGCCGCAATAAAATATATAAAACTCCAAAGATGAGTCTATCAGATGGCCGCTGCAAAAAACATATTTATAGTGTTTGAAGGGATAGATGGCGCTGGCTGCGAGACTCAGGCGCGGCTGCTTTCAAACTACCTGCAGAATAAAGGCAAAAAAGTCCTCAGGTTGAAATATCCTGACTACTCTGACCAGTATGGAAAACTGATAAAACTCCATCTGGCAGGGCGGCTGAGATTGCCGAATGAAAGATTATTTCTCACGCATCTGATTAACCAGCTAAAAGACCGCGAGAAAATAAAGGGAAGCCTGAAAGAAGGCAGGTTTGTTGTTTCAGACAGATATTTCCCGTCAAATCTGGCATACAACTGCGACGAACGGGTTCCGGTGGACAAAGCCGTGAAAGTTGCTTCTGTATTTGGGCTGCCCGTGCCTGACCTGATTTTCTATCTTGACACTGCTCCGGAAACTGCGGTAAAAAGAAAACTTAAGGAAAAACATGCGTTAGATGTTAATGAAAGA
>JAZDME010000031.1:0-2967 GCA_043801255.1 archaeon
TGTTTCCCCATTCAACGGTATGTATTTTGGTAATAAGGCGTTATATGCTTCGAATTGACCAGGGCCTGTTTTATACCAAACTTTGATAAAGTCTCTTGTTAATTCGTAATTTAAAATGTGTTCTGTTTTGCCAGACATAGAAATTATTTTCGTATTTTTTATGAGGCGCTCTAAATTAAAATGAGTTGTGCTAGAAGATACCGGTCGCCCAAGGACTGTTATTATTGGCTGTCTTGTTGTCATAGCAATTCACCATCAAGAACAAATTTCAAATGGCGTTTAAAAAGGCTTTTGACTGAATGCCTGTTTCATTGCCTCATTCAGGTATAGAATTGCCCAGTTTCTTAGGAATAAAGCGCCAGGATAGTAATCTATATTGTGTTTGCTATAAACATAAGTCCATGTGCCTTGCGAACAATCTTTATCCGGATTAAAATTTTCACATCTGTATTCGCGGAATTTTTCCGGTGAAAATCTTACGTAGAGTTTGTGTACGAATTCGAATTTGCTGTTTGGGTCCAGATACAAAGTTCCGCCGGAATTTCTGGATATGCTTAGTGACGTTGCAAAACCATTCTCGTTTGTTAAAACATCATCTTGCCAACCTGTGCCAGTTAGTATATAATTTCCACCATATAACTTAGCATATGCTTTCTTCTTCAGAAAAACATCTTTAATCCATGTCCTGTCTGCATCATTTGCATTTTTAATAGCATTATTCAAATCAGTATACCATTCTTTAGCTGCCCGCGAAAAAACTTTGCTCGCAATAATGCTGTCTATTTTAACATCGGGGCTTAGAAGTTTGGGATGTATAGGCACGGTAAAAACAGGGTTTGATAATGTTCCTTCAATAGTGCGGATTGGCAGCTCTTCTTTTTTCAATAACAAATCATCAAGTTTCATCAGTAGTAAACAACTTTTTTCTGGAACCAGACTTCTATCTCGCGCTTGGCTTCATCAACTGTGCCCGAAGCATGGACAATATTTTTTACCGAGCGCTTTTCAACATCTGCAAGGTCATATGAGTCAGTGCTGAAATCTCCTCGTATGGTGCCGGCAGCAGCCATTTTTGGTTCAGTTGAACCAACCAGCTTTCTTACAATTTCAACTGCGCAGTTGCCTCGCACTACTATGGCAACTATCATTCCTGAGCCAAGTGCTTCCTTCAGCCAGTTCTGGACTCGCTGCGCTATCTGCATGTCTGTTTCTTTTAGCTCAATTCCCTTTTTTGCGAACGACTCCCTAGTTTTTGCAGCAAGTCCTGCAACCCAGTCAGGAGTTAGCGGATAGTGATTTTCAAGCAGCGACTCAGATGGCTTCAGCATTTTCAGGCCAACTATGCGCAGCCCAGCCCGTTCAAATCTGCTAATAACATCTCCGATAATGTTTCTCTGCACACCATCGGGCTTAATCAAAACAAGAGTGTCCTCAATCATGTTTCCGCAGAAGCTTGAAGTTTTATAAGATTTGTGAAAACTACGACGACTATAACTACTAGGGCAAAGGGATATTGATTGAGGGAGCGCAAGATTTTTGCTTGGCTTAACATTTCTGCGAAGCCAAAATACATGGCGATTGCCCTCGTAGTCGTCGTATAGAATCAGTGCCGCCTGAGCATATGCGCAGCATGATGGTATACCTTGTGGAACTGCGTGCCTTTCTTTTTTAAAATTGCAAACGGAAGAATTGCAATTGCAGTTCCGAGTGCTATAAAGCTGACTGCAACAAGGACATTTTGTATGCCAAATCTTTCTGTTAAAACGCCTCCTATCAGCACTCCCGCACCTTTCAAAGCCACAGACAAGCCGAAAATAAGCGCAACAACGCCGCCGTTATTAACTCTGGGCGTTAGTTTCGCAAGCATTCCGACTGCAGGCCAGTAAGATGCGTCAGAGCCCGAGCCTACAAGAATCCTGCCGAAAATGTAAGATGTATAATTTCTGAAGGCAAAAAACAAAATGCCCCCGAGCCAGAAAAGCAGGAATCCGGGAATCAGTATGTATCTTACAGGCAGTTTATCAATGGCTTTTCCAAGAGGAATCTGCAGCAGAGCCCCGACTATCAAGTTGGTAGTCAGAATAAAGCCGATTGCCTCCAGGCTAACGCCTGCCTGCAGCAGCCAGATTGGCATAAAAATCGACCAGAACACAAAAATAAAATCGCCAACGAAAATAATTGCCGCAATCAGCGGCAGCCCCTTGATCTTGAAAATCTCGCTGTACTCAGTGTGCATGACATTGTAACAAAGCTGTTTTTTGTGGTTATGGTCTTTAACACCCAAAGCAATCAGAATTGCCGAAGCCGAAATAGCCGCGCCTATCGCAAATACGCTTGTAAAACCAAAGTTTGTTGCTATAACTCCCGCAAGAAGCGGTGCAGCAATTGATGCAGAATAAACTACAAGATTTCTCACTCCCAGCGCAGCTCCTTCTTTACCCGAGGACATTATGTCAAAGAAGTGCGCGCTGAATGCAGTCCAGAAAACCGCCCCAAAAAGCTCTACAAAAATATTGAGGAATGTGAAATGCGGAACTTTATTGGCAAATATCAATCCAACTGCAAATAACGGGTATCCGATTGAGCCAAGAATCATGAATTTTTTCCGCCCCATACAGTCAACTAAGATTCCTATCGGAACCCTGAACAAGCCTGCAATTATTATTCCAACGGAAAAAATAACGCCTATGTTTGCAAGGCTTATTCCGCGCCCGCTCAGGTAGACTGACAGCAGCGCTGTAGTAAGGCTGTATCCAAGCGTGTTCAGAAAAAGAATTGAGTCTGCCTTGATTTGTTCAGCTTTCATTTTAAATGTAATGCCTAAGCAGTTTCAGAATGTCTGCTTTTACTGTGTCAATAGGCTGGTTGCCGTTGACTATAAACCACTGGCTCCAGATATTTTTTCTCGCAAGTTTGCGGTATTTGCCTGCAACCAAAGACAATTTTCGCAGGTTTCTTTCATTAACA
>JAZDME010000038.1:0-20602 GCA_043801255.1 archaeon
ACGCAAAGCCTCAATGGAATCAACATAACTGTCAAAGCTGTAGCCATGGTATAACAGCAAGTCAACGCCCGCAAATCCGTTAACTTTGTGCAGTTTTACATAAGAAGGATTTTGCAGCATCATTACATTTGGAATTTCATACAGCGGCGCCGCAACGTCCTTATACAATGCGGGCTGGGGCTCGCACAAGCGGACAGCATCGTGATTTCCAGGAATTATCAAGACTTGCTTGTCTTCAGGAATTTGTTTCAGCAGGCGGGCAGCTTCGTTGTACTGCTTATAAATATCTGTGATGTTAATTTCCTTTTCCTGCTCAGGATACACGCCAACGCCATCAACAACATCCCCGAGTACAACAACATAGCGGGTCTTTGCCGCAATATCTTTAGATTCTGAGTTTCCGACGTCTCCTTTTAGCCACGAGATAAACTTTTCAAATTCGTTTGGCAGGAACATCTTGCTGCCTACGTGCAAGTCACTGCAAAACGCAATGTTAACATCATCAGGCGAGATAGCATGCGTTTTTTGCGGTATTTCAGGCCACACCACATCCGAAACAAAAAACGTGTCTTTTCCGCACTTGCCTTTGAAAGCAAGAATTTCATCATTTGCTATGAAAGGTATTTTTTTCAGCATCTCCGGATTTTTCACAGATAGTATTGCTGACGTCTGCCCGGTCATATCCTCAAGAGTTAATTTTAATGTTCCCGTAGGCAGTTTCTTGATGTCCGCAATCATGGCAATGATTGTTGTCTCGCCGTCCGCAGAAGAAAGTTTTGAAATTGAGATTGCGTCCGAATTCTCAGGCCTGTTCTGCAGAATGTTTTTCAAGAAGCCATAGCGGTTTCTGAAATATGCAGCAAAATCAGCAACGCCTATTTTTTTGGGCAGGTGCTCAAAATGCTGGAGAATTTCAACCCCATAACCCGGACCTTCAGCATGCGTTTTTTCAGGCTTGACAGCGGCAGGCTCCTCAAAAACAGTATGCGAAGCAGATACTATCTGCTGAATCTTGTCTACAGTAGGCAGCTGCCCCATCTGCAGCAACGTGCGGATAGCTTCCTTTTCCGTTATCATTTTACATCATCAATTACAGGCTCGGATTTGAATTCTGTTTCAAGTATTTTTTTAATCAGCTCGGCTTTTTTCGGGCCGATTCCTCCAACTGCCTGCAACTCGTTCAGGCTTGCACTTAAAACCTTCGCTGGCGTGCCAAACTGTTTCAGCAAAGAGCGTGCAGCAATCGGGCCAATGCCAGGCAGGCCTTCAACAAGGAACTGCTGCATTTCCGGAATTATCTTTGGTTTGCGCTCCTCTCTTACAGAAATCTGTTTTTTCCCCTCCACTTGCTCGCGCCTTGCAGCAGCAACAATAAGCGCAGCAGTTTCCTCTGCGCCCGAGGAAAATAAAACCGGAATTTTCCAGTCCACAATCAGCGAAAGCATCGCAGCCCAGATTGCCTGAGGTTTCACATTTCTTGCGGAGAACATTTCCTTTAAGTTGCCTTCAACAATATACATAGGTCTGACAAAATCGGATTTCAGGTTTTTTGCCTGCTCGAACAGGCGCCCGTCAATCAGCGAATTAACAAAATCAGATACAGTTTTTCGCTCGATTCCAACATCTTCTGAAATAATAAAGTCGCCAGACTTTAATATTCCCTGCTTGACAACAATGCCCTGAGCATAAAGCATATCCGCGACGGGGCCTTGTTCACGGCTGTCAGCAAATACAGTGATGTTTGATTCTGGTTTTATGAATTCATCGAGCTTTGGCTGCTCATCAGGGCGGTTTAAATTCCTGACAGCGTCAGCCATTGCAGCCTCGCGGTGTTTTGCGACCCAGTAATATGCTTCGTCTCTGGTGTCCTTAGCCACAAGGATTGCCAGCTTGCCGGCAGACTGCCTGCCAGTACGTCCGCGCCTCTGAATAGCGCGTATAGCAGAAGGCACAGGAGTGTATAAAACCACTAAATCAACCTGCGGAACGTCCAGGCCTTCTTCAGCAACTGCAGTGCATACCAGCACGTTAATTTCAGACCTCTTGAAGCGCTCAAGCACTTCAATCTGGGTTGCCTGCGGCATGCCAGCATCTGACTTGCTTGCCTGCCCGATGAATTTATGCGCGTTAACTCCGGGAACTGTAGAAATAGTTTCAAGAATTTTTTGTATGTTATTTCTGAATTCTGTGAAAACTATAATCTTTGATTTTGGGTTCTGCGAAAACTGCCTCTCAACTATCTCCTTCAGGGCACAGAGTTTGGGATGCTCTGCTCCTCGCTCCAGCGCAGTCTGCGTCATCAGATACGCATTTCTGACATGAAAATCAGAAACAATATCTTTTACTGCGCGGGTTTTTCCAAGCTTTGCAGCAGCCCACATGTCTTTGAAATACTGCTCCAATGCAGCAAGGCTCTCAGATTCCAGCAAAGAGTTGGCGTGTCCCAATTTCATCAGGGCTGCAGTAATTGACAAAGCTCGGGCAGCGTTATAATCCTTCTGCAATAGGCGCGCCTGCAAACTTACCTGCAGCGCAAGCAGGTCTTTTCTTGTAACTCGACGCGTGTCTGCAATATTTATGTGCCCCAGACTCTTCAGGTCCTCAAGTCGCGATTTCATTGCCTGCTGCAGAAGCTTTCGAATATTGATTATTTCATCGGAAAGGGGAATAAGTTTGTATTCTGTAACAAGTTTTTTTACATAAGGCTTTACGTCAGGGCTCTCGCGGTCCCGGATTTCAGCGCAGTCAACAAAAAGATTTGCGCAAACCTGTTTGATATATTCCTCGTCTGAGCCAGGGCTCGCCGTTAAAGCAAGGATTTTCGGAGTCGCAGACTGCTGCAGGTATGTTTTTGCGAGAAAAACATACGCATAATTGCCAACTGCGCGATGTGCCTCATCAAAAACAACCAGCGAGAAATCCTTCAGATTTGCGCGCCCCGCAAGAATATCGTTTCTCACCGTCTGCGGGGTTGCAAAAATCATCAGTGAGTTCTGCCACATGCTTATGCGGGTTTCAACAGGAGTTTTTCCCGTCAGCAGGGACATTTTTTCTGCAGGCGCGAAAAATCCTAAAAATGTTTTGAGGTGCTGGTCTATCAGCGGTTTTGTGGGCGCCATTACCAAAATGCGCCCAAGCGGCAGGCGCAATGCTGCGAGTCCGATAGCAATATGTGTCTTTCCCAAACCCGTCGGCAAAACTACCAGGGCATTCTTCTGCGCAGCAGTACCAAGAATTGCCTGCTGGTATAATCGCAAGTCAAGTTTATCCTTAAGGAAATCCATGGAAAAACCAATGCACTAAAACTTTATATAATTATTACCGCAAATCGGCCCATCTCTCTTTTTGCTCTCATTCTTTTTTCTCTTTCCCCTTTTCTTTTGTTGACTCAGGTTCTTTTTCACAGGGTTTTAGCTTGTCCAGGTAATAATCTTTCCAAGAAACGTGCGCGCCGCCTATTGGTATGCCTGATGGATTGTAGGGGCCAATGTCCTTATACTGGAACGGATATGTTTCAGACTCGTACAGGAATGCCCATGCCACCCACGCTACAAAAGAGACTATGAACGCAAGCATTACTGCGCTGAGAGCGCTTACAGCAAGCAGGCTGAGGCACCCGACTGTAACAAAAGCAAAGACAAATGTCCACAGCGCGCGTGAGCCGAAAAACACAAACTCGCCTTCAACATAAGGCACGTCTTTTACCTTCATGCCCCGTGGCGACATTTTTGCAAACATTACCGGAATAAGTGTGAGAAATGGCAGCAGGTTGAAAACTGCCAGCGAGGCATTAATGAAAATCATTTTCTCAGCGACTAATCCGAGGCTTGGAACAAGCATCTTTGCAACCACCGCAAGAATGAAATTTGCCAGCGGGCCGGAAACAGCAATCAAAGCTGTTTCGAAAGGGCCGAGATGCCATTTGGGATATGGCTTGCCAGGCCTGAACATATACAGAGGAACAACATAAATTGCCCACGGCACCGCAATCACAATCCAGCCGTTTGTTAAAATAGCAACTAAAATCATTGCGCCAATTGCAGATATAAATAATTTTGAGTGGACTCGGGCATGAAATTTTATGGCAACAAGCCTGTGGACAACTTCGTGCACAAGAACTGAAATAATAACTAAAATAAGAACAAGCATGAAATTGCCTGCCCAGTTTCCCAGCGTAGGCGCTCCGGAAAATCTCCAGCCGAATGCAAACGCCAGGGCGAGAATAGTAATTGCTAAATCCCTGAGTTCGCTTTTTTCTATATGATGCCAGCTTTCAGCAACGTAGGCCATGAATATATGTTGGTTTTCATGGTTTTAAGATTTATGCAACGACTGGTAACGACGAACTACTAAGGAAATGTCTCATGATTAAGGAAAGCAAAAGTCTTGCTGAGAGAGAAACCCAGACACAATCAATAGCGATTCCCCTCGTCGTCGTAGTCACCGTTTCAGCAATGCCTTTACGCCATGCAGATGACCTGCGCCGACTACAACAAGAATATTCTTCCCCAGATTTTCTGATTTTAGCAATTTTATCTGGTTGGCAATAAACTCATCACGCTCTGAAACAAGAACCCTATAGAGTGAAGGAAATTTCTGCTTTAACTTTTTTGTAAGCTGCTGGACAAGTTTTTCCTCAGGAACCTTATTCAGGTCAAATTCAACTTTTTCAGACGGGAATAAGCTTCCAAAAAGAAGATATGCAAAAAACTTTGCTTTCTGGTAAAAACTCATCTCGGTGGAGAGCCGTTTCAGTGTCAACTGAATAGGCCTGTCAATCAGCGCAACCCGTGCCTTAACCTGTCTGGCAGCGGTAATTGCGACACGCATGTCTGCGCCAGGCGTCATGTCAACTCCCGAGCCAAGTTTCCTCTGCAGCCACGAACCGACAGCAGCAAAAAGCCAGCCCATCAGCCCGACACGACGGATATCAGTGATTTTCAGCTTCCGTTGCGGCTGAAAAATGCTGACTGCGCGGGCAGCATCTAACTCAACTGCAACAATGTCTGGCTTTTCCAGAAGAATATACTCCCGAATCGCAGACTCGCTTTCCTTTGCAATATGGGACGTTCCAATGATTTTTACTGCCATCTATCTACCCAAACATAGAAACCTTTATATTGTTTTTACTATTTCTCAGTCCTATTACAATTACGGAGGGAAAGAGCATGTTGAAAATGAAGAAAATTTCTGAAGCCGAAAATGTCAGAGTATACACCGATGATGGCTTATACTTTGGTGATGTTGAAGACGCAATTCTGTCAAAGAACAAGGTTGAAAGCTGGAAAGTGCGAGCTACAAGAGAAAGCTTCCTGGCAAAGGCCCTGGCAGGCGCTAAAGGAGTTATTGTTCCACATCAGCTCGTCAGAGCAATTGGCGACATAATGATTGTGTCAAAGGCAGCAGCACCTAGCTACACTGAAGAAGAGTCTACATAATCTTTTCTGTTGTTTGTATTTTTTATGTTTTGAGATAGCGTAATATCTCATCTGCATAACTACTGACGACTGCTAGGGCAAAGTCTCTTGATTGGGAGAAGCAAAATCCTCAAGCAAGAACAGAAACCGAAGCCACAATCCATGGAGATATCCCTCGTCGTAGTCGTCGTCCGTCAGTATTTCCCCTCGCAACGTTTTAAAGACTTAGTTCTATGCCGAAATAACGTATATGGAAGGGCAAGGAGTACAGCATCCGCATGAATTATTTTCCCTATGTGACAAAATAAGCAAAAACATGGCGGGCATAAAAACATTTGTGACAAAAAACGGGTACAGCATCCAAGTTATGTGCTTTGCGCCGAACGAGCCAAAAATGCATTTATCCATACGCAAAGGCGGTTTAATGGAAGATAACACAGAAGAAGACATAAGTTTGTTTTATGATACGCATAAATGCAAATATGAAGTCATATGCAGTCAAAAATCGCTTGTTGCAAGGTCAATATCCAGATTGGAAAGTGAGGAATGTGTAGAAGAGCCGCCTTTCCGCGATTGGATAAAATGGATTCTTGATGGGGCATACGAAGCACTTGTTAACAGCACAAGGATAAACCCTTACACACGGGAAGTTCTTCCGTTTTTTGAGGAGACGGAACACGATGACTATTTGCGAGCGACTATACATAGCCTTAACGAAACATCAGAATCGCTGCGCCAAAAACTTGAAGAGGGCGGAGGCAAACCGGGAATTTATCAAGTTTAGTGGCATTCAGTTAAACTTTAAAGTTTAAGCAATGTGCGATTTTCATGCCAGAATTCAAATTCAAGTCAACTGCGGAATTGGAAGTGCCTAAAACAATCATTGACCAGATAATAGGGCAGGACGATGCAGTTAATATAATTAAAAAAGCAGCGCACCAGAGGCGGCATGTGCTGCTGATTGGTGTGCCCGGCTGCGGAAAATCAATGCTTGGGCAGGCGCTTGCAGAATTACTGCCGCAGTCAAAGCTTGTGGATACAATGGCTTTTCAGAATCCTGTTGATGACTCAACGCCTTTGATAAAAACTATTCCTGCTGGCGAAGGCAATAAACTTGTTGAAAAGACAAAGCAATTCGGGATGAACAGCGCAAAAAATCAACAACTACTGTTCTTTGCGCTTTCCTTCGTAGTGCTGACACTTCCCTGGTACATCCGCGGCGCGTACGGGGATATAATGGCTGCAGCAACGCTGCTTGCGGGAATGATGTTTGTAGGAATTATGGCAGTTTCCATAGGGTTGTTAAGAAAGCCAAAGGCAAACGAGCCTAAACTGCTGGTTGATAATTCAAGCCAGCAGAAAGCGCCATTTATAGACGCGACTGGCGCGCATGCAGGCGCTTTGCTCGGAGATTGTCTTCACGATCCTCTGCAAAGCGGCGGATTGGGAACGCCGGCACATCTGAGAGTCCAGGCAGGCGCAATACACAGGGCAAACAACGGAGTTTTATTTATTGATGAAATCAGCACTCTGGACGGGCACTCGCAGCAGGAATTGCTTACAGTTCTTCAGGAGAAAAAATATCCTATAACGGGGCAGTCTGAGCGCAGCAGTGGAGCAATGGTTCGCACGGAACCCGTGCCAGCAGATTTCATTCTTGTTGCTGCAGGCAACTCAGAAACAGTCCAGAAAATGCACCCTGCGCTGCGCTCAAGAATTCGCGGTTATGGCTATGAAGTTTACATGAATGACACAATTCCAGACACCCCCAGCAATCGCACAAAGATTGCGCAGTTTGTTGCGCAGGAAGTTGTCAAAGACGGGAAGATACCGCATTTCTCGGCAGCGGCTGTTGAGGAAATAGTTATTGAAGCAAGAAAGCGTGCAGGAAGGAAAGGGCACCTGACTTTAGTTTTGAGAGACTTGGGCGGCCTGGTTCGCGCAGCAGGAGATATTGCGCTGGAAGAAAAATCACAGGTCGTAGAACCAAAGCATCTTGTAAAAGCAAGAATGCTCGCAAGAACTCTGGAACAGCAGATGGCTGACAAATACATTGAAAGAAAAAAAGAGTACAATGTAATAAGAACTAGCGGAAGTGCTGTCGGGACTGTAAACGGGCTTGCAGTAATAGGAAGCCAGGTTGCATTTTCAGGCATAGTGCTGCCAATAGAAGCGGAAGTTACGCCATCCGGAAAAGCGGAGAAAAAGGAAATCAAGGCAACCGGCAAGCTGGGGCAGATTGCCAAAGAAGCAATTGTAAATGTTTCCGCAATTATAAAGAAATTTTTCAACGAAGACATGAAAAGGTATGATGTTTATGTGCAGTTCCTGCAGACTGCAGACAGCGGGGTTGAAGGAGATTCGGCATCAATTGCAGTTGCAACAGCCATAATTTCAGCTTTGAAAAACGTGCCTGTAAGGCAGGATACTGCAATGACCGGCTCGCTTTCTGTAAGAGGAGAAGTCCTGCCAGTCGGAGGAGTAACGCAGAAAGTTGAAGCTGCTGTTGAAGCGGGCTTGAAGCAGGTTATAGTACCTGAATCAAATCTTCAGGATATAGTACTGTCTAACGGAGCACACAAAAAGATAAAAATAATCCCTGCCAGGAATATTGGTGAAGTGCTGCAGCACGCCCTGGTGTGGCGAGGCAAGCAAGCATTGCTGAGGAAGGTAAAAAAATGGCGGAACAGGGCAGGATAGACATATCCCGAGAGTGCATTGAAAAAATCCAGCGGTATGTAAAGGATGGCAGATTCAGCGACATGAATGACTTCATCAACCAGGCAGTCAAGCTGCTGCTGATGGCTGAGGACAACCGCGAGGAGTTTTCGCAGATAATCAAGAAAGAATAAGCATTCGCTGGCAACAGTTTTTAGCATGTAGAAATCTTTTTATCGTTTTGCAGCTCGTTTAATGTTATGGAAATTGGAAATCTCTATGATGTCGTTAAAAATACAAAGCTGCACATGCGGTTTGAGCAGAAAAAACCGGATTTTGAGATTTACGATAAAGGAAACTTTCATCTGGAACACATTTCAACCATAGACGGCGTTCGCATTTGGGGGGAATTGAAATACTGGGCGCCAAGCAAAATTGCGTCAAAAATTAAAGAACTTAAAGTAGGAACGAGTCTTGCAGTTTTTTACGACCCCACACCAGATGACAGCAAAGAGAGAAAAAAGCTGACGCGCAAATACCGCACCAATTATCTAGTGCGTGGCGTAGCGGTTTTAGGCCCGAAAGGCAAGATTCTCGAAAAGATTGTTGAAGACGAAAAGAGATATGTGTGGAAAGACTAAAATAGAAATGCTTAAAACAATCCGCGCATTTACAATTGCATGGCTGACTTTATCTTGCGCATGAGCGACGGCATGAACTACCAGCTGTCGTATAATCCGAAGTTTAACCGCGAGCTGCAGAAAGATACGGGCGGATGGACACTGACGAATATGCGGACAAAACTGACAACCGCAGTCAAATATCCGCTTGGCTCCGTATCCATTGGCGATAAATTCACAGTTATATCGCCGGGAATAATGGGCAAGCCGCCAACAATACGCGCACTTAAGGTTGACGGCATAATACAAGTGAAATTATAATTATTTTCTTGCTTCAACAAGTTCGTAAGGGTCTGTCCATTCGCCTTTATACATTAGTTCCAAGGTGTGATTGCTCAGAACAAGTTTAATGATTGCGCACCTTTCGCTGCATGCGCGATATTCGAGGTTAATTGCATAATCGCGTATTAAATAAAATTCAGTTGCCATTTTAGGGCATACGCTGCACGCCTCTTCCTTTTCAAATTTAACCAAATCCGCTTCTAATGTCATGTATGAGAAACCATTTAAAACACAAACATAAAAGTGTTTACATGCTAGATATAGGATTATTCAGAAAGCATCCTGACATAGTAAAGAAGTCTCAGAAGAAGCGAAACCTGTCAACAGAAACTGTTGACGAAGTCGTCAGACTTGATGAAAAATGGCGCGAATACCTGCAGAAAGCTGAAAAGCTGAAGCACGAGCGCAACGTTGTATCTGAAAAAATCAACCAATTAAAAAAATCAGGAAAGCCTATACAACCTGAGGTAAAGAAAATACAGGGGCTTGTTGGCGAGTTAAAGAAAACTGACGAGACTGCGAACAACACGAAATTAGTGCGCGATAAACTTCTGCTTGAAATACCAAACCTAATTGCAGATGACGTTCCAATTGGAAAAGACGAAAACAATAACAAGGAAATTAAAAAAGTCGGAAAGCCAGCCAAGTTTAAATTTACGCCAAAGCACCATCAGGATATTCTCGAAGCGCTGGACTGCCTGGATATTGAGCAGGCAGCCAAAGTCTCCGGAGCCAGATTTTATTATCTCAAAGGCCCGCTTGTCAAATTAAACCAGGCGCTGCTGAATTTCGCGCTTGACCTGCTGATAAAAAAAGGTTTCACTCCGATACAGCCGCCTTATATGATAAACCGCGCAGCAATGTCAGGCGCAGTTCATTTTTCCGCATTTGAAGATGCAATTTACAAGGTACAGGATGAGGACTTGTACATGATTGGAACAGCCGAGAACTCCGTGGTTGCATACGGCAAGGACAAAGTCTTTGACGGGAAAAAACTGCCGGTGCGTTTCGTGGGAATATCGCCATGTTTCAGGAAAGAAGCAGGCACTCACGGCAAGGACATGAAAGGCATTTTCCGCGTGCATCAATTTGAAAAAGTTGAGCAGGTCTCGTTTTGCAAAGAAGCGCAGGCAAGGAAAGAATTTGACATGCTGCTTGCAAATTTAGAAGAGATATTCAAAGCACTTGAAATTCCATACAGGCTTGTGATATTATGTTCCGGAGATACAGGCAAGAAAGATTCCAAAACCATTGACCTGGAAGGATGGTTTCCCGCGCAGAACCAGTATCGCGAGCTAGGCTCTTGCTCTACGCTGAGAGATTATCAGGGCAGGCGCTCAAACATAAAGTACTCTGAAGGCCCCGAAACGAGGTTTGCAGACACTTTGAACAACACGGCAATTGCAACAGAGCGCGCAATAGCATGTATGGTAGAAAACTTCCAGCAAAAAGACGGCTCGGTAAAAATACCAAAGGCTTTGTGGAAATATACAGGATTTAAGGAAATTAAAAAGTAAATTAATACTGCTGGTTATTCTGATGCTCAACCAATTGATATCTGGAGTCTTCCGGCAGTTCGTAGTCTGAGTCTGGTTCTGTAGAAACATCATGGCCGCCCGGCGAGTAATCAACTGTCCCGCCATACCAGTGCTGTTCCCCATCACGGATCGCGCCAGCTTGCTTTAATTGCGAGTAAACAGATGAGCTGAATCTTGCAACTAAGCGGTCTATCACAGGAACGCGTACTTTAGATATGGCAGTTTCATCGCTGACAGCAGGTTTATCCTTAGCCAGCGTTTTATCCACGATTATCAATTCAAGAGGCTGCTCTTCATTTCCCATGCCGTTGCATTGCAAACAAGGTTTTTAAACGTTCTATATTGCAATATTGATATGAGCGGCAATAGAACCTATACAAAGTCACAGTATAGCGCATTAGAGACATTGAAGTCAAAATCCCCTCTTTATGTTATGACCCCGGATCTTATCAAGATTACAAACATTGAGCAAAGCGAGCTCGAAGCAATACTGGGTTGCCAAAAAGACAAGGTAAGATTTGTAAGGGTTTACTCAGATGGCAGGGTTTGCACAGCATGGCAGTTCAAAAATCCTAATAAGTGCATAATTCCGAAAAAAGCTCCAAGAAAGGCGCAGAAAAAACCCATAGAAGAATCAAAGGAGCCAATAGATCTAATAATGCTTGACGGCATAATTTTACATAAAGATTGCATGCGGACAGAAGAGCAGATATTAAAAATAAGAACTACTTTTGTATACAACCCTAAGCGAAAAGCATATGATTTAAGCAAATATATAAATGATGAGGATAAACCATATCAAAAATGAAGATATTAGCAGTAGGAGACAAAGGCAAAATGACAAGCATTTTGTCTAGCCTCCTTGTTGGAGCTTTGCAATGAAGATATTAGCAGTAGGAGATTTACACGGCGATTTGATGCAGGCCCGCAAGTTAGCAAGCCTTGCCGAGAAAGAAGGAGTCGACCTGGTTGTTCTGAATGGGGATGTTTCATTTTCAGACAGATTAACTCCGAACCTGATTAAGGCGTTTAAGGACAAAGTCAAAAACATCGCGCTCCTGCCGGGAAACCACGAATCTTTGGCAACATCTGAGGCATTGGTAAAGCGCTATGGGCTTATCGACCTGCACGGCTATTACGCAAGGTTCGGCGACGTCGGCGTATTCGGCTGCGGCGCAGCCAACATAGGAATCTTCCAGCTGAAGGAAAAGGAAATCTATGATGTTCTGAAAAGGGCGCACAACGAAGTCAAGGACTGCAGAAAAAAGGTTATGCTGACGCATATGCATCCCGCGGGCACAAAAGTTGAAATGGATTTTTTCCCGGGAAGCACCGCAATCGCAAAGGCAATAAAGTCGTTCAAGCCAGACTTTGCAATATGCAGCCACATTCACGAGGCAGACGGCATTGAAGATAAGCTAGGTGCGACAAAAGTTATCTGCGCATCAAAAAAAGGAAGAATAATAGAAATTTGACATGATTCTTGCAATACATAATATATTTAAAACAGCCAGCCAAATTAAGCAAAATGCAACTGATACTGGCTGAGAAGCCTGCTGCTGCTGAGAAGATTGCTTCAGCACTGGGAAAAAGCGTCCGCAAGTCAGCCGGAAAAGTCTCGTATTTTGAAATTCCCGAGAAAAAAATAATAGTGGCATCTGCAGTCGGGCACCTCTTCGGGCTTGCGCAAAAAGAAAAGGGCTGGAAATACCCTATTTTTGACCTGGAGTGGAAGCCAACTTACGAGACAGAAAAAGCAGCGTTCACAAAGCCTTATCTCGAAAACATCCGCAAGTTAGCTGCCAAAGCAGATGATTTTGTTGTTGCAACAGATTATGATATCGAAGGCGAGGTAATCGGCCTGAATATTATAAGATTCTTGTGCGGGCAAAAAGACGCCAAAAGAATGAAGTTCTCCACACTAACTACTGAAGACTTGAGGGAAGCTTACCAAAACATGTCAAAAACGCTTGACTGGGGGCAGGCAGAAGCCGGCGAAACAAGACATTGGCTGGATTGGTGGTGGGGAGTTAACCTGTCAAAAGCAGTGACCGATGCATTGTATATGCAGTCGCACAAGTACCAGGCTTTGTCAATAGGGCGAGTGCAAGGCCCCTCGCTTGCAATTCTCGCAAAGCGCGAACTTGAGATACAGGCATTCAAGCCGGTTCCGTTCTGGCAGGTTTCAATTTTACTAGAGCTTGCAGGGCAGAAACTCGAGGCTATGCATAAAGAAGAAAAATTCTTTGATGATAAAAAAGCGAAAGCCGTTTTTGCAAAAATCAAAGACAAGCCTGCGCTGGCAACGGCAATTGAAACTTCAAAACAGAAAGTAAATCCGCCGTTTCCTTTTGATTTAACATCGCTGCAGATAGAAGCATTCCATGTTTTCAAGATAAACCCGAAGCAGACCCTTGAGGTTGCGCAGGAACTGTATACTGCAGCATATATATCCTATCCGCGCACGTCGTCCCAGAAACTGCCGCCGCAGCTTAATCTCAAAAAAGTTCTTGCAAATCTTGCGATGCAGCCGGAATATTCAAAGCTTGCCTTGAAAGTAATTGAAAAAACAAATCTCAAGCCAAATGAGGGCAAAAAAACAGACCCTGCACACCCAGCCATTTACCCGACAGGGGAAATTCCCAAGTCGCTGGGAGACTGGCAGCATAAAATCTATGACTTGATTGTAAAAAGATTTTTTGCTGTTTTTGGCGACGCGGGGGAACGCGAGACTACGACAGTCACATTTGAAATTGAACACGAGCCTTTCATCCTGAAAGGAATACGGACAACGCATGCAGGCTGGCTCGAGTTGTATGCGCCTTACGGCAAGCGCGAGGAAACCGAACTGCCGAAAATAATGAAAGGGCAACGCTACCCGCAAAAGTCAAAAATTGCGGAGAAAGCAACAGAGCCGCCAAAGCGTTTTACGCAGGCATCAGTCATAAAAGAGCTCGAAAAGGAGTCGTTAGGAACAAAAGCAACCCGCGCCAGCATTGTTGATACGCTTTACCAGAGAGGTTACGTAAAGGACACATCAATTGAAGTTACGCCGCTGGGATTGCAGATAGTCCAGACATTTGCAAAATACGCGCCGGACATTCTTGACCAGAAACTTACAAGGCATTTTGAAAAAGACATGGAAAAAATCCGCGAGCACAAGCAGAAAATGTCCGTCGTCTTAGAGCACGCAAAAAAAGTTTTAATAGAAATTACAAACAAATTTAAACTGCACTTGGGCGATATAGGACGCGAGTTGCAGGCGTCAGTAAAGGAAACGAAAAAGGAAGCTGAAACGCTGATGATATGCCCCAAGTGCAAGGTCGGGGAAATACGGATTATAGTGTCGAGAGCGTCAGGAAAAAGATTTCTGGCATGCAACAAATATCCTGACTGCAAGACCACGTTTCCGCTGCCTCAAGCAGGACTGCTGAAAATTTTAACAACTGTTTGCAAGCACTGCAACATACCATTGATTATGGTTATCAACAAAGGAAAGCGCCCATGGGAGTTCTGCCCATCACCGACTTGCCCATCAAAAGATGAGTATAACAAAGCCAAAGCTGAGAAAGCAAAGGAAGCTGCAGCAACTGCGGCTAAGACTGCCAAGCCCGCCGCTAAAATTACTACTAAAACGACGAAGGCAAAGGCAACTAATCAAGCCTCGCCGCCGTTTCCAAGCAAGCCAAATCTGCCAGCGAAACCAACAGCGTTGCCACAACTTCAGGGCAAGCAACAACTCGGAAAGCCGGCAAAAGATAAACCGAAGCCTAATCAATAGAGATTTCCTTAGTTCGTCGTCAGAAAAGCGAAAACTTCTTCTTCTGCTCCGAAACTTCCTTCAGGCCGTTGTTGATGATTTCAAAAAACACAGGATTTCCCGGCGGCAGGGAGCGGTGCTTGTAGATTGATGCCTTTCTCTGCCCGGATTCTGTTATTTCCAACTTAACGATGCACTTGCTCCAGTATTTCAGCAAATCACCGCCAACCATTCGGACATCATCTTTGTTTTCAAAATCAGCATAAACCTGGTTTGTTACAACAACAGGGATATTTTTCTTCCTTGCAATCTCCGAAAGGATTGCAAGCTGGTTTGCCATTTCCTTGTTAGTAGTTTGAATTGTTTCCTCAGCGCCTTTTTGCAATCGGTATAGCATCGCAATGCTGTCAACAATTATGATGCCAACTTTTTCTGCGTTTACAGTATCCCTTAATTTTGTAAAAACTTTCTTCTGCTCATCAAAGGTTGCAGGATTTAAAATGAGGATATTTTTTAGCCATTGTTCCGAATTTTTCTCATCAAGCTGGGCAAATCTCTCTAATGAAAAAGAGCCTTCAGTGTCAACAAACACAACTTTTTTGCCTGTGCTGGCAACTTGTTTGGTAACAAGCAGCGAGATGTTTGATTTTCCCGAGCCAGCCTGCCCATAAACAGTAGTAATGATGCCGCGCTCAAATCCTCCTGCAAGAAGTTTGTCAACGACTATGGCGCCGGACGGGACTTTGTCTATCATTTTTATCACTTTACAACTGGCTGCTACGACGAACTAGGGCAAATGTCATTGATTATGGGAGCGCAAAAGTTCCCTGCTTGACATTTCTGCAAAGCCCAATTCATGGCGATTGCCCTAGTCAGTCGTCGTAGTAGTTCGTCTCAGTCGTTACATATCTTACACTCGTAAGTTTTAAAAATCTAGACAACACGAAAACTTTGCGAAATGGTCACAGAACATAAAAGACTGTACATGAAGCGCTACAACCAGATGCGGCATGTAAAGGCGAAGAAAGCAGAATACATGCGCAGAGTCCGTGCAGCAAAAGATTCGGATGCGGCACGCAATCTAGTTCGCACACTTCTTGATTTGGGGCACGAGCAGCTGGCATTTGAATATGCCCAGGAACGATGTCCGGAGATGCTTGTAACTGTCAAGGCTAAGACTGGAAAGAAATAGAAATGACAGAAGTTTTTAAATCGATGGAACAAGTTGAAAAAAGATTTCTCCCCAGATATGCATATTCGTTAGGCGCTTTGGAGGATAGGCTTTGCGAAGCACTCAAATTGACAAAACCACACCAACACATATGTGGTAACCGCAGCTCCAAAGAAGGCACCATAACTATTGCCAGACCACCATACTCTAGCGCAGATGATGTAATTGGCACAGTAAATTCACATTATGAAGATTTAGGATTCAAAGTTACGGGATCAAAGAGTACTTATGCAGATGCGGCTTCGATTTTAAGTTCAATTTTGGAAGGCGAGCAAATATACCAGGTTATTGTTTTAGCTGACAAGAGTTCTTATACGATAAACGTTTACAAACCTTTAGCAAGTTGAGTGGAAGGGCTTCCGCATAGCGTCAGATTTTTAAGACTTAGCACTTTTGTTTTGGCATGGAAGAACCTAAGAGAATGAATTTCAAAGAATTTATTACTTATTTACATGAAGCCGGAGATCCGCAATACGCACAATTACATCCAAACAACGTAATAGAATATTGTACTAGCGTCAGCCTTATGAAAATCGGCGTCATGCCAAACATAAGAGACACAGCAGAATTGCGTCAAGAGTTTCTTGGTTTTGCTGCAGCAATCGCTCCGCTCAGCCCAGAAGATGCAATCATTAATGTTGGCGGGATAACACTGCCGCTACATGAGAAAATAGGAGATTTAGAGGCAAAAATGCGAGCAAACGAAATAACGCGACCAAACTTGCGCGATACAGAAGATAATATTCACTTGCGAGTATTTTACCAGGCAAAAACGCCGGAAGAATACAAAGAAATAAGCGAATTTTTTGAAAGCATACCAGAAGACACAAGAATGCCAGCAAAAGGACAAACATTTTTCGGTTACGATTAATTGAGTGGAAAGGCTTCCACTCAAAACATCTTTAAATGCTTTTGATTGATTAGGACTGAGCTAAAATCATATCAAAATGGCAAACGGGGATGCAGTCAACATCAAAGTCAACGGCAAGGAAGTAAAGCTGAAAGTTGCCGAAGCTATACAGGACGATGTCAACAAAGGAATTGTCCGAATTGATTCTCAGATAATGAAAGACGTAGGCATACAGCAAGGCACGTATATAGAAATTGAAGGCTCCCGCAAGACCGTGGCTCTCGCAGGGCGCTCGTATCCGTCAGACATTGGCTTGGCGCTGATACGCATGGATGGTTTAACAAGAAAGAATGCGGGAGCAGTTATTGGAGAATATATTACTGTGCGTCCTTTAGCAATCAAAACCGCAAAATCAGTTTCAATAGCGCCAGCGCAGAAAGGAATAATGGTGCAGGCGCACCCGTCAATGTTCAAGCGCACATTGCTTGGACGCGCAGTGGCAAAAGGTGACATTATTTCACTTAGCGGGTCAAGACGCAGACGTGCGTCAGTAGCGGATAATCCGTTTATGACCGGTAACCCGCTTGTCGATAAACTTTTCAGCTCAATGATAGACGAGGATTTTAACGTCGGATTCAGCGGATTCGGCGATTTGAAATTTATTTGCGTAAGCACAAATCCGAAAGAGCCGTGCGTTGTAACAGAGGATACAGAAATTGAAGTCATTCCGGAAGCAGTTGAGTTGAAGGAAGAGAGGATTCCGGACGTTACATACGAGGATATCGGCGGATTGCAGAACGAAGTAAAAAAAGTCCGTGAGATGATTGAGCTGCCGTTACGGCACCCCGAGATTTTTGAAACCCTCGGAATACAGCCCCCGAAAGGCGTTCTTTTGTATGGGCCGCCGGGAACAGGCAAAACGTTACTGGCACGAGCCGTAGCAAGCGAAACAAACGCAAACTTCATATCAATAGCTGGCCCCGAAATCATGAACAAATTTGTTGGGGAAGCAGAAAAAAAGCTCAGGGACATATTCGCGGACGCTGAGAAAGCAGCGCCGGCAATTATTTTTATTGACGAAATTGACGCAATTGCACCAAAGCGCGAGGAAAGTTACGGCGAGGTTGAACGCAGAGTTGTTGCACAACTGCTGTCACTAATGGACGGCTTGAAAGCCCGTGGCAAGGTAATAGTTATAGCTGCAACAAACAGGCCAGACGCGCTGGACCCTGCGCTGCGCAGGGGCGGGCGTTTTGACAGAGAGATAGAAATTGGCGTGCCTGACAAAGATGGCAGACTCGAGGTTTTGCAGATTCACACAAGAAATATGCCTCTTACAAAAGACGTCGATTTAAAAGAGCTCGCAAATGTAACGCATGGTTTTGTCGGAGCTGACTTGGAAGGTTTGTGCAAGGAAGCCGCAATGTCAGTTTTGCGCAGGGTTTTTCCGCAGTTTAATTTGAAGGATGAGGGGCAGATACCAAAAGAAGTCCTTGAAAAGCTGCGCGTTTTGAAATCAGATTTCAAGGAAGCTTTGAAGGCTGTCAGGCCTTCAGCTATGCGCGAGGTGTTGATAGAAACCCCAAAAGTACACTGGTCAGAAGTTGGCGGCTTGGAAAAGGCAAAGCAGGAATTGATAGAGGCTGTTGAGTGGCCTTTGAAATATCCCGAAATTTTCAAGAGAATGGGAATACGCCCTCCGCGGGGAATTTTATTGTACGGGCCGAGCGGATGCGGAAAAACAATGCTTGCAAAGGCAGTTGCCACCGAATCCGAGGCAAACTTTATTTCAGTAAAAGGCCCCGAAGTGCTGTCAAAATGGGTTGGCGAATCAGAAAAAGCAATCCGCGATATTTTCAAGAAAGCCCGGCAGGTAGCCCCGTGCATAGTTTTCTTTGATGAAGTTGATGCCATAGCAAGCAGGAGAGGCGGCGATGACGGCGCAAGAGTTGGCGAAAGAGTTGTGAACCAGATTCTTACGGAAATAGACGGGCTCGAAGAATTAAACGATGTAGTTGTTTTAGCAGCAACAAACCGTCCAGAGTTAGTGGACTCGTCACTGCTAAGGCCGGGACGTTTTGACAGGCATATTTTGATAGACCCGCCAAACCGCGAGACGAGGCTTGAAATTCTCAAGATACACACAAAAGAAATGCCCATTACAAAAGATGTTAACCTAAACGAGCTTGTCCTGAAAATGGAAGGCTACAGCGGGGCAGACATAGAAGCTGTCTGCCGCGAGGCAGCAATGCTCGCGTTGCGCGAAAACATGAAAGCAAAGCAGGTAAATGCAAGCAACTTCGAATCCGCGCTGCAGACAATAAAGCCGTCGCTGAGCAAGGAAGACGCAGAACGGTATATAGCGACTATGGCTGCAGTAAGGAAGGGAGCAGCCTATATCGGCTAGACTAGTAAAACTTATATACAAGCGCGAAATTCAGAAAAAACGGAGGTCTTACATGAAATTAACTTTTGATGGAGACGAAGACACTGAAGACACCGAAGACGAGTCTAGTGAAGATAACGAGGAAGGAGAAGAAGAATTCTAAGCAAGATTAATTAATTCTTTTTTATTTCATTTTTTATTTGATGGTTGTATAGAATATGCTCTCGAAATGCCTACGACGACTACGAGAGAAAAGGTTATTGATTGAGGGAAGCAAAAATACTCTCATGCGGCAGGAACAAGCAAAAACATCTCTGCGAAGCCTAAATACATGGAGATTGCCCAGTCGTTAGTAGTCGTCAGTATTATTTCGTCAGAATCACAGGCTTGTCCGCTACCAGCACAGTGTGTTCTGCCTGGGCCACTTTAGTGCCAGAACTTTCGATGAGAATATGATACGGATGCAGAATGCCTTTTGTAACAGCTTCTTTCAGGAACAGGTTTGTTTTCATCTCGCCAAACCTTTTTACAAGCCAGCGCTTTGCAAATGGCAGGACGTCGAACTCTCCAGCGACATAGTCTAAAATATCGCGGCCCATGCGGACATTACCTGACTTGGCCAGTTTGAAGATTTCAACTTCGTCGCCTTCATTAACATAGCCTGTGCTGTTTGTTGCGAACGGCTCAATTGCAATGATCATATCCTTCTCGAGCTTGGTTTTGTCTTTGTTGTCAAAATTCGGAATACTTATGCCTGCATGTAAATCGTACTCATCAATTAAATGTCCCGTAAGGTTTTTTATCGGATTAAAGCCCGCATCAGTTATCGCCTTATCAACTGCAGCGCCTATCTCTCGCAATTCAGTTCCGGGAACTGCAATCCTTACAGCCGCAGCAAGAGCCGCTTCAGCTGCTTTTATGAGTTCTTCGTTCTCCGCGTCTTTTCCAATTGAAACGGAAACAGCAGTGTCTGCAATGTTCCCGTCTATGTGAACTCCAATATCAAATTTTACCAAATCGCCATCCTTCAGGACAAGCTTCTCTGTAAAAAGCGGCGTATGGTGCGCAGCCACATTATTGATTGAAATGTTAATCGGGAAGGCAGGTTTTGCGCCTAAAGCGGCAGTTTTTTTCTCAACAGCATCAGCAATTTCCAGCAGAGGAGTATTGGCTTTAGCAAGGGTTTTTACATATGCCCTTAATTCCGAAGCTATTTTTCCTGCTTTTTCGAGTTTTTCAAGGTCCATTTTCAACCTAAGGTGGTTTGTCCCCCTTTTAACTTTTCTTCTAAGATGTTGAACAGCTCAAAAATCTTTACCACGGGGCGGATGACCTGATGGTCAACATAATAATCTATGTCAAAATCCTCAGGTTTTGTATTTTCAGGCAAAGCAACGCGTTCAGATATTATTTTACCGGCGCCGGTTTTTACAATGAATTTAACTTTATAGCCTCTGCCGACATTTTCGCCTTTTGCAGCTGCCAGCTCCGCGGCAGCAACATGCGGGCCCCTTGTCGTGTACGAACTTAAGGCTCTCGTAAGCCTTACTTCAATTATCAGGTCTGCCAGCGCGATTTTTCTGTTTCTTACTTTTGAAATCATTTCATGAATATATGTTAACGCGCGATTTGCATCGCCATCCGCAAGTATCAGGTCAAGAACTTTTCTCTGGACTTTCTTTGCTAGCTGGGACCAGTCGCCACGGATAGCTTCCAAGCCCCTCAGAAGTAACCTGCCATTTCTATTAAGCAGCGCATAGCGTTTTTTTGCACCGCCGGCAGAGCCTTTTTTCTCCAGGA
>JAZDME010000061.1:0-3980 GCA_043801255.1 archaeon
GCTTTATGCTTCATGACATAGACTTTCCAAACGATATGCAGGCACATTTTTTCCGTGCAGCAATGACCGATGGAATAATTGAAATTCCACCTTTTAAAGCACTGGAGGTGAATAAATGATTATTCAGGAATTATGCCATTATTACGATAGGTTGCGGGATAATCCCGATATGGATATTTCTGAGCCAGGCTTTAGCCGCGAGAAAATCCACGCAGAGGTTGTCCTCGATGAAAATGGTAATTTACTGCAATTCAACGATTTGCGTATTCAGAAAGGCAAAAACCTTGTTCCCAAGGAAATGATTGTTCCACAAAGTTTTAAACGCCCAGGCTCTAAAGCTCACGAGGCTCCTTTCTTTTTGTGGGACAATACTGGATTCGTTTTTGGAAAAGACGCCAAAGAAAACAATCAAAAGACACAGCTTAAATTTGAAAATTTTCGGCGTCATCATGTCAAACTTCTATCTCAAAGTACACAAAAAGATGTACAGATTTTTGTGTCTTTTCTGTCTAATTGGAACATCTCAAATGCAAATAATCTGAAAAATTGGAAAGAACTTGCTGGGGGCAATGTTGTTTTTCGTATAGATGGGGAACGTGAATATTTACACGAAAAAAAATCATTAAAAGAGATTTGGCTACAATACCTCGCTACGCAAAAAGCTACGCTTGAAGGATTCTGTATGATTACGGGTAAACGGACTCCTATTGCTCGAACTCATCCTTCGGTTAAAAGCTTTAGTAGTACTGGCTCTGCATTGGTTTCCTTCAATGATAATGCCTACGAATCTTACGGCAAAAAACAAAACTATAACGCACCGGTTGGAGAGATGTCTGCATTTACTTACACCACAGCGTTGAATTATTTACTTGCCAGTAACAGCAAACAGAAAATTAGAATTGGCGATGATACGGCGGTTTTCTGGACGGAGCGTCAATCTCCTGTAGAGGGAATGCTTGGTCAGATTTTAGACCCTAAAGACACCGAATTGGCAGACAGTGCCAATATCAAACAGTTTCTTGAGGCCGTAAGAGATAGCAAAAAATTGCCAGACATCGACTGTGATATAAAGTTTTACATTCTTGGCATTTCGCCAAACAAAGCCCGAATTGCGGTGCGTTTTTGGCACATTTGCACCGTTGGTCAATTGAAAGAAAGAATTGGTCAGCACTTTAAAGATTTGCAAATGATACGAAGCAGAGATAGTGACCCTGAATTTCCCAGCATCTGGCGATTGCTTCAGGAAACAATAAACAAAAAATCCTCGGATACACCACAGCCTCTTTTGGCTGGGGCAGTAATGCGTTCGATTCTCGAAGGAACAGTATATCCTCAGGCTCTGCAAAACGCATTAATCAACCGTATCCGTTCAGAGTCTGCCCTTAAAGATAAAAATGGCAAACCTATTAATAATGTAAATTATGTACGAGCAGCAATGCTTAAGGCGATTTTGAATCAAAAAAACAGAATATACAAAAATTCAATGGAGGTTCCTATGGCGTTAGATAAAGAGAACAAAAACACAGCTTATTTATTAGGAAGGCTCTTTGCGGTGCTGGAAAAAGTTCAGCAGGATGCTTTGGGGCAGAATATCAATGCAACAATTAAAGACCGATTCTTCGGCTCAGCCTCGGCAACACCGGCAGCAGTTTTCCCGCAATTACTCCGGCTTGCACAACACCATATTGGGAAAGCAGAATATGGGAAAACACGCGATAAGCAAATTGAAGAAGTCATCTGCGACATAAAAGATTTTCCTGCCCATCTTTCATTAGACCAGCAGGGATTATTTGCAATAGGTTATTACCACCAGAGACAATCGTTTTTCCAGAAGAAAGATAAAGAATAAAAATAATCTTAGAACAAAAAGAAAGGAATTAAATTATGAGTAAAGCAATTGAGAATCGTTATGAGTTTGTATATCTGTTTGATGTCGAAAACGGCAATCCCAATGGCGACCCAGATGCAGGCAATATGCCTCGAATTGACCCGGAAACCAGTTTCGGAATTGTAACCGATGTTTGCCTGAAACGAAAAATACGCAATTATGTACAAATCTTTAAAGAAGATAAAGCTCCTAATTGCATATATGTTAAAGAGAAAGCAGTATTGACAACCCAGCAGAAACAGGCGTATGAAGCTCTTAAAATAGATGACAAAAAGAGAACTGCTGATGATGTTGAAAAAGCACGGATGTGGATGTGCCAGAATTTCTATGATGTCAGAACTTTTGGTGCTGTTATGTCGCTTAAGGAATTCAATTGTGGTCAGGTTCGTGGAGCAGCTCAACTCAATTTTGGCAGAAGCATTGATTCTGTTTGCCCCAGAGAACTTACGATTACCCGTATGGCTGTTGCAACAGAAAAAGAAGCAGAAAGCCAATCCGGCGACAACCGTACAATGGGTCGGAAAAATATCATTCCTTACGCTCTTTATCGAACAGAGGGTTATATTTCAGCTTCTTTGGCTGGGCAGACTGGATTTACAGAAGATGATTTAAAATTATTATGGGATGCTTTAGTCAATATGTTTGACCATGACCATTCTGCTGCTCGCGGAAAAATGTGTGCAAGAAAACTGATTGTTTTCAAACATGATTCAAAACTTGGAAATGCTCCTGCTCACAAATTGTTTGAAACGGTACAAATCAAACCTTGCGATGGGAAGCCATCCCGTAGCTTTGATGATTACAAAGCGGGCATTACAAGTCCCAAAGATGGTTCGCTCGATGGGTTTAGTGGCGTTACAGTGATTAATAAACTATAACCCTATGTTTACTGAAGACCAGCTAATCCCGATTTCTGCATTGCAGCACTGGTTGTTTTGTCGGCGGCAATGCGGGCTTATTCATCTTGAGCAGGCGTGGCAGGAAAACCATTTGACTGCTGAAGGCCGTCTCCTGCACGAGAAAGTGCATCAGGCTGATGCTGAGCAATCCGGCGATGTGCGAATTGTTCGCGGGCTTCGATTAGCTTCGTTTCGGCTGGGGCTCATCGGACAGTCCGATGTTGTGGAATTTCATAAAGCTGATAACGGAATTGTGCTGTCAGGAGCAAAAGGCTTCTGGCAGCCTTTCCCAGTTGAGTATAAACGCGGCAAGCCCAAAAAAGATGGCAGCGATTGTGTCCAGCTTTGTGCACAAACAATGTGTCTTGAAGAAATGTTGAATACAAAAATTTCCTCTGCTGCTTTTTATTACAATCAGCCAAGACGCAGGACAGAAGTGGAAATTACAGACTTGCTTCGCAGGCAAACAGAAAATATTGCTCAACAGGTTCATCAGATGTTTAATGACAGGAATACGCCTATTGCCTGTTATGAGAAAAAATGTCAAAGCTGCTCACTTGCCGAAATTTGTATGCCAAAGACAACTGGCTTGAACAAAAAAGTTGATTACTATCTTTCAAAAGCAGGAACAGACGAGGGACTGATAGAATGAAACGATTACTTAATACACTGTTTGTAACAACGCAAGGTTCGTATCTTTCAAGGAATGGCGAAACGGTGGAAGTTTCTGCCGAACACCAAAGCCTTCTGCGTGTGCCGATTCATACACTTGGCGGAATTGTCTGTTTCGGCAATGTAACCGCCAGCCCATTTTTGATGGGTTTATGTGGCGAGAAAAACGTAACGGTTTCATTTCTGACAGAAAATGGTAAATTTCTTGCCCGCGTTCATGGGCCTGTCAACGGCAACATTTTACTGCGTAAAGAGCAATTCCGTCGTTCAGATTGTGTAAAATCCAGCAGTCAAATTGCTTCGGCAATGGTTACAGCAAAAATTGCAAATAGTCGAATCGTTTTGCAGAGAGCCTTGCGGGAAAAGCCAAACGAGCCGAACAGTCTTGTAATTGATACGGCAATAAATCACCTTGGCAACAGTATTGAGCAGTTGAATAATTGTACAGACCTTGAAATAATTCGTGGCATTGAAGGGCAGGCTGCGGACATCTATTTCAGTTGTTTTAATTACTTGATAAC
>JAZDME010000066.1:0-3091 GCA_043801255.1 archaeon
TTTTTGCATTCAACAAGCGGGTCAACAAAATTATCAAGATGTCCGGACGCCTTAAAAACAGCCTCGGGCAGGGCTATTGAACCGTCAATCTCAATCATGTTGTCTCGTTTTACAATCATCTGGCGCCACATGTCCGTAAACTTTCTTTTCAGCGCTGCGCCGTTAGGCGCATAATCATTAAAGCCGTTGGCTCCGCCATAGATTTCTGCGGCTGGGAAGAAAAATCCGCGTCTTACCGCCAGGTCAGTTACCTTCTCAAACTTGCCTTCTATCATAAGCCCTCACTCATCAGCAAGATATTAAAGACTTTTCCGTATTTAAAACACATGCTCGAAGATGCTTTTAACGACAATCTTACGCTTGCCGAAATAAAAGAAAGAATAGTGGCTGCAGCAAAAGGCGGCGACCCTTTCATTATCGAAAACGACCTGCTGCAGGCATATAAGCATAGAGGAGGCAAGCCCGAGGATTTGAAGGAAACTCTGGTAACAGCATACGCGCTTGGCTACAAAAATGAGCTTAAAGTTGCGGAAAAATTCGCAAGAGACCACAGTTTTATCAGCGTTCATATTGCGCTGGAGCGCGCAGAAAACTATTACAATTCCTTAATCAAGCTAGACCCTTCCAAAAAACTGGAAAAAGGCATTTCCGCGGAAATTGAAAGAATCCAGGGTATTTTTGAGCAGGCCAAATCCTAATTTTTGCCTAATTTGGCTTCTTATTATGACGGACGAGAGCAATCTCCCAATCCCCAAGCTTCGCCACATAATTCCGCCAAGCAAGATAGTTTGCTTGCCATAAACATTGAGCTTTGCCCTAGTCGTCGTCTGTCGCAATCAGGGTTTCTTCCATCTCACCTCATAAAAAGTGCATTCACTTTCAGCATCAACAATTCCCACAAGTAACTTCTTGCGCGTCGAATGCGCGACTCTATTCATAGCAGCAAACTGGCGCCATGTGTATGTATCGCCTTCTGCTGTGCAGAATAAAACCCATTTTGCATGGTCCTGCCCCGGCTTTACGCCGCGGTTATAGATTCTGAAATCTGCGCCAAACTTGAGAGCTGTTTTTGTAATGTATCCGCGGGTTCTGATATCCCTGTAAACTGCATATCTCGTCCAGAAATTTTTCTCTATTTTATTTGCAACTCTTACAAATGCCTTGAAATCAAGAGTTTTTTTGCCATCAAAAATCCTGAGTTTTCCGCGCTCCATTAAATACAGCGCTTCCTCCAGAGAATACTCGATTCTCTGCTCTTTTGTGCCATGTATTTCGCCAAACGATGAGCGGTCAAAGAAGGGCTGTGCGAGCTGAAAATCATCAGTCACTGCGACTTTGTTTCCAATCAGGTGCCCTTTTATCGGCTCATTCAATTTTATCTGCTCTATTGATGTTGGCAGCTCTGACTCGGGCTTCTGGTTTTGCTGTTCGCCCTGCTCTTCAGGTTCTTCCATTGGTGCCCTAGCAGAACCATGGGTTCTGCTGGGCCCAGCTGAACCATGTTCAGCTTGGGTCTTGACTATTTCTGGCTCCTCGCCCGAATTGGTTTCTTCACACTTGTCTTTCTTTCCCATTTAATAGAACTACACGCCTGCAGCTTTGCTGCGAGGCTATATGTGTTCTTTTCACCGAATAGGAAACCTTTTTAGACATTTAAAAGCTTTATTTATACGACGAAGGGAAAATCCAGTCTATGCAGCCAGCTTTGTAAAGTCCTTGATCTTTGGCAGCGTTTGTGATGCCCTCAGGATTTCTATGCCTAAAAGCTTGTTATCCTTGTCAAAATCCAGAGAGATATTATCATTCAGCTTGATTGTTTTCTGCACAGCGCCTTTTTCTATTTTATCCGCTAGGTAAATATATGCTGCATCCACTTCCTTGTCATACTCTGTTTTCATGTCCATACTACAGTTATTATTTTAATAAAGCTTTCCGTTTCGGCATAGACAACTTTCAAAGTTTCGCCGTTTAGCTTTTTGTACGCTTCTATTTCAGCTCCGCGCTGAACTTTGTAATCTGGTTTTTCAACAGCGCTCTCGATGTCTTTCTCGCCAATGCCGCGCTGAAACATCCTTTTTGTGGCATGGTTTGAAAAGATGATTTTCTTCATAAATATGTAAATGGTGATTAACTTATATTACTTGCGCCCAGTTGTCCAGTGTCTACTAAAACAACGACAAACTGCGAGATTCATAGGAATACTATTCATTTATTCAAATTGCAAATAGGACAAAGTTTTTAGATACATAAAATATGTTAAAGTCATGAAAATCACATTTCTGGGGACAGCATCTGCGCACCCGACTAGCGACAGGAATCATTCCGGATTGATTCTGGATATCGGGCCCGAATCATTTCTTTTCGACTGCGGCGAGAATATCCAGAGGCAGATTCGCATTGCCGGAATCAGCCCCATGAAAATATCAAAAATATTTATAACACACTGGCATGGGGACCACGTTATCGGTCTGGTGGGATTGGTTCAGAGCATGGATTTAAACAGCCGCAAAACGCCCCTGGATATTTACGGCCCTGATGGCTCTGCGCAGAACTTTCACCTGATAAGAAAAGCTTTCAACATCAATACCGGCTTCAAAATAGAAGTTCACGATGTAAAATCAAACAAAGCCTTTGAAACTGACGACTACGAAGTTCTTGCGCAGAAAGCCAAGCACACTATTCCGTGCCTGGCATTTGCTTTTGTTGAGAAAGAGCGCGTTAGGGTAAATAAGGATAAAATAGAAAAGCTGGACATCAAAGGCCCCATTGTTGGCGAGCTTGCAAGAGGAAAGGACATTACTGTTGATGGCAAAACCATAAAAGCAAAAGACTTTACATTTGTCCAGCCCGGCAAGAAATTAACATACATAATTGACGCTGTTTATGACGAAAAGCTGGTTGAGTTTGCAAAGGACTCTGATATTCTGGTGTGCGAGGGCACGTTTGCAAAGGACATGCAATTGGATGCAAAAAGAAAAGGGCATATGACTGCCCAGCAGGCAGGAAAGATAGCTGCAAAGTCAAAGTCAAAGCAGCTGATTATAACGCATTTCAGCCAGCGCTATCGCGATCCGTCACAGCTGCAGAACGA
>JAZDME010000007.1:0-24661 GCA_043801255.1 archaeon
AAACTGAACTGCAGGCCTAAACATCCCTTTTTTCCTTTGGTTTCTCCCTTAAATCGACCTATAGCGACTTATAAGATACCTTTATAAGCATATACTTGCAATATTACACATATAGGACATCAATATGGCAAGAATATACACAATAACCAAGAAAATAGCAAAGCAGGGAAAACAGGCAGTTATTTTGATACCAAAACTGTTTGAAAATGTTTTAAAACCAGCTACAGTTGTCAAGCTGACAATTGAGGTTGTGGAGGCTTAAAATGAAAATAAAACTATTGAAGGATGATAGCGCATATTTCAGAAAAATTCGGGACAACAACGGCAAAGAAATAAGTATGAATTATAGCAGAGATATGGGCATTGTTTGCCTTAATTTGCCTGAAGGCCGGCAATATATGCGCAGAGCAGATGGTGTTATTGTTGACGAAGCAAGCACAGAAATACCTGGCAAGAAACCAGTCGATTATGGTTATTTGGACGATATAGTGGCTAAATACTTGGATGCTGAAAGAAGTTGGAAGAATGACAACTTATATTTCAGAAAAATTCTGGATAAAAACGGCAAAGAAATAAGCATGAATTACAGCCCGCATATGGGCATTATTTGCCTCAATTTGCCTGAAGGCCAGCGATATATACGCAAAGCTGACGGCACCATTGTTGATGCGGCAGGCGCAGAATTGCCCGGCGAGATGCAATATAAGTCAAATTATCTGGACGATATAGTGGCTAAATACTTGGCTGCTAAAGCGGAGGAAAACTAAAATGGAAGGAACAGGATACTGGAGTTCATTGTTATTTGGCCGTTACAAAGGCGACAGCCTTGAAGGCATTATTCAAAAATCCGGTGATTTTGCAGGAAGCTCATTGCAGGAAGCAAAGCCGGACAAGAAGACCGGTGCTGTAGGCGACAACGAGTTTTCAACAGGGCTTAAAGATAAGTTCTACGATAGCGGGGAAGTTGCCTATAAACAGGCATATTTCCTTAATAATTATGCAGGCGCAGCCGAGGATCTTGCAGAGAGCATGAAAAGCGCTCTTGGCGGGTTGAAATGGTTTCACGATGCAGAAATGAAGGCTGAAAAGCTGGATGGAAATAAGACAAAGTACACAATCACAAAAACAACGCCTGCGGTTGGAGGCCATTTCCACAGCGGAAACAAGGACGCTTCCGTAGAGCTGATAGTTGACAGCGCTGCAAATACTATTGACTGCAAATTCGCAATTGTGCCGCAGAAAGTTTATGGCACAAAGAAGGACACTGTCCTGCCAATGCATTACAAAGTCATTGCTGGCTATCTTAACAAGGTATACCACGGATTTGCGAAAAACGGCAACCTGCAGTTTGCTGAGGCGAAAGAGCCTGCATCAAACCAGGATGCACAGCCAGAAACACAACCGAAGACTAAGCAAGAAGGAGCTCCTGGAGGCGAAGCGCATGAACAGCATGGCGCACCAACAGGCGGAGCAATAAATCTGGATTCAATTGTGAAAGACGGCGAGATAGATGGAGAAGCGCTGAAGAAAGCTGCGCAAAACCCAGGATATCAGGCATGGCTGCAAAGGCCGGAACGCAAATGGCTTGAAGAAGGCGCAGCAAAAAATTATCTCCAACTGATGCAAGCGCAGGGACAATATGCACATGATCAGCAAGAAGCTGCTGCTAAAAAGGCTGCTGGCACTGCCGGCAGCTAAGCCTTTTTTCTTTTTTTATTTTAATTTTCTAAAAACATAACATTTAATAATACGCTTCTATTGGTAAATACTGAGGTAATAAGATGGTCACGTTTTTAGCAGAGGCTGCGTCAACTAGCAGCAGCATAGGCATAGCGCCGCTTGACAATGTAATGACGCTGCTCCAGAACTTTGGGTTTTTCAGAGTTGTTTTGCCGTTCCTTCTGATATTTGCCCTGATATATGCAATCCTGATGAAGACAGGCGTCCTGGGCAAAATAACAGACCCGTGGATGAAAACAGTTCCTGCAATAATTTCGATGGCAATAGCGTTTTTTGTCATATCATCGACGCCAGTCGTGGACTTGATGATGACGCTGATTCCGCAGGCGAGTTTTATACTCGTAGTAGCGTTATTCCTGCTGATGATAATAACATTCGTGGCGCCCACTGAATTTCTGACCGGCGCCCTGGACAAGAAGTGGCTTATTCCGCTCGCGATATTTTTGATAGTTGTCTTTCTGGGAATAATCGGCGCAGCAACACCGCAGATACCGCTGTTGCACGGAATTGCGCAGGCATTAATGGGAAATTTAGCGCTGCCAGAATTAACATCCGAAGTCGTCAGCACAATAATAGCAATCCTTGTGATATTCGGAATACCTGTAGCTATTATTGCCATGGTTGTTATGGGCAGCAAAACAGGCCCGGGCAAGCCCTAACACAATATTTATATTCTGCAAGTAACAGCTTTGAAACATGGCCAAATTAAATCTAGACAATGCATATTTTTGGATAGCTATGGCGTTTGTAGCCATACTTTTGATAGCCTTCTTTCTTAAGGGAGGATAAATGGACATATTAAAGATAGAATCCGCAATTGCATGGATTTTGCTAATAGCTGGAATTGTTTTTACGCTTTGGTATATTTTCGGACAGTCGCCAACTCTTGAGCAGTCTCTGTTGGTTTTCGTTCTTGGAATATTATTTAAGATGCAGATGTCAATAGGAAAATTGCAGGGAAAGCTTAATGAACATATGAGGAGTCATAAATAAAATGGCTACATTATTTGACGCAGTCGTGATCCTGAAAAATCTAGGTTTCTACGAGACTGTTTTCCCTTTCATACTCATTCTTGCAGTGGTTTACGGGATGCTTGCAAAACTCCACCCGTTCGGGGAAAACAAGACAGTTAACGCAACGGTTTCAACGATAATTGCGCTGTTCTTTATTTCAATCTTCAGGATGTCCGCATTCATTAAAAATTTCATACCGCTGATAACGGGATTTTTGCTTATACTGGTGTTCTTTGTGCTGATATTCATGTTCATGGGCGTCAAGGAAGAGACTATAACTAAAGTACTAACTACCGAATCGACGGCTTACGGGGCGCTTATAATAATCTTTGTGCTGATTGTTTTTGTTGTCCTGTCGCAGGTTTTTCCCGAGCAGGCGATTCTCACGCAGCTTCCAGGCATGGGGCATGCGCTGAATGTAACGATCTATCCGGAAAACGCAACCCCGAGCGAGAAAGCAGCGTCAATTATGGGCGCGCAGTCGAGCGCAATTATTTTCTCGCCACAGATTCTTGCAATGATAATAATGATGCTGGTATTTGCAATTGCGGCATATTATATTGTAAGGGTGCCTAAGAAAGGCGGCGGCGAATGATTATAGAGTATTTCTGATTGTTTGCGGACTAACTACGACGAACGAGGGCAATGTTCATTGATTGAGGGAAGCAAAATTATCTTGGATGGTGAGAAATCCGCGGCAAGCAAGTGGAGAAACCCTTAACATAATCCATATGCGATATCCCTAGTCGTCAGTCGTAGTCATCAATCGCCGTAAGTTACAGAAAACTATTTCTTCTTCTTCCGCTCTTTTGTTTCTTCTACTAATCCCTGAAGCTCCTTTATGTTCTCGGTGAATGCAGGCATCGTTGTTGAGAAAACTTTCTGCATCGCCTTTAATTCAGTTCCCACGTCGGAAATGCTCTTGCCGTACTCCTCAACTTTTCCTAATATGGCCTGCTCAATGGAATCCATTTTCATCTCAAGCTTTGTCATCCTGTCTGAGAGATTGGAAAGATTCGTCTCAAAATCATCCTTCCATTTTTTAATGGAGTCAATTTCCCTTTCCGCAAGCTTCCATTTTTCCTCTACAATGCGCTCGGCAACTTCCTGGACTTCGTCCGTAGAGGGGCGCGAAAAAAATCTTTGCGGCGGCGCAGGAGGCGGCGGCATCTGGTTATACGGCTCGGGATATGAGGGCACAGGATAATTTGCCGGTGACTGCTGCGGCGTCTGAAAGCCTGCAAGAATGTCTGTTGACGGGTAACCCTGCGATGTTAAATCGCGGACAATGTCGCGGTTGTTCATTCCGGAAGAGCGCATTGAATCAATCGGGGGCGGGCCCATCATCTGCTGATTCATCTGCTGCTGGTCCAGAGGCTGCAGTTCGGGCAATGACATCATCTGTGGCGGTATTTCCGGCGGTTCCTTTTTCCAAAATGCCATCTCACTCCTCCTTATGTTCTTTTATTTTAAATCCGAGCATCTTTAAAATACTTTGCACGGCATTCTTCAACTCGGGGCGGGTTACAAAATTCATGGGCTGCCATAATTCAACGTAGCGCTGCAAAACCTTGACTTCCTCTTTTGATGCGAAAGCATCCAGCCTGCGCGTTAGTCTTTCAACAACATCTTTCAGCATATCCATGTCTGCTCTCAAGGCGCGCTGCCCGTCTTCTATATTCCTTATTTCAGAAATTGTTTCCTTGTGCTTTTCTATTGACGAGGCATCAAGCATGTCCAGGTGGCTTCGCAGGTTTTCAGTGCGCTCCTCCAGAAGCCTTATCCTGCCGTTCAGGTCAGAGACAAGCTCAGAAACTTTTTTTCTCACCTCGTCCAGCTGGGCGGGGGACTGCTTTGGCGCGAACATCTGCTGCGGCGCCTGTTGCCTCTGCATCGGAGGCGACATCGGAACAAACGGGCCAGGCGGAAGCAAATCCATAGTCTTACCTAGAAATTTGTATTATAATAACTTTGTTATGACAAAACAGGGTTTAAATTGCATGTTTTGGCATTCAAAAACCGCAGCGGTTTTTGTTATTTTGTGCCAGTAAGTTAAACTGCTGCGACTGACGACGACTACTAGGGAAAAGTCCATTGATTGTGAGAAGCAAGCTATCTTGGCTGTCAAGAACACGCACAAACATTTCCGCGAAGCATGTGCATGGCAATATCCTTCGTAGTCGTTAGCAGAGTTTAGTAAAACTTAAAACCTTGAGAGAGCATGAAAAATCAAAGCGGAACGAGTTCCGCTAGCTTTACCAAAGGTAAAACATGGCTGCTGCTGGAGATTACAAGATTGTAACAGAGGGCGGCTCGAGGATTCTAAAACTGAACTACGAGAACTCAATGTACACGCCGTCAATTGAAGATGATGCTTCAATAATGTCCCGCGTTTTCGACATAATTCTCGAAGCTGGAAAAGTCACGAAAATTGCCTTCCTCCAGCGCGACGAGTATACTTACGAGCACGACCAGACGCGGCTGCTTAATGAGCTTGCAGACGTTTACATATTTCTTGTAAAGAAGGAAAACATACTGGACTTCGGGGATGCAGCCTCAAGTTCGGAATGCCAGAGGTTTATTCCGGCATGGCGCGACTTCCTCAGCAATAATATAATCCGTGGAATGAAGGAAGACCCAATCGGCTCTTATGTAAATATTGTAAGGCGCAGGAGAGAGGAGGAAGCCAGAGTTAAAGTGCCGCCTGTTCCAGAGTACGGTGCGTGCGTTCCGGTATTTATAGCAGCGCTTACAAAAGCCGCTTCTGCTTTTGAAACCACAGCTTTGATAAGACTGGTAACGCCGCATCTCGCTGGCTTCAAGCCAGGCAGCAGGGAGATTTACAGGAAATTCTTCAGGCCGAGCATAAGGCCTTTTTTCATGTACACAAAACTCGTGGCAGCATATCCTGCCGGCGCTGAGGAGATAGAGTCATATAAAATCGCCGAGGATACGGAAGTCCTTATTCTGAAAGTGCCGTGGGATATACGAATGCAGTATCATATCATACCCCCGGAATTCCGCCTTCCGGAAGAAAAATATGCCCTGCTTACCGAAGCCCGCGAAGTGATGGCAGAGCACAGGCCTGAAAGCTCCGAATTCACTAATCCATCACGAACCAGGGAAGTTTTTTTTAACATAGAAAAAGACCTGCTTGCAGACCTTGCCAGGAACAAGGGGCTCAAGCTTGGCTACGAGGAGCTTGAAGAGCTTGCAAGAATTCTTCTGCGCTACACAATAGGCTTCGGGCTTATTGAAATCCTGCTGGCAGATGAAAAAATCCAGGATATAGTTGTTAACGCGCCTTTGGGGACTACGCCGATTTCAATCATACATGCTGATTACGGGGAATGCAAGACTAATGTAACCCCGCTGCCGCGCGAAGGAGAGTCATGGGCAACAAAATTAAGATTAATTTCAGGACGCCCGCTGGATGAGGCAAACCCTGTTCTTGATTCCGAGCTTATACTGCCCTATGCCCGCGCCAGAGTAGCCGCACTGCAGCGCCCATTAAGTCCATCAGGATTTGCATTTGCATTCCGAAGGCACAGAGACAAGAGCTGGACGCTGCCGCTTTTCATACAGTCAAAGATGCTAACGCCGCTGGCGGCAGGGCTGATTTCATTTTTAATTGACGGCGCAAGGACAATGCTTGTTGCAGGAACCCGTTCAGCAGGGAAGACGTCGTTGCTCGGGGCAATGCTTGTTGAGATTGCAAGAAATACCAGGATAATAACATCCGAAGACACTCTGGAGCTGAATGTTGCGCAGCTCCGCCAGTTGGGGTATGATATCCTGTCAATGAAAACCCGTTCTGTAATAACAGGCTCTGAATCTGAAATTGCAGCTGACCAGGCAATCCGAACCGCCCTGCGTTTAGGAGATTCAGCTTTGATAGTGGGCGAAATACGTTCAACTGAGGCGCTCGCATTGTGGGAAGCAATGCGCGTCGGCGCGCTGGCAAAAGTTGTTGCCGGCACGATACACGGTGACTCGCCATACTCTGTATTTGACAGAGTCGTGAATGACCTGAAAGTTCCTAAAACGAGTTTCAAGGCAACAGACATAATTTTAGTTGCAAATACAATAACATCCGCGTCAGGGATGGAGCGCTGGAGACGGCTGACGCAAATTTCAGAAGTCCGCAAGTTCTGGACTGATGATCCATTGCTGGAAAAAGGTTTTGCAGACTTGATGATATATGATGCAAAAACTGATGCAATCCAGCCGACAGATGTGCTGCTCGAAGGAGAATCAGAAATAGTAAAGGCAATAGGCAGCAAGGTCCGCGAATGGAGCGGAAACTGGGATGCAATCTGGGGAAACATAGAGCTCAGGGCAAAAATAAAGCAGGCAATAGTAGATGCAGCTGCAAAAACCAAGAATGCAGGTTTGATGGAAGCTGATTTTGTTGTGAAGTCAAATGACGAGTTCCACAAGATATCATCCCTGGTGGCAGGGGAAGTCGGATTTACGGACCCGAAGCGCGTATACACAGAATGGGAGTCATGGCTAAAATCAGAGCTGAAAAAGATGTCAAAGGAAGAGGTTTGAAACGATGATGATTACCAAAGACTACGGACGACTACGAGGGATATCTTCATTGATTGTGGGACAGCACAGCTATCTTGTCTGGGAAAACAAGCATCAACGCTGTGGTAAAACCCAAATACATGGAGATTGCCCTGCAAACTCCCAAGCCGAACAAGGTTCGGCTGGTGAAAAATCATGGATTTTTCAGCTCCAAAATTCGCAGCGAATTTCGGATGGGCACAGCCGAAATCATATTTCGGCTAGTGCAATGCCGAAGGCAGTCATCAGTAAAAATCATAAGGAGTTCCGGAGCATAACGTGACAGACAAACAAGAACTGGTGCAGAAATACCAGAAAAAACTTCAGGAGCAATTATACGGCGAGGCTGTAACGCCGACATCAGGATATTCTTATTCGCAGGCTTATAAAATCTTCAAGCGGGAGCAGGTCGGAGTAGGGCATCTTTTGTTTGAAAAGCTGTGCATTTCTTCCGAAAAGATTTTACAGGTAAATATAGCTCAGAAAGATGCAGACAAGATTGCTTTGCCGATAAAGCTCGCGCATCTCGCGGTAACGCCGGAATCTGTTTATTCACTAACTTACTTGTCCGCGCTTTTGTCAGCATTCCTGTCAGCAGCGGTTTTTGCCGTGCTGATGTTATTTGGCATGTCAGGTTACGCAGTAATTATTGCAGGCATAGGCAGCGCAGTAGTACTTTTGTTTTATGTGCCGACGGTACCAAAGAGCATTCTTACCGGCTGGCGCGCACGCACGTCGGACCAGCTTGTTCTCGCAGTCCTTTATCTTGTAATTTACATGGAGCACACGCCGAATATTGAGCGCGCAGTCCGCTTCGTAGCAGAACATGTGGCGCCGCCGCTGTCCCTGGATTTCATGAAAGTCCTGTGGGATGTTGAGACAAAAAATTATTCTTCAATTATAGAAGCGCTTTCAGATTATGCAAAAACGTGGCAGGGATGGGATGACGATTTTATTGAATCCGTAGAGCTGGTTGAGAGCTCGCTGTATGAGGCAGACGACAGGAGAAGGCAGGACATTCTTGACAAATCAGTTTCAGTGATACTTGACGGGACGCAGGACCATATGCTGACTTTTGCGCACAATCTCCAGTCGCCAATGGAGTCCCTGCACATGCTCGGAGTAGTTTTGCCTGTAATGGGGCTGGTCATGTTGCCGATGATTGGAGCATTCATGGGCGCCTCAATAAAGTGGTGGCATATCGCAGTTATGTACAACATATTTCTGCCAATCATAGTTTATCTGATAGGGCGCTCAGTGCTCACAACAAGGCCTGCAGGCTCTGATACAACAGATGTTTACAAGTTCATACAGCAGAAATACCTGCGCCCCGCGCTGAAAATAGGCAGGATGGAGTTGCCAATATCCCCAGCAGGTTTGGGGGTTATTGTTTTTGCATTAATCGGGTGGCCAGGAGTATTCTATCTTACGAATATTTCAATCAGGCTTTCAGGCGACGCGCTGAGAAAGGCGATTTTTTCGAACGCAGCCCTTTTTTCCTCCATCGATATAATTGCCGCGGCAGGGCTGGCAATGGGCATGTATTACTGGTGGTCTGTGCACCATCTCGTCAAGGTAAAGAAGTCGATAGAGGCAATGGAAAACGAGTTCTCGGCATCTGCTTTCGCGCTTGGGCAGCGCCTTGAGGAACGCACGCCCGTCGAGCTGGTTTTCACAAAAATGGCGCAAAGCGAGAAGGGGGACATTGCAAAATTCTACCAGATTGTTGATTATAATCTCCGCCAGCTGGGAACATCACTCGGGGATGCAATCACAAACGAGAAGTACGGCGCGCTGGCGTCATTCCCGTCAACAGCAATAAAATCAGCAATGGCTGTGCTGATAGAAAGCGCAAAAAAATCCCCTGAGATTGTAGGGCGCTCGATGCTTACAATCTCGACGTACTCGCAGGCAGTCCATAAAGTAACCGAGCGAATGAAAGACCTGCTTGCGGACACCACGAGTTCAATGTCATCACAGGTCAAGATTTTCATACCAGTGATTTCAGGAATAGTAATAGGGCTTGCATCACTGACAACAAACATACTGATGAACCTTGGCGAACAGCTTACTGCAATATCAGCAACGGGCAGCCCGGAGGAGGCGATTGCATCCGGCGCGGGATTAATGGATATTTTCCAGATAAATTCCATGATACCAAGCCCGGTTTTCCAGCTGATTGTCGGCGTTTACGTGCTTCAGATTGTGTGGATTTTGTCATACATGCTTTCGGGCGTAATTTACGGGCACGATGAAATAGAAAGAAAATGGCTGCTTGCGCAGAATTTCCTGCTCGCAACAGTCTTTTATATAATCATAACATCAGTTACAGTGCTGCTGTTCTCTGCTCTTGCAGCGCCAATATCAAATATGACATTCGGCGCCGAATGAGACGGTTGCAGCAGAGAGAGGTATGGTATGACAGAAGAAGGGGAGGGAGGCTCTGAGGCATTTCCTGTAAAGCTGATTGTACAGGCTGCTGCAGTTATTGTGATTGTGGCGATTCTCGCTTTTGTGCTGATGCGTTATCTGTAACATGGCATTGAAATCAAAAAAAGCTGAAAACCCATTGTTTGGCTCGCTGCCAAATATTGTGATATTGATAGTGTTAACAATAATTATATTAATCCTGATTTATGCAATCTATTTGGCAGCGCCTGGCTTCCTTTCACACCCGCCGGCTATAAGCGTACTAAAATGAACATCATGAAAAAAGCAGATATCGGCCTGGAAACAATTATCATACTTACAATTATACTTCTAACAGTTGGCGTGATAATATTTTTTGCATATTACAAATTCGCGCCAGGGACACATACATACGTGGTAAGTAACATACTTCCGTTCGGAAACGGTGGTTCCTAATGAAAATCAAAGATTCAAACAAAGCGCAGCTTGAAAAGTGGATTGCAGTCGCAATTTTTGTGATTGTTGCAGCAGTCCTGATTATTTACATGTTTGTCACGGGCATGCTGCCGAGAGCATTTGGAAGCTCAATGAACCTGCTTGGGACGCCATCTGCGCCATAGGAACGGAAATGCTTTACGGAAAAAAAGCGGTCAGATTTCCCCCGGAATTTATCGTGGGCATAATTGTAGCAATAATTTTCAGCCTCGTGGTGCTGCTCGGGGTCATAAGCCCTGTGTCAAAGGCGGTGGGCGAAAGGGGCTTCCAGGATAACCTGTGCCATCTTAATGCAGGAATAAGAGGCTCCCTGGATATAGGAAAAGTTATAATCCCGCTGTGGTTTTGCAGCGAGCGCAATGCGCCGGTACACGCAAACGACTGGGAAACATGCGACCCTGGCGGAAAGCTCGGGCTTAAAGAGCAGAACAATGATGCTGCAAGAAAAAAGTGCGCTTCAATACAACTCTATAATCTGGCTTCGCGGTGCTGGTATATGTACGGCTCCGGTGGCTGGCATTTAAGCAGAGATAAGCAAACATCATATGATTGCTTTGCGAGCCAGGTTTACGGACTGAACGGAAAGATAACACCAGATGACATAAAAAAAGCGGTGCCCGAAAGGCCGCTGAAGTATATAGGGACAAATAATGTGTGCTCGTCACACAGGTATGATATACATGTAACGCAAGTTACAGAGGACGCCAATGACAAAATATTTGGGCAATTCAGCGGAATAGCTTCCGCGTTTGGAATCGTTGGCGCGATAGGTGCCATGTACCAGACAGGCTATGCTACTACTGTAATAATCCAGGACACAACAGGCAGCTGTTAGCCGTATGAAACTGTTTTGCTTGGCGAGAACGGCATTGACATATAGCCGGAATTGCCGCTGATTGTAAATTCCACTTTTGAAGAATATACCTTTTCAGGATCGAGTCCGGGCAGATCACAATATTGTTTTCTCATACCATTTACAGTCTGGTCATATCCATTTTTTGTGACTGATTTCAGCACCTTGCCCGAGCTGTCTAATAATGTATATGTTAATGACACACTTGAATCATCCGCGCCCAGCCCGGTATTAACACTAATTACGTGGTTTGTTGCATTAAAAAATTCAATATCATATGCTTTTGACGCGCTTGCAGGAATCGTTTTAAATTCTATCACCGAATTTTTCTGGCTGCCCTTGCTTGTAATTTTAACTAGGTATGAACCGTTCAGGAAATCGTTTGGGTTAAGCCCTGCTAACTTGTATGAACTAATAAAATATTTTGTAACATCCCGATTGTACGGGTCAGCTCCGCTTCCGCTCTGAAAATCCGTGGCATGGGCAACCTTCTGCCCTTTTGAATTGAAAACATCAAGACTGACATCGCCTTTGCTTATGTTTTTATCAAGGGTTTGTAATGTGCATTCAAAATCCACAACGCCGCTATTTTTTGTTTGGTGGGCTGTGGGGTTCAGATATGCCTCGCAATACAAAGGCATGTTTCCGGATGCTGGCGGATTTGTTGGCTTTTCCTTTGCAGGAGCCGGGCTGCTTGTGCAGCCTGCAAGTGCAGCTGCAAGCCCCAGCGTACCAACAATTGCCCCGATAACCAGGGCTTTGTGCACGTATGGATGTTTGCTTTTAAGGCTCTTGAAAAATCCTGGCTTTGGCGTGTTACTGTATGCCTCTTCTGTTCCTGCACCAGTTGAGTCAGCATAAACATCATCTTTCCTGAAAACCTCAGCCATGTCCTCGGCGAATAAAGCATCATCCAAAGTTTCAATTTTAAGTCTGCCGGATTCTTCCGTGAGCTCGGCGTCCTCTGCGCTTGCAGGGTTGCTTACCGGGACAGTGCACCCGCTTCTTGCTTCAAAGAGCTTGCCTTTTTCTTTAATTGCGCGGGCAGTGCCAAGTTTGGCATATGCTTCATCAAATGTCATTCCAATCAGGTCTTCTGTAGCCATATTGATATAAATATGCGCTGCAGTTCTTAAGCCTTCCCTATGCAGCGGACGACTGGCTACGGCTGACGACGACGAGGGAAATGCCCATTGATTGAGAGCAGCCAAAGTCCACCTGCTTGAGAGTTTCCGAAACTCAAATACAAATCCCTTTCCCCAGTTCGTCGTCAAAAATCATCTTGGGCCGGAAAAAGCAATTGCAAAGCGAAACCAAGTTTCGCTGTGCCTCACTGCTCCGCAGCTACGGCAAATCCCCTGTACAAAGGGATAAAAATTCTTATGAAAGGGCCAGCCAGACGAGTGGCTGCGCATAACAATATTTATATATCTCCATTCAGTACTTCATGCAAATAAAGGAGGTATGGCATGATTAATAGAAAAGCCCAGGGTTTACCGCTGAACCTGATAGTGCTGGCAGCAATGGCAGCGCTTATACTGGTTTTGGTAGTAGCATTTACAATCGGAGGAGGCAGCAACTTTTTCAGCAAGATTTTCAAGACAGGCACAACGTCAATCGGCGATGAGATTAGCGTCGTCCAAGCTGCATGCAATAATCTTTGCGAGCAGGCAAAAACCGCAGCAACATCGCCAGCGTGGACATCTTCCGCTTACTGCACAAAAAAATATAACATAGACAGGGATGGAGATGGAAAGCTTGGCGGTACAAAGTGCCCAACAGATCCATTAGGCCTAAACTGCGGACTTGTTGGTAAAACAACAAAGGAAAAAGGCTTAAGTTGCACAGACATTGGCATTAGCTGCACAGTGGATTTGCCAACAACATCGGGCAATTACACAACGTGCTTAGTTGACTCAACATCTAATAAGTGCGCTTGCATAACAAGTTAAAATGTCACAGCCAAAATCCTGCGGGCTTTTGGCGTTTCATTTTTCGCCGATGCTCAAAATGAAGAAAGCTCAAGGACTGCCAATATCAACAATAGTAATCGCAGCAGTTTGCGTGCTTGTTCTTGTTGTTTTAGTTATTTTTTTCAGCGGCGGGTTCAGCAAGATTAACAAGCAGGCAAGCGCGGCATCAAACATTGTTGAGGCAGACCTCACAGCTCAGCAGACAAAGTGCGCGCAGTGGTGCTCGCAGGCACAGAACATGGTGCCGGACAAACAGAAAGCATCGTCTTTCTGCAAGGATGCAAAGTTGGACATAGATGGCGACGGTAATATAGGAATGTGGCCAGTAACCGGCGGGCTAATATCTGGCAGCACCACTTGTGGAAAACCCAATCTCGTGGTAGGCGGCGATTACAGCTGCAAGAGCACTACAGCAACTCCGCTCAAGGAAAAACATCTGTCCTGTGAAATCTCTCCGTTCAATGTGAACTGCCCCGGCGTTTCATGTGTTTAAAAGATGATGCTGCATTCACAGAAGGCAATTGAAACAGTGACTATGGTTATTATCGTTGCAGTCATAGCGATTTTTGCATTATTTGTTTGGCTCGGGATAAGCTCGTCGCTGGCAGGGGGCGCAGGCACAAAGGTTTCAAAACTTCAGAATGCAAGCTCCATGTCAATGCCTTCGGTTTATGAGGTTATACTTGGAATTGGCTCGATGGCAACATGCTTTGACCCAGACAGAAAGCCAATCCGCCTGACAGATGGCATAAATGATGTATGCTTCCAGCCGCCCCTGATATGGGGGGGAAAGTCAACAGGCATTACCGGCTCAGGCGTTTTAGGAAATTCTTACACGTCAGGGGATTTTTACTGCCCTCCTGCGTATGTAATTGGCAAAGTGACTTATGACTTGGGCTTGCCGACAGCAAACACAGACTTGAGAATATTCGATAACGATTTGAAATGGGACCCAGTTTCCAAAACAAACATCCGCGTGGATTTGAGCGAATTTGATAAAATAGGGCCTTCAACAAAACTTGGTGTGGAGGTTGACCTTACACCAAAAAAAATAAGCAACATAACATTCGTGCTTTCTTCACGCACAGACCAGAATTTCAATGTTATAACAGAAGGTGGTAAACAAAAAGGCGTTACTGTTAACACAATTGAATGTGTCCAGCGGGAATTGGACCTGCAGCCGTTCCTGCAGATAACGCCGTCTGCGCCGTACCTGTTTGCCCGTAACAAGCCGTTCACTTTAACTTACGGTTACATAAATCCTGGAACAGCAGGCGATTTCTGCAGGGCATCAACAATCGGCACACTTTCAATAAATAACAAACTCGGCAATGAAATTACGAGCGTATCAAACAGAAGTTACGATGCAGTATGCAAGGGCAGGGAACCGCTAGGCGAATTTTCGTGGCAGCCCCCGAGCGAAGGCATATATTCAGCCACAGTCAGCGTTGACCCATTTAATGCTATTAAGGAAGGCGACGAGACAAATAATGTGCAGAAATGGGATTTCACGATTTTCAAAGGAATAACAGAAATCAATTATAATGCAACTGAGGCCTGCGCAAAGGATGGCGCCGCGCTTTTGAAAAAAGTGGGGACCTACTATGCAGCCAATGGCGCCCTGCCGAAATACTGCGGCTCATTTCTCGCGGGCACATTCCAGTTCGAAGTTATTAGCAATAATTACATAACGGTTACTAAACCTGCCTCTGAGGCGCGGGAGCCTACAACAATATATATCTATGACTCGGCAACACAGAGTCAGGTAGCAGATAATACCTGCAGCTACGTGCAAAAATGCAGCCCTGCCACAACGAATAACGCAGTTCTTATCTGCGCATATTTGAAAACAACATCGGATTGCAAAAAAACCTTCGGCAATAACACGCTGCAGATAAAGGAGCTGGGAGTTCTTCGATGAACAAGAAGGCAATTGAAATCACGACTGGCACTATCGTGTTTTTAGTCATAGGCGTTTTTGCAATGTTTGCAGCCATTACAATATATCAGGGCATATCCTCAACTGCTGCAAAAGGGATTTCAGCGCAAGGCGGCGAGGAAAATGTAACATTAAATATCACGATTGAAGAGCTTAGCAAACCATGCTACAATGAAAAACTATCAGGAAGCAAGGTAAATCTCCTGCAGGGAATCAATAAAGTATGCTGGAGCCCGCCGCCCATTTATGGCGGTTTAATACCATCCTATTCACCGCTGTATGTCTGCCCGGCAGGCTATGTGATGGGCAGCGTTTTTTACATGCTGGAGCTTGCGAAATATGACCGTGTGCTGATTTCAGACAGCAACGGGATATATTATGCATACCTTCCTCCCGACGGCACGATGGGGCCGATAACAACGCAGAAGCTGCATACATTAAGCTATGAAAAGTTCCAGAAGAACAGCGCGCGGTTTGAAATTGCCACCGCTTTAGACGAGACGCGTTATTATTCAAGCAACAAGGGCGCGGCAGTCATCGGAATTGAATGCGTCCGCGGAAAATATGCTTCAAAAGTGGTTACGCTTAATGTTTCATCGCGGCCGGTAACCGATCTTCTCAAAGGATTGCAATGGTATATGGAAATGGGAAAGTTGTATCCGGGAAATAAATGTATTGGTGATAAGTATAAAAGGCAAATATCAGATACCCCCGCTTCATTTGCTGCATACTGCTATATGCTTGGGACTGGAAAATATGCGCTTACAACAGGCGGCTACATGGGAATTTACGTTGATGTAAAAACGGATATCACAGATTCCGGCGGTTCGGTAACCGTGCCAGACCATACGGATTTTGATGTAAGCGCGGTGCTTGTGCGCGACGGGGCTGCGATTGTGCCGGGCATAACTGATGTAAATTCAAAAATAGAGCCAATGCCCCCGACAAATGGAAACGAGAAGTTTTTGCTGAGTGCCGGGCAGACTTACAACCTCACTGTGTCAGCCGGCAACTTATATATATGCCCATTTTATTATGATACTGATTGCGACAGCAATCTTGACTACAATAATCTTGGCTACAATACGCTGGATATCTGGAGGAGAGTGTAGTAATGAACAAGCGCGCGGTTGAATGGTATATTTTTGTAACGTTACTGCTGCTGGTCTTATCAATTGCCATAGTTCTTGCATTTTATTTTGGGATATTCCCGAAAATCGGAAGCACAGCGAACAACGCGCTTTTCGGGCCGCTGGGGTGATATTTAAAATGTCAAAGATGTCAAAGGGTGCGCAGGGAGCTCCGACACAGATTATCTATCCGATATTAATTATGGTAGTGGTGATTGTTTTTGTTCTTCTTCTTTTGCTGTACCTGAATGGCGGGCTGTCAAAGGTTTCATTGCCCCAATTGCATCTTTAGTAAATGGTTTTGCTCTGCGATTGACTACGGCTACTACGGACGAGGGCAATCTCTATTGATTAAGGGAAGCAAAAATTATCTTGGGTGGCAGATTACACACCAACGTTCAGCAAAGCCAAAATACAAATCCATATCCCTAGTTGTTAGTAGTCGTCCGTCGTGAAAAATGCTAAAACTATAAATCAGCGCTTTTCTTCTTGCGTGTCGCCTTCAGCAGGCACTGGTTCGGTATTTCTTCCCCAGGTTACGCTTCCATCAGGTATAAATTCAGGAGCATCTGCTTTCGCTTCTGCACCATTGCCCCAGCTGATTTTTTCTTCAGGTATAAACTGCGGTTCAGCCTGCGGTTTGGAGCGCTTTATTTTTCTGTATTTTACTGCCCCTGCAGCAACTGCTGCGGCAGCAATAGCCGCTCCTGCACCAATCCCTGCGGGCATCCAGTCCGCTTTTGCAGCAGCTTCCCGAGCCGAAGCCTTTTTTATCATGAATTTGCTTGCATTTTCTCCGGCAATAATTTCATCAACATCAAATTTATAGACATCGCCCTTGTTTATTTTTTCTTCCAGGGATGCGCCGGTTGCATCTGTATTATCATCGCCGTCGTTAAGCCTTATATCAATATCAAACCTTGATTTGCTGTTTGCATACTTAGTCCCGACAGCCCTTATTTCCAAGCCTGTTCTGTAATCCGCAGAAATTTCAGTCATAAATGAGCCGTTATCGTCAAGTTTTGTTATGGATTCCGTGTCAGGCTCAATCTTTCCTGTTTTGTCGTAAAGGAAAAGCTCAACAGGGCAACTGGTTTTTGCGCGGATGGTTTTTCCAAGCGTATGCGGCTGTTCCACAATAAAATTCCACCCGCCCTCGCCGTTGTAGTAAATATTGACATTTCTATATGCGCTGCTGTCGACTAATGAAGCAGTGTTGTAAAATTTTATGCCATCTTTCTCGGATAACTTGGTTTTGTGCCTGTGCCCGGAAAGCTCGATGACACCTTTGTCCTTTAGCAGTTCAAAGTATTTATCTGTGTTTGTCATTGTGCCAGAAGCAGCAAATCCTGCGTAAGCTGGCGCGTGGCCAACAATAATTATCTGCTTGCCCTGCGCATCCGGGCTTTTCAAAAATGTTTCGAGCCATAATATCTGGCTTTCTGCGAGCCCGCTCAGGTCCGGGCCATCTGTTCCGAAAACTTCATGCCCTGAATCAAGCCCTATTATCACATAATTCGGCTTGATTATCGGGTTGCCTATAAGATTCCTGTCGCCCACAGCGTCTCTGTAATTCTGCAGCCTGTTTTCAAGAACATCAGATAGAGAGGTAAAACACGGCATATAAACGCCTCCATTCAGCGAGCCCCGTTCATGATTTCCAGGGTCAAAATAAGTCGGGACCTTGCTGTCTTCGAGTCTCTTTGCCTCGGACATAAGTTTCTGGAAATTTGCTGTACCCTCTAGGCCATAGCCTGCCTGAACAGCGTCGCCTCCGAATATGACGCCGGTTGGCTTGCGCTCCCAGCTTAAAATTTCTGAAACCATTTTGTGCAATTTGCCGTCAGCGCCTTTTGCGCCCTCGTGCGCATCAAAAATAAACGTGTAAAAATCATTGCTGCCAATGTCTTTCAGCGTTATTGTTTTTGTAACAACATTGTTTGTTTCGTCGCTTTCTGCTACCTTGCCATCCCTGTCAAGCACTAATTTGAGAACATGGGTTCCCGGAGTGATAAACTGCTTGGGAATCTGTATGCTGAAAGGGCTTCCGCTATCGCTGACGTAACCGTCTGCCACAACAATGTCGTCCAGATAAACAGTCCGCTGGTGATATGCATCAACAGCAAAGTTTTTAGCATCTTCAGAATGCCCGATGTAAAGGTTATCAACAGTGTTTGCTTCGGTAACCTTAGTCCCGCCTGCGCCAAGAAGAAGGCTGACATCTTTTGCAATCAAGTCTGGCGGCTGGGATGGCAGAGTTGACGGGAGATTTAAGTCAATTTTGTAAATGTCGTAAACATTTCCTTTGTCAGCATCATGAAAAGCTGCGCTGACAATGAACGTTTTCCCATCCGGCGCCCATTTTCCATAATTAATCGAATCGAAATCATTTATGCTCATAATTTCAGAACCATCTTTATTTATGAAGTGCAGCGCGTCTGCATTATTTGTGGTGTAATTAAGAGTGCAAGCTGCTATAGTCTGGCCGTCTGGACTGAACTTAAGCGTACAATAATCTTCTTGAATAATTTTTATGAGACTTTTAGAGTTCAGGTTTAGTAAACCTCCAAAAGAATTGTAACAATCTCCAAATACAACAAATTCGCCATCCTTGCTAATATCTAAGTCGCGGATACCATCACTGTGGCCAAACACCGCATACAAATCTTGAAATCCTGTTTTATCAGCATTGGTTATTGCCAAGCTGTTTTTAAAAGTGCCATTTGGTTCCTGCACTTCATAAGCAAATACAATTTTGCCATCCGGTGTCCATGCAGACGCATATGCGCCACTTGGCAAATCCGTGAGTTTAGTAACTTTGCCACTAATGTCTGATATGCAAACAACGCCTCCAGCCCACCCTTCATACGCTATTTCCTTTCCATTGGGATTCCACGTAACTGGAAAATGCCCTGACCAGCCAGCGTTTGGGCCGTTTACCTTTGCGAAATTGCTTCCATCAGAGTTAGATATGCCGACCAGCGGACCAGAGCTTTCTCCTCCGTATATAAATGCATAATATCTGCCATCCGGGCTAAAAGCAAAACCGGAAGGATATAAACTGTTGGTGTTTACCTGAGTTTTTCCAAGGCCGTTGATGTCTGTAATATATGCCTTGCTGTCAAGGGGATTGTCAGGGGACTCGGAGCGGTAAATAATCTTACCATCAGAACTAATGTCAAATTCATTTTCATCGTAATCTGGTGTATTAGTTAAGTCTTCAATGGAATAACTTGGGCTGTCGCGCCCGTGTGCAGTAGGCTTTTTCGCGTTTTCTGCATGAACATCCTTTGCGAGCGAAGCCCCGAGCGTTGCAGCCAGCCCCAGGGTGCCAACAATTGCCCCGATAACCAGGGCTTTGTGCATGTATGGATGATTCCTTTTCAGGCTCTTGAAAAATCCACGCATCTTTTTTTCAGGTATGTGAGTTGATTCTGTATATTCATTCTTGCCGTCTGAATAGTGCATATTAGGCTCATAACAGCCCGCAAGAGCAACAACATCCGAAGCTTCCTCACGGGTGCTGATTGTAAAATCATCTTCAGGTTTCAGGAGCAAAGACTCTAGTTTTGAAGTCTTTTTGTTAAAAACGTGCATGGCTCCGCCCGCGGCAATCCATGCGCGGTTGTAGGTCATTCCGACAAGTTTTTCCGGAACGAGTGTGGCCTCTATCATGCTATATAAGGCAGTTTAACCCTTAAAAGCATACCCTACAGGAGGGCTTTGAAATGGCTGATGATAACGACTACGACGAACTACGAGGGGAATCTCCAAGGTTTATGGCTGCGGTTTCTCTCGGGGTGGCTTTTGGCTTCCCTCAATCCATGACCTTTGCCCTCGTCGTTTAGTATAATCTAATCAGAGATAGTAAGTTATTAATAATACAGAAATAACAATCTGTTGGGGATGGCCAGCTCTAAAAAGGGGATAATTGTTAATACAATCATAGCCGTTGTAATAGCAGTGGTTTTTGTGCTTATGGCATCATCGCTAATCTATAATTTCTTTGGAAATCTGCCGCGCGTGTCAGGCGCAATGATAAATGCTGCAGACGCCCTGTGCTTTGAAGACGGGGATAGCGGGCATTTTATGTTTTGCGTCAGCAAGGCAACCGGAGAGCAGCTTTTCAGCGTTGGCGCAGGCTCAAAGTGGGCCAGCGCCAAAGCAGTGTCAACACCCGCCTTAACAAAAAACGGGGTTTATTTCGGGCTTGGTAATTATTTTTGCGCTTACAACCCTGAGGGGATGGCGATAATGGACTGCCAGAAGTTGGGGCATACAGTTGTAACGGGCGTCACCGTTGATGAAAGCAAGGGGATTGCATGCTTTGGCGATAACGGCACGCACATGATGTACTGCATGTCATCAGCAAATGCGGGGCAGGCATTTTCAGTTCACGGCAACTGGGGCGACTGCCCCGGCGGCAACTGCAATGCAGAATCTACGCCGGCAATTTCAGGAGGCGCAGTTTATTTTGGCCTGGGCAACAGGGTCTGCAGGGTTTCAGCAGATTCAACTGGGTTAATTGAGTCAAAAGATATTAAAAAAGTTGTAGGAAAGTCGTGGTGCTCTGCAAAGCTTGGCAGCACGGTGCCAACAGGAATTGCAGTAAGCCCCGGTGGGGATATTGTTTGCTTTGGTGATGGCACCGGCGGAAAGATACACTGCCTGAAAACAAGCGACGGAAGCGAGGTGTCTGCAGTTGACTGCAATTCAATAGTCGGCGTAACACCATCCGCGTGCAAAATTTTGTCAACACCTACTATAACCGGCAGTTATATTTATTTTAGCATGGCTAAGCACATTTTAAGATATCCTTTTTCGTCGGCAGGAACAGGAACGTTCGTGCCAGATGCTGCCGGCCCGGATGTTACTATTTCGAGTTCAGATATTATATCAACGGGAATTGCAGTGAACGAGTCGCTTGGATATGCGTGCTTTGGCGCAGGCGCTGAGAAAACTGTTAACTGTGTAAACACAACAAATCTGAAAGAGGTTCTGCTGACAGTTCGCGCGAGAGATGAATGGGACGCAACAAAAGCCATATCGACGCCGGTGCTTGAAAACGGGACTCTGTACCTTGCACTTGGGACGCATATCTGCGCATTCAAAGTTCCTGTGACAAAAGGCTGGGAAAACAAGGATTTCTCTGACAGCAGTTACCGCAGCAAGAAAGACCCCGACGTGGTCTGGACAGATTTCGAGGGAGGGTGCACAGAAGTTGAAGGGCAGATCGTAACAGGTCTGGCAACATTCGCGGGTTAATATGAACTTTTTAAGTAGGCAAAAAAAAGGGGTTACAGAACCAGTTCTTATGATAGGCGTCTTGCTGGTTGCAGCAACGTTTCTTATTATAGGCGCGGTTGGCGTGCTCGCGCCACTGGTAAAATCAGGCGAATTATATGCTGCGTATGACATTACTATGACTATGAACGCTGCGCTCGCAGCCCCCTACGGCGTTACAGTTTACGCACACATTCCAAACAAGTTTACAGCGCCTGAAGTTCGGTTTAACACATTAGACAGGGCTGTTGCAGTGTATAGCTTTTTGGGCGCAGAAATCGAGTCACAATATATTGATGATTCATCAGCCAAAATGATATTTGAAAATTATACTAGCTATGTATTTGGCACCAGCGGCGTTTATACATATAAATTTAAGAATGCTGAAGCTGTTAATGGAGCAAGATTTCTTTCATTTGAAAAGAGAAGGACTAATGGAGCTGATAACCTGATTGTAAGATGCGTGGGCTGCAAGACGCAGGCTTTCAGCAAGGTTTAGGGGCATGCGTGGCGGGTGCAGGATGATAGGGAAAAAAGCGTTTGAATGGCCGACATTTATGATGCAGGGCGTATTCACAATGCTCCTTTTCATAGTAGGCTTGATGATAGTGCAGGATATTACAGGCATGCACGCAAATGCTGCAACGATGAAAACAGGCAGCTTCGATTTCGGTTCCAATGCTGCACGCATCATTAATTCAAAAGACTGCCTTTCAAGGGGCGGCGAAGCAGGCATAATTGACTTGGGCAAGATTGCCGTCAGCCAAAAGGCAGCCTACATGGGCAAGTGCCTGATTGGCAGGGATTATTATATCAATGTAACAATTGATACAGCATCAGCTCACGGACTTTCAGCATCAGTATTTTCAACACCAACGCTGTCATATGTTATCAGCAGCAAAATAACAGAGTCTGGCGGCGCTTTTTACGACAGCAGCGGCAAAAAACTCAATCCAATTTATTACGACTGGTTTGCTGTGCAGGCATTTTACCCTGCTGATAACCAGATATATGATGGAGTTGCGCTAATCGCAGTAAGATGATAAGGAGATACGGAAATCGGGCAGTGGTGGACATGCTTGTAGAGTTTGCACTAAGTGTTGTAATAATAATGATTATCTGGCTTGGCATAAAAGTTGCATATGCCCTGGGCTTCGGAGGCGCGTCAGTAGGCTCGTCAGCAATCATAGAGTCTGCGGAAACATCATATGCATGCGATTACTGGCTGATGGATTTCCTGCGCGCAAAAAGCCCTGAAGGCTATTCTTATGCAGACCTGCTGTCATTGGCGTCAGAGAGCCCAAAATACAAGGCGCTTTTTGAAAAAGATGCAGAGGCATATTTTACAAAAAATTACAGGCGCGGCATGCCGCTGGAGCGCTGGCAGCTCAGCGCTGAAGACGCAGCATTCATACCAATCACGTCCGTAGGATTTGCCGAGAAGCAGCTGCAGCAGCGCTGCTCGCAGAAGACTGCTGCGCCAAAGGGGCCGCTAAAAGTTACGCTCGGAGTTGATTACTGATGATTGGAAAAAAAGCAATCATGAGTATGATTACAGTACTTTTCATATTGCTTGCGCTGGGAGTGATATTTGTCAACGACTCCAGCATTTCAAGAGTGATTGCCAGCATAGGGCATAATCAGAACCTGATTTTAAAGTCGTATACTGAAGGCGAAAAAGCACACGAATATCTTAACCAGGCAGCAAGGTTTGCACTTCTGGAGGCTGCTGCTGACGCAGGCGCAAAGCCCGGGACGGATTGCTTTTCATCAGTTACGGACCTGGATGCAAAATTCCGTGAAAAAATAAAAAAGTATACGGATGTGGACTTGTCAGTAACTCCCGGATTAAAAGTCACGCTGCCAACTATGACGTGGGAAATCAAAAGCCGTACAAGCAAAAGCGCAACATTGCACGGGTATTCTGCCCCCGCGTCCGCAGACTACTGGATTCTTGCAACTAGCGAATATGGGCAGTCTGCGATGCCTGCAGAAGTAGGCTTCCCCGCAGTAACATGCGATGATTATGAAAGATTTATTGATGCGCGCGGGACAGCTGCACAGGTTATTAAGTAATTGTGTGCCTGAAATGCGCAAAAATTCCCAGAACTGCCGCACATGAACCTAATACTGCAAGCATCGCCGCCAGCCAGATGGAAGCAAGGTCCCCAGTATTAAACAAGCCCATTGCTGACAAAGGCGTTGCAACAAGCCCGAATAAAAGCAATGGTATATGCTCGTGAGGTTTGTATTTCATGTGAAATACAAAGTTTTTGTGATTTATATATCTAACGATGACTACGACGACTACGAGGGGAACAAAGCCGAATCAGATGATTCGGCTGTGCACAGCCGAACTTCGTTCGGCTTGTGTCTCCATTGATTGGGAGAAGGTAAATTGCTTGTGGGACTTGCGGCGAAGCCCAAATACAAATCCCTTTGAATTAGTAGTAGTCGTCGTTTAGCAAACTTTTAAAAGACAAGAAAAAGGCATGATTTCATGGCGAAGCTACGAACAGCAAGGGCATACAGGAGAATTAAAAGGCCTCTAACCAGGCATTCTAAATTACGTGCTCTTGATTATGTCAAAGGCGCACCATACCCTAAAGTGGCGCAGTATGACATGGGCGAGCTGACACGAAGAAAGTTTCCGTTTGAACTGCAAGTCGTAACAGCTGTTAATGCACAGCTTAGGGATACTGCACTGGAAGCTGGAAGGCAGGCTGCAGTACGATACTTAGATACGAATGCCAAAGGCGGATGGATAATGAAAGTCCGCGCAGTTCCGCATCACATTCTCCGCGAGAAACCACTGGCAACAGGCGCAGGGGCAGACAGGTTCCAGCAGGGAATGACCCTCAGCTATGGGCAGCCTGCAGGGCACGCTGCGCAGGTAAAGGCGGGCAAGCCCGTATTTTCATTCTATTTTGACCGCGAAAAATTAGACTTCATGAAAGAGGCGGCAAGAAAGTCAATAACAAAGCTGCCGGTGCACTGCAGAATCAAGGTTTTTGATCTGGCAACAAACAAGGAAGTCACTTTCTAAAAACCAATTAAAAAGTTTCTACGTCCAGAGCGTTCAGAACGGTCTGGATTTTGTAAGCCAGATACAGCATTATGAATGTGCCTGCGATTGGTATGAACATCAGGAACGCCATCCATGGTTCAGGGATGTCTGTATTTTTCGGCGCCTTGTTTTTCATGTCGCTAAGCAGGAAGTAAAACATCACATATGCAACTATCGGAACAATAG
>JAZDME010000059.1:0-2983 GCA_043801255.1 archaeon
GCTTGTGCAGTCAGCAAACGCAGTTCTTGTAAGCGGGCATCCGGCAACAATCCAGCAATACAAAAGTCTTGCAGCAGGCATTGCGCAGAAAAAAGACGGCACAGTCGAGAACTTTTCCGTAAATCCAGACTTCAGGCTTAGCATATTCCCGCCAAGGTATGGCGCAGGCTACGCAAAACTCGAAGGCGATTTGGATGCGCTGGCAATGGGAATAGCATTCAACGCAAGCGACTGGGACCAGTTTGGCTGCTATACTACAAAAGTGCAGGTGATGCAAGGCAACAAACAAGGCGAGGTTTTAGAGTTTGTCAAAAATAAACTGGTGCCGGCTTTTGAAAAAGTTGAAAAGGTCATTCCTCGGGCGGAACTACCTGAAGGCGTGATAAGGATGCTTGACAGCTATGTTTTTACTGCAGTTTCCAAGTACAAATTCAAGGTTTTTCCTTCACTGAGATTTGGCTCAAATTTCAGGATACTTTACAAACAGTTGGAAGCGGGTGAAAGTCCCTATGTTGCCGGAAACCATCCAGATTTCAGGCACCTGTTTGTGTTCGAATCTCCTGATTTGCAGCAGACTCTGGCCGCAGACCAATTAGCTAACCAGAAAATGCAGACTTTAACAGCGCATATACTTGATGAGAAGGAAAGAAACTTATTTATTGACGCCGCAGCTAGGAAAGGTATAAGTAGGGTAACTGACACCTACAAGATATTCAACGGGGAGGTAGTCGGCGGAGCAGCGTATAACAGAATAGATATGCCATATGATGGGATAATAAGGCAAAACGAATTCCTGAACTGGGTAACTGATGAGCGCTGCCGGTAAATAAATGGTGTCTGCAAAAAAATACTGGTTTGTTCCTGTTCTTGATGCAGCTGAAATAATCCCGTTTGCAATCAGGAAGAGCAAGAACGTGCGCGAGTCATTTGCAGCGCAGGACAAGTCCCGCGAACAGCTTGCAAGGTTCATTCCTGCGCTTGAAAAGGCGTTTGGCGAGAAAATAACCAACATAGGCTCAGACGTGATAGGAGAGAAGTTTTATGAACGATACTTATTTGACAAGGACGGCTTTTTGGAAATAATGATGGAAGCGCCCTTAGCAATGAATGCGCATTTTTCTGATGAAAAGTGCGCAAAGAGATTTGCAGCAGCATTGAAAAAAGCCCTTGGCACAGTTCTCCCAAAAAACCCGATGTCAAAAATGCTTGTTGATAACATACAGCCAAGCTCAACCGAGGAATCCGAATTGAAAGTTGAGACGTGGGATAAGATTAAGGGGTTTAAGGTTTAGTTCTAAGACGACTGACGACTAACGAGTTCAAAGCTCATTGATTGAGAGAAAGCAGACACAAGCCGAACGAAGTTCGGCTGTGCCCCGCCGAAATCTTATTTCGGCTTGGGACTATTTTGCTTGTGGGATGTGCTGCGAAGCCTAATAATGGGAGATTACCCTAGTCGTCGTAGTCGTTAGTAGTCGTCACCGTCTTGAAACCAGCAATGCAATCACAAGAATCATCAAAACGGAAATAAACAGGAGCATAGCCACAGAACTGCTTTGCATCTTATCTGAAGCCCATACAACTGCGCCAGTAATCGGGGAAAGACTTGCAGTTAAGTTTTCAGATTTTTCCGCAGCCTTGCTTGCAGTCTTATTTGTTGCCTGCTTGGCCTGCTTTGGCTGTGCAGATTTTTGTTTCAAAGGTTCAGAAGAATTTCCCGCAATAATAGAAATCACGGAATTTGCATCGGATTTTTCCTCACCAATCGCTGCGCGGACTCGAAAATCATAACCATCTGAAGTGATATTCCATTTCAGCGCATTGGTAAGTTCAATCGCAGCAGAGCTAAGCCCGTCAACTGTTACATTCTGCTTGTTGCCTGTCCAGCCGCCCTCTGTGAGCGGAACGTTTCCGTGGTAAACATAGGAATAAACATCAAATGTTTTCTGAACATCAAAGTAGTTTGCCAGAACTGCCCTGACACTGAAATTTTCCCCCGCAACAGCCTGTGCAGGAACTTCAAGAATCCTTATTTCAAAGTTTTTTGCTGTGGCCGTACTGGAAGTTTTTGTGCTGCTTGTGCTGGTGCTGGTGCTTGAGCTCGTTCCGCACTCGGGAAGCACAGGATTCTTGCCTCTAACTACAATTAGAAATTCATCATAGTTGTTTGCTAAATTTGTGTCATTGCACCCTGCGTCCGTAATTTCAGCTTTAATCAGATACGCTTCAGTTCCGCAAATCTCACCAGTCTTTTTTGTATGCGAGCTTGTATCCTTGCAGGTTATCGAATAAGTTGAATCATAAGGCGTTCTAAGGAAATTTCCAAATAGGTCCTCAATCCTGTAATTTACGGTATAATTATGCTCGGAACTAGAACATGCCAAGTCGCTGACAATCAAATCATAATCAATTGATTCGGAATTATAGTATATTGTTTTTGAAGCGCTGACATTAAGGCTTAAATCACAGTCGCCAGCGGTTGTATTGATTGTGGTATTTGTGGCGCTTGTTACAGATGAACAATTGTTTGCTGCGCCAGGTGTCGGGCCTGCAGCACACCAGCTGGTTGAATTTACCTTCTGCAGGGAATCACCAGTACCATTTGCACCCCAACCTTTTGTATAATTAACATCATCGACAGTGGTTCCGTTGGAATCATTGAGAAAAATATGTTTTCCTTCGTTGCTTAAACTCGCAAATCCAGCATCAATAACTTGGCAGCTTGCATTAAAATAAGTGCTGAATAAATCCAAATCCTTAGCTAATATCAAAAATCCCGCTGGTGCTATTGTAGTATTTTTTGGTAAAGTGTTCGCATTAAACTTCCAGCTGGAAACATCCACAGACACATTTTCAGGATTATATAGTTCGACCCATTCGTTGCTGGATCCCTGAGAAGATTCAGGATAGTACATAATCTCATTAATCACAACTGCGTTTGAAGCCCCAAGCGTGAGTAAAAAAACAGATAAAACTGCATACA
>JAZDME010000067.1:0-4971 GCA_043801255.1 archaeon
TAAGTTGCCCCGTTAACAAAGGGCAATTGCCATGTATCTTAGCTTTGCGGTGTGTTGTGCTTCTTCCTTCCACAGGAGATAACATTTGCTTCCCACAATCAATGAAGATATCCCTCGTCTAGTCGTCGTTTAGTCGCATCAGTAACTTTTTAACCAACTCTGGAGATATCAAATCATGGCCATTCCAGATATACTGCTCCAGCTTGTTTACAGATTCTGGGATATTTTATCCGCGCCAGTCAAGAATCCGGACATGCTATGGATTATTGTTCCAATTTATCTGAATTGGATTTTCACAGATTACTATCAGGAGCGCAAAGGAACTGACTTTGGGAATGCAATAACAAACGGAGTCGTTACGTTATGGGTTGGTGTGGACTGGATAAGACAGGCAATTAAAGGTGCTGTCTTTAATGTGACACTTGCATCTAAAATCGGAATTTCCGTTTTTTTCATTATTTACGGCTTAACAATAATGATAATGAGCGCAAAAGCGAAAAAAATAGCGCATTATATCGGCAGAATCCGCGAAGTCAGCTATGTGGCTATTGTTCTAACGCCCATTTTTTATGGGGTAATTTCCATCAATTGGACCACGATAGGCGCGGTTTTGCTGTTCTTCCCAATCTGGTACGGGATTGCAGAGATATTCAACCGTTTGCTGCCTGCACCCAAAAGTGAGGAGGAACAGTTCGGCAGCATGAATAAGGGAAAGGATATCGGAATGGCTGACCTGGGCAGTTCGCAGATGCCAGATATGAGCATGGGAATGCCCCAACAAAGTTTCGGGCAGCAAGGTTACGGACAGCAGGGCTACCCGCAGAACTCCGGGCAGATGCCTAAGTTCTAGAATTCACGCTTTTAGCTTGCCTTCCAAATCTATAACTTCGGATATGATTTCAAATTTCCTGAGGGTTTTGACTTCATCAGCAGTTGCCTCGCCCATAAATTTGACTTCCGAAACGGAAAGCGAGATTCTGGAGAACTCACCAACAAGTTCAGTATTTTTATAGTCCGATGCGCTGTCCGCAGCTTTTGCAAAATCTTTTACATTTTTAGGCGTAAGTTTCTGCTTCAAGGCATAAAAATCATCAATTTGGATTTCGCCGCGGTGCTGTTCCCTAAACTCATAAACATAAAATGTTTCAGCCATATCATCACTTCTTGCAAATATAATTTAATGCTCCAAATATCTGCTTTAAGGTGTACGGCTTTTTGTCAATAGTTCCCACAGTCTGGAAAGAGCTATTCAGCGGCAAAGTCAGCCAGAATGCTAACCTATCTATCCGCTGCGCTTCTATATCGACCGCACGATAGTCTTCCTTGTTGATGTGTTTGTCGCCAAACGTTTCTCTGCAATACTCTTTTGCTATTTTTTGTATTAATTTTTCATCAAGCTCAGGAGATTCTTTCAGTTTGTTTTCAAGCAGGTCTTTTATGGCGTTGGAATGCTCCTTGAATTTGGCGATATCCCTTGCAATATATTTATCAGGCGCATTCTGTGGCGTGTAATAATAATTATGTTCAAAACCATATGCGGTCTTTAATTCAAATATCTTGCTTATTTTTCCAGCTATGCTGTGGCGCGCATGCGACGCATTCCAGCAGCAAAGCCCCTGACCCCACAAAGATCTGTCAACAACTTCATAAAAATCAGAAGTCTGAAGGAATCCGTTGCCTGTTCCAAAAGCATCTGAAACATTTTTAATAACATGCTCAAGTCTTTGATTGAGTTCTTTGTCAATATCAATTCCAGGCATGCCATTCGCTTATCAGAAACAGATAAAAACCTTTTCAAAATATTACTTCTGCTTTATTTTAATGTCAAGGCCAATATTCTTAATTGTGTCCAGCAGGCTTCTTGCCAGCAGCATTACAGATTCCCTGCCGCCCTGCGCATACAAGGCATTATCCTTTAACTCGCCGGCAGTTCCGAGATAGTCTTCCAGGCTTTTCCTTAGCTTGGGCAAAGTTTCAGGAGATTTATAAAAAACAGTTATTTCTGCGGGAAACTGGCTGATGTTTTTGAGGGCGTCGCTTATCCGCCAGTACTTCTCGTCACTGCGCATATTTCTTATTTCATCGCCTAATTTCTTATCTTCCCTGAATTCTAGGCAGACAGATTCAAGATGCTCTGCGCAGGCATATCTGATGCCATAAGCCTCGCATCTTTCATCACGATTTTTTTTGTGGCTTATAATAGTGGCAATGCCATACAGAGTTATTTCGAAAAGCGCATCGTGCGCAGGCACTTCATCTCTGCCAAAACCGCATCTTTCCATCCGACGCACGATGCTGCAAAGTCATAAATATCTTTCTCAAACGAAGTACATCACAATCGGAATTGCAATGCAGCCCATCGCATGAATCCTCTTGATGCCGACTTTTGGGGCAATCAAGCCGACCGCAGTTGCTATTGACAGCAGGAATAAGCCCATCCAGCCAGAGAAGTATGCAACCAGAACAACAACAAATGCAACAATCAGCATCGATAATTTTCTGTATTTAATCTTCCAGATTTTATCTGCAAAATATCTGCCAAGGTATAATGTCAGCACCACTGCAAAACCAAGAGCAGCCAGACTTGAGGCAAGAAGCATCGCAAAACCATAATTATCAAGCGTAAGGAACTGCTGCATTACTGCTATGACGCCAGTACGCGATTTGTTGATTAAAAATAAAGTTGTAAGAACAAAAAGAACAGAAACCGAATTTATACCTCCAACCATCAGCAAAAATTCTTCAGCAGACTTCTTTTTTGATAATAATTGCGCGAGAATTGTTGCCTGCGCAGCGCCAAGCGCGGGCAGCACAGCCATCAGAGCAGCAGAAAATGCGCCCTTTAGGTGTGTTTTACAGCTTCCAAAATAAGTTGAATCAGAAAACCTCTGTTTTGGAATTGCGTTAATCCTGTCTGCGCTTATCAAAAGCGTTGAAATTCCAAATGTTCCTGCGAGCAGCGGAAAAAGCGGCTCTTTAATCGACAGGCTGTTCAGCGCAATCAGCCCCAAAACTCCGGAAAGCAGGAACACAAGCAAAGCCCACACCTTTTTCTGCAAACCTTTTTCAGACAAAATAAAAACTGCTGAAAAAACTATTATCAGCGGAGCTATGACATTTGCAAGATAACTGTAGCCGTATTTTACAAGTATGAAAAACAGCGGCAAAGTCACTAAACCTACGAAATATGTTCCAATTCCGCCGGCAACAGTCAGTTTCAGAGCTTTGTAGCCGTCTCCCCGCAGCAGGAGTTTATGCCCCGGCAATACAGACAATGCTGTTTCGCCTTCATCCGGCGCCCCGAGATAAATTGATGGAATAAAGTCAAGGAAAGAGTGCGTTATAAGCATTGAAATCAGGAAAATTCCCAGCGAAATTGGCGAAAAATGCGCAAGCAATAAAGGCAGAGCGCCAAGAGTAATTGCGGCAACAGTATTTACGTGAAGCCCGGGAAGCAGGCCAGTTACAATGCCCGCGCCAATGCCAATAAACAAAGCTGGAATCAAGTCCCACATTTTAGACACACAATCTCATTTGCAACCAACTCGAGTTCACCTTTGTAGACAGAAACTTTTCCTTTCACAGCAATCACATCATCTTCCGAAATGCCAGTCATATTTCCGAAGAAAACCGCGCTTATGGTTCCGGTTTCATCTTCAAGCGTGAAAAAGGAAACATCCTGCTTGTAACTCGCACCGGCAACATTTGCTGAAACAGCAACTGTTTTCCCGAGATTGTTTTCCAATTCGGAAATATGCACCTGCTCGGGCTTTGCAAATGCCGCAATCCCGAGCAGCACGAAAATCCCGATTAAAGCCCAGGCTAAGGATAATCTGACTAATGTGCTGTCACGCATGAAAAGTCAAAAACAGAAAGCAATATAACATTTGGTTTGCTGCAGCGAATAAATGTTTTTATAATAACTGAACAATCAGAAACGCATGACAGAATTAAATGTAGTTTTCATAAAAGCCTTTGACCTGAATGATGCTTGGTACCAGTGTATCAAGGCAGCTATAGAAAAAGGGCATGAATATACCATAACCTGTGGAAGCTATGAGGGGCAGAAAAGAAAGGAGTTTGATTTTATCACAGTCCAGATTACAAATCCAGGTAATCGGCCGCTAGCGCCCATAGTTCCGGAAGGGATGATTCCGCCAACCAACGACGAAACAATAGAGAAGTATTTTCTTGAGTATCTTGCAACAGACCAGAAGAAGCCTGATGAGGATTACACTTACGGGCAGAGGCTGACAAACCCTGCAGCAAGCTTAACAGACCGCCTAGATGGTTTGAAGATGAAAAACGTCAATCAGCCAGAAGAAGTTATTCGCATGTATAAGGAAGGAGGGCACGGCACAAACCAGGCAACAATGGAAATAGCAACACCATTTGACATTCAATTAAAAGACCCGCCATGCATGCGCCTGATTGATACGCGAGTCAGATACGGAAAATTGCACTTCATGACTTATTTCAGGTCATGGGATTTAGTCGGGGGTTTTCCTGCAAATCTCGGCGCCTTGCAGCTGCTGAAGGAGCACATGGCAAAAGAAATTGGTGTTGAAGACGGCGAAATAATGGCCCAGTCAAAAGGGCTGCACATCTATGAGCATTACTGGGATTATGCAAAAATAAGGACTTACAAAAATGACAAGACCGTCTAAAGATGAGTATTACCCGAACATTGCAAAAGAAATAGGAAAGAGAGGAACATGCCTGAGAAGAAATTACAGCGCAGTTATTGTAAACAAAGACCAGATTGTAAGCACAGGGTACACTGGCGCGCCCCGAGGCGTGCCAAACTGCATAGACTTGGGAGTTTGTTACAGAAATAAGGCAGGCGTGCCAAGTGGCACAAATTACGAACTTTGCCGTTCTGTTCACGCGGAAATGAATGCGGTAATTCACGCAGGCCGAGACCGTACTGAAGGCGCAAAACTGTACATGTACGCGTTTGATGCCGAAAAA
>JAZDME010000003.1:0-14708 GCA_043801255.1 archaeon
CAATGGAGACACAAGCCGAACTTCGTTCGGCTGTGCTAACGCCAACTATGTTGGCGGAAAACCCGACATTGTCGGGTTTAGCCGAAATCTCATTTCGGCTTTGTATCCCTCGTAGTTCGTCGCAGTCAGGTATAAAATGAAAATCATCCACTTTAATCACAAGGAAGGGCTAGTCAAGATCAGGGTTGACACTCTCGACGACTTATGGCACCTGTCCAAGATAATCGAGCTTGGGGATGCGCTTTCCGGGGAAATTAAAAGGAAAGTCAAGTTATCCGGCGCTGAGGAGCGTTCAAAAAGCGTTGTCAAAAATTACTTTGCCACAATTAAAGCAAGGAAGGTAAAACTCGAGTCTTCTGTTCTGAAAGTTTCCGGCGAGATTCTTGAAGGCTCCGAAGAGCTGCAAATCGGGGCAGCGCACACTCTTGATATTTTTACAGGCGATACAATAAAAATTCAGAAAGTCTGGAAGGAATATCAAATCAGGCGCCTAGAGGAGGCAGAGAAAGCAAGCAAGGCTCCGAAGGCCCTAGTATGTGTTCTGGATGATGAGCAGGCTCACATTGCAGCACTTACTGGCTCGGGATTTCAATACCTGGGCGGTTTTGAGCTCCGGCTTGCAAAAAAAAGATTTATTGAAAAATCATCTGACTCCGGACTGGGAAAAGTTGTTGCAGAGATTTTGAGAATCGATTCCGAATCAAAGCCAATGACAATAGTTCTTGCATCGCCGATTTTCTGGAAGGAAAACCTGCTGGCAGCGCTGAAGGAAAAAAATCCTTCAATTGTTAAAAAGATAAAACTAGAGGGAGTTTCAACCGGCACCAAGCGCGCTCTGACAGAACTGATAAACCGCGGAGTTCTTGAAAAAATCCTGAAAAGCTCGCAGATTCAGAAGGAATTTGAGTTGGTTGAAATGTTAATGACAGAAATAGCAAAGAAAGGTTTGGCTGTTTACGGAAAAGCCGTAATTCCGGCAGTGGAAGCCGGAGCAGTGAAGATACTTTTATTCACAGACAGGGTAATTGAAAAAGCGCGGGAAAAAGAGCAGTTTGCGGAATTTGAAAAATTAATTGACGCCGTTGAGCAGCAACGAGGCGAGGTGCATATCATCAGCACAGACCACGAGGCTGGCGAGAAGTTAGATGCGCTCGGGGGAATTGCAGCGCTGCTGAGGTTTAAGATTTGATTATATTTGATTATTTCAGGTAACTCCTGATCTTTACCATCAGTTCGTCTGTGCTTTCAGGCGCTTCTGATTTTTGCTGTTTTGTTTTCTTTTCTGAAATGAGTTTTTCTATCGTATCGCCTGCTTTCTGCAGGTCTGAAATGACTTCCGATGTTCTTGCCCTGCCAACATAGTTTGTTGAAATCATGCGGACAAATGTTTTTTTCATGAAGTCGTTAGCACCCAGAATTCCATCCTCGAGCTTTATGCCGTCTTTTGTTATATATGCGGACTCCATAACTGTTGAAACACAGCCGTCTTTTGACTCAAGATAACTCATATCTGACAGGTAAACATCATCCAGGCCATACTCTCTGACTTGCTTTACCAGGCCATCCAGATAATCGCTGGCTGCCTCTGTGAAGTTCTTCTCGCCTTCTCTCATGCGTTTCCCAAAAACTACCAAGTCATTCATCATCGCTAACATTTTAAATAAGAAAAGCCATAAAATGCTTGCTGATTCTGACGACGACTGACTGGCGAAGGCAATCTCCCAATTTCAGGCTTCGCAATACCGTAGCGCAGCGAGGTTTAGCCGAACATCTTCGGCTATATCATTCGAGCAGCAAGAAAAACGAAGCTAAAATCAATGACCTTTGCCCTCGTTAGTCACTGCACAAATAATAAAAACTCTAATCAGCACACATATTCATGGCTTCACTGGCAGCAGTCGTTAGGGACATTAAAAACCTGAAGATACAGGGCGCTCAGGCGACTGCCGAGGCTGCTTTGCGAGCGTGGAGTGCTGCGAAAAACAAGAGGCTTGCAGCAAAATTATTGAGGTCTGCTCGCCCCACAGAGCCGATGCTTTTCAACGCCATTGGTGCGGCAGAAAAAGGCGCTGACCCGAAACGCCTGATTGAAAAGTTCAAGGCAGACAAGGAAAAAATTTACAAGTTTGGCGCAGAGTTAATAAAAAATAATTCTGTTATTTTCACGCACTGCCATTCATCAACTGTAACAGGAATGCTGGCAGAAGCAAAAAAACAGGGAAAAAAGTTTGAAGTTCACAACACTGAAACAAGACCTTTGTATCAGGGTCGCTTGACTGCAACAGAGCTGGCAAAAGCCGGAATTCACGTCTGCCACTATATCGATTCTGCTGCACTGCAGGCAATGAAAAAGGCAGACATGTTTTTAATCGGCGCGGACTGGATTTCGCCAAAGGGAGTTGCCAACAAAATCGGAACAGAAATGTTTGCTGAAGTTGCAGCAAAGTATTTCAAAATTCCCGTTTACTGCCTGTCGCACAGCTGGAAATTTTCCCCGGAGCACATTGTAATTGAAAACAGGCCTGGAAAGGAAATCTGGGCTGGCGCGCATAAAAATATCAGCATCCATAATCCTGCCTTTGAAGTTGCATGTTCGGAGCATATCAAAGACGTTGTATCTGAGCTTGGCATTTTAAGCTTCAAGGAATTTGTAAAGCGGGAAGTAGCAAGGCACGGGAGATTATGAAAACCAAAATCAGGGTAAAAAAGGAGTTTTTTTATGAACTGACACTATTCATAATAACAGTAACTATTGTATCTTATTTTTATAGGAACAATTTATTGCTGACTGCCCTGCTGATTTTGTTATGGGGGCTAAGCATTATGCTATGGCATACCAAGCAGGACGTGCAGCTGTTTATAACCGGCGCGGTTTTCGGGACTGCTATAGAATTGGTGTGCACGCACTTTGGCGTCTGGCATTACGGAAATCCTTCATTCCTTGGTATTCCGGTATGGCTGCCTCTAGCTTGGGGGGTATTTGTTGTGATGATAGTAAGGACTGCAGATACATTTGCAGGATTTTGGAAAACAAAATGACAAAAAAATATTCAGGATATGTTCAGCTGGGTTACAAGCCATCTAAAGATGATTTGGTTGTTTTGTACAGGGTAAAGCCTGCCAAAGGAATTTCAATGGAGCAGGCTTCCGAGGCGGTAGCTGCAGAATCAAGCATCGGCACATGGACTGAAGTTGCAACCATGTCGCCAAAAATCCAGAAGATGAGCGCGAAAGTTTTTGATATGCGCGGCCAGTTCATAAAAATTGCATATCCTCTTGAATTATTTGAGCCGGGAAACATGCCCCAAATCTGGTCTTCAATTGCGGGAAATATTTTCAACATGAAAGACGTCGAGTGCCTTCGTTTGGAAGATGCGCACTGGCCTGAAAAGATTGTAAAAAGTTTCCGCGGCCCGAAATTTGGAATTCCCGGAATACGAAAAATGCTCGGCGTTAAAACAAGGCCTTTATGCGGCACAATAGTAAAGCCAAAACTAGGGTTGAATGAAAAAGAACATGCAAAAACTGCCTATGAGGCTTGGATGGGCGGAATTGATATCGTAAAGGATGATGAAAATCTTACCTCGCAGCCGTTCAATCATTTTCAGAAAAGAGTTATTGAAACTTTAAAGCTGAAGGAAAAAGCCGAGAAAGAAACAGGAGAGAAAAAAGTCTACATGCCCAACGTCAGTGCTGAAACAAAAGAGATGCTGAAACGCGCAGACTTTGTAAGAAAGCAGGGCGGCGACAGCCTTTACATGATGGTTGATATTCTTACAGTTGGCTGGGCAGGTTTGCAGACTTTGAGAGAAGAGAATGAAAAACTCAATTTGGTTATGCACGCGCACAGGGCAATGCACGGCGCACTGACAAGAAATAAGGAACACGGGATTTCGATGTTATTTATTGCAGACACTGTAAGAATGATTGGAGTTGACCAGCTTCACATAGGAACTGCTGTTGGCAAGATGATGGAAACAAAGGAAGAAGTGAGAATGGTAGGAGAGGAAATCGAGCAGGGCTTTGTGAAAGCCCGCGGGCACAGGCTGCAGGAAGACTGGCATGGAGTAAAGCCTGTTTTTGCTGTATGCTCAGGCGGGCTGCATCCGGGATTAGTGCCTCCACTGGTAAAAAATCTTGGCAAGGACATAATCGTTCAATGTGGCGGCGGAGTTCATGGACATCCCGGCGGGACGAGAGCAGGCGCAAAAGCTTTGAGGCAGTCAATTAATGCTATCATGGCTGGAAAAAGTTTGTCAGATTACGGTAAAACTCACAAGGAATTAGGAATTGCAATCAAAAAATGGGGCTCCGCAAAGTAGATGGGCTTCTTAGGTGTCGCCCATAATTATAGGAACGGTTTTAAATTTTGGCTGGCCGCGGCTATAGTCTATGATTGCTGATTGTCCTGTCCCTTCAGCTACCGCCTTTTTCAACATATTAGCGGGGAGGCGTTCTTTTCTCGCTATTTCTTGAAGCGAGAACCTCTGCTTTTTGCTTAGTAATTCCAGCAAAACCATTGGCGATTCAAACACCTCTATCACTTCGCCAGAGCTTTCTGCCTGCTGTTTGCCGCTTAGATGCTCTTCAACATAATCTTCTATTGTTGACGAACTAACAAGTACGCGCCTGGATTCCTTATATTTTCGCCCGTCAAAAATCTCGAAAACTTTGTCATTAGGGCTGACGTAAAAACCCTTGCTAATCTGAAGATATGCTCTTGGCCCCCGTGCTTCTTTAATGGCTTCAACCAAAAGACCTGCTATTCCTTGCCCATATTTTTTTATAAATTTGTCCATGCTAACATTTTTAATGGGAAAAGTCATAAAAGGCTTATGGGCACTGCTTTGATTATTGGCATAGCCGGCGCGGTACTGCTTATATGCGCATGGCTCTGGGAAACTTACGAGAACGTAAAGAAACGTAAAATCACAATTCACCTGCATTTTGCAGTGATTTATATTTTTGGCAACGTGATGCTCGCGGTTTACTCATGGCTTATTTCAGGATACATTTTTTTCTGGCTGAGCGTCTTCCTGCTGGCAGCAATCACAGGAGAACTTCTTTACAGCGCGCTTATCCGCAAGAAACGGCGCTGACGACTACTAGGGTAATCTCTATTGATTAAGGGCAGCAAAGCTCATTATTGCTAGAGAGCAGGCACCGAAGCCTCAATCCATATGCCTTTCCCCTCGTAGTCGTAAGCCAAATTATTTATATATTGCAAAACATACATAAAAATCATGGCCAGGACTGTAATATGCTTTGACTTAGACGGAACATTAGCTGACACTCTCGAAGCGCACTTCAGGTCATTCAATTTTGCTTTCCAGAAGAATAATCTCCCCACAAAAAGCTACCCTGAAGTCATATCAAAATTCGGGCAGCCTTCTGAAAAAATCATCCTCGGGTTATTTCCGAAACTGTCAGACAGAAAGCTGCCTGAGGTTGCCAAAGACAAGATTGATTTTTTTATCAGCACCACATTCAGGCTGACAAAACCCATAGAAGGCGTTTTGGAGTCGCTGAAAAAACTCAAGGAAAGGTATGCAATTGCGCTCGCATCTAACTCGACGCATAAGGAAATTCTGCAGATTTTAAAAGAGGCAAAGATACCTGCAAAGGTATTTGACATAATTATCGGCAAGGGCGATTTCGAGCCAAAGCCAAGCCCCGACGTGATAAAGAAAGTTGAAAAGAAATCCGGCGCAAGGGTTGAATTTATTGTTGGGGATACAGTTTATGATTTGAAGGCAGGCAAAGCTGCCGGAGTAAAAACAATAGCTGTTCTTTCAGGAGCAGGTGACATCAAAACTCTTGGCTCTGAAGATCCTACGATGATTATAAAAAGTGTGGCTGTGTTGCCGGAAATACTTGAGGGGGAGATGTAATGGGAATAAAGCTCGGTTGGGTTGCTGTTCTGGCTGGCTTGATTGTTGTGGCCCTGATGCTCAGGCCGTTTTTTACAGCGATTGCTTTCGGCGCAATCATAGCCTTCCTCTGGTTCCCGGTTCACTCCAGGCTGCGCAAGAAAATATCTGAAAACTGGAGCGCAGCTCTGCTTACAATAATTACTGCGGCAATTGTCATGGCTTTTCTTGTATTGGGCGCAGGAATGGTGCTCGACGATTTTGGCAAGATATACATGTTTTTTTCGAAGCTTGACATATCAAGCACGTTCGCAGCACCTCCGGAAATTGCAAAAACTGTAAATGACGTGACAAGATTTTTCCTGACAAAAATAATCACAGTATTGTCAGATTTTGCATCACAACTCCCCCGGATGATGCTGTCTGTGCTCATATTTTTCATAACCCTGTTTTTCTTTACCAAAGACGGCGAGCGGATGGTGCACTGGATAAGAAAAAATATCCCTATAAATCCGCAAAAGAAAGAAAAGATTTTCAAGGACCTTGGCAACTACGCGCACGCATTCGTAAATGTCTGGCTGCTGATTGGAATATTACAGGCAGTTGTGGCAGCGGCAGGATTTTATCTTTTCGGATTGCCCTTCGCCCTGCTTGCGGGGCTCGCGGCAGCAGTGCTTTCAATCCTGCCGGTTATAGGCCCATACGCTTTGTACATACCTGTCGGGCTCCTGCTTATTTTCCGAGGCGATATCATGACAGGCATAGGCCTGATGATTTATGGGCTGGCTATAGGGAGCATTCTGGATTACGGGCTGAGGCCTTATCTGGCAAGCAGGTGGGCGTCTGTGCACCCGATGATTATGCTTCTTGGCATATTCGGGGGAATCGCCACATTCGGGCCCGCGGGCTTCATAATCGGCCCGATGATTTTGATGATTGTTGTTGCTATCTTAAAGGATTACAGCATAATCAGCGGAGCGAAGTGAAATGCGCCTCAAAACAAAAATCCTGAACATGGAATCCGGCGGGACTATGATTGTTGCCCTGCATCCGGACGTTGTCAAAGAGATGGACTTGGGCCCGTCTGACAGGGTCCGCGTTATGGCAGAACGCCACTATGCCGTCGTGATCGCAGATGTTTCATCGACAATCAAGCCAACTGAAATAGGGGTTTTTGAGGAAGTCCGCGCATTGCTTGACCTGCATCCCGGCGAGCCTGTTACAATAATTCCCGAGGAGAAGCCGCTCGCAATACTTTCCATCAAAAAAAAGATGGCTGGCGGGATTCTTACGAAAGATGAGATTTTCGAAATAGTTACTGATATCGTGGACAACAGGCTTACCCAGCCGGAGATTGCGATGTTTGTTGCAGCAGCTTACATGAAGGACTTCACGCTAATGGAAACAGAGAATCTTACAAAGGCAATGGCTGAAACAGGGCAGATGCTGAAGCTTGGTTTTAAGCCGGTGCTTGATGTTCATTCAATCGGCGGCGTGCCCGGAAATCGCACTACGATGATTATTGTCCCGATAATCGCTGCCGCAGGGTATTACATACCCAAGACTGCCTCAAGGGCAATTACAGACCCTGCGGGAACTGCTGACGTTATGGAAGTTGCTGCCCCCGTGACTTTGGAACTGGACAAGATTAAGGAAATTGTAACAAAGCACCACGGCTGCATAGTCTGGGGCGGCGGAATAGATGTTGCGCCCGCGGACGACATAATAATAAAAGTTGAGTCGCCGATGCAGCTCGACCCTACAGCAATGATGCTTTCGTCAATACTTGCGAAAAAATATGCAATCGGTGCAACAGATGTTTTGATGGAAATACCCTATGGCACAGGCACGAAGTGCATGAAACCCCGTGCTGACTCTCTTGAAAAAAAATTCAAAGCCATAGGCAAAACTCTCGGCATGAATATTGTTGTTGAGAAAATAACTGGAAGCGAGCCAATAGGAAACGGCATCGGCCCGTCTCTGGAATTGCGCGACTGCCTTTTGGTTCTTGAAGGAAACTCCATGGGGCCGCAGGACCTGAAGAAAAAATCCCTGCGCCTTGCAGGCAAGCTGCTGGAGATGGCCGGAGCTGCAAAATCCGGCGCGGGATTAAAAATCGCAACGCATATTCTTGAATCCGGAAAAGCCCACAGGAAATTCCTCGAGATGGTTAAGGCGCAGGGCGGCAATCCTGCAGTAAAAGCCAGCTCGATAAAAATAGGGAAGTATGATGACTCTGTATTTGCGGAGTCCTCGGGCAAAGTCCGCTTCATAAACAACGAGTTTATCAAAAGGCTCGGCCGCCATCTGGGGGCGCCGTATGATAAATGCGCTGGCATATATTTATACAAACACGTCGGGGACAAAGTAAAGGAAGGCGAGAAACTGTTCAGCGTGTACGCTGAATCGGGCAGGAAACTTGCTGACGGTCTCGAGTTTGCAGAAGCAAATAACCCCTATACGATTAAATAACTATTGCGAAGCTCAGATACATGGCGATTTCTCTAGTAGTCGTCGTAGTAGCAATTGCCTCGTTAGCTTTTTAACCAACTTCAGCATATCCCATATAATGGCCAAGAAATTAATTTACATAATTCTTGACGGCGCAGCTGACCGGCCGATTAAGGAGCTTGGCAACAAAACGCCGCTTGAAGCAGCCCGGAAGCCGTACCTTGACTCTCTGGCGCGGTATTCGAAACTTGGCATGATGACTGTCATCAGGCATGATATTGCCCCCGAGTCAGACGAGGCTATGCTTGCTTTGCTCGGTTACGACCCTTTTATTTATGCCCGGGGCAGGGGCCCGCTGGAAGCGCTTGGCGCAGATGCTTTGAAAGACATGAAAAATGAGGTCATACTGCGCTGCAATTTTGCTCTCGGGAAAAACAGCTTTATTACGGAAACAGAAGCTGTTCCAAGCCCTGCGGAAATGAAAAAAACAGTAAGGCTGATTAATAAGCTGGGCATGATTAGCGATGTTGAAACAAAGTTAGTCCCGACAGTCGGCCACCGCGCAGTATTAATTCTGAAAGGTCCCGACTTATCTGCAAAAATATCAAATGCAAACCCATCTTACAGGATTGTGGAAAACTTTGTAACAACTGCCCTGCCAAAGGTAAATCTGAGATTTGAAGGCTGCAAGCCGCTCGATGGTACAAAGGAAGCAAAAAAAACCTCCCAGGTTTTGAATGCATGGCTTGGCGCAGCAAGAAAGATACTTGAGGCGCATAAATTCAAATCCAGCAATCTTATCCTTGCGAGAGGCGCGGGCGATGAATTTCCAAACCTTCATAAGTTAGTAAAAAGTTGGGCGCTGCTTGCAGACATGCCTGTTGAAAAGGCAATCGGCAAGTTATGCGGCATGAAAATTATTGACAAGCCTTCCAGCCTGAAAAAATCCGCAGAAGCTATTCTGGAAAACCTCAGCTCATTTGACTGCTTTTACATTGAGATAAAGGGCCCCGACAGCTTTGCACATCGCGGGGACGCTGCCGGCAAGAAAGAATTTATTGAAAAAATTGATTCGGAGTTTTTCAAGCTCCTGCTTTCAAATCTTATGAAACCCGGAATAAAAGTCAGAATATGCGTTGTATCAGACCATACAACTTCGTGCGCCTCGAAGTCGCATACGCAAGACCCCGTTCCCGTGATGATTTATGATTCTGATTTGAGGGGGGATAACATTAAAAAGTTTGGAGAGAATTATTGCTCCAAGGGCAGTCTGCGTTTCACTTCAGGAACCCAGCTCTTCGATATGCTTAGTAAAAGATAGAACATGGAAAGGCCAGCTTCGGTGCACATGCGCCACAGAACCACTGTAAAATTCAGGATTTTAACTGTAATTTTAAGTGTTGCAATTATACCTGCCGGATTTTATCTTGCATGGCTGGCATTTAAAATTCTTGAGCCGACGCCGTTCAATCGCATAGGATTATTTATCCTGTCTGCATCTTCTATAGGCGTAGTAATGTGGTTTCTTCTGATTACAGTTATGCGTAGAAGTTTCCGCAGAAAAATTGAAGACCTTAGAAAATACAGGGTTGAGCACGGCATTGGCGTCAGGCCAGAACATCGGAAAAAAACTTTGCCTTTGCGTTATCATAAGCAACGCTGAAATGGTTTTTTGTCTTTTGCAAATCGCCTATGCCGAAGAATTTCCATTCTGTTGAAAATTTCACTGCAACTACGGGCTTTGCATTGAAGGCCTTTGCGAATTTTTCTAAGTCGACTACCTGCTGATGGTCAAGATGCTGGTACTTGTACTTTGTTGATTTGCATTCAAATGCAACCGTCCGGGTTCCATTGCTTGCAATAACATCCGGGCAGTAAAACTTTGTTACGCCCGAGCCTGCAGCCCTTACAGCAGCCCATCCGCTTCCCCAGAGCATTGTTACAAGCTCTCGCTCTGATGCTGCGCCTTTTATCTTGCCGCCCATGAATATGCCCCTAGCTGCTGGTATTAATTACTTACTACGCGACTGACGACTACTAGGGCAACAAAGCCGAATCCACTGATTCGGCTGTGCCCAACCGAAATGCGATTTCGGTTTGGGAATCCCATTCTTCAAGCTTCGCTGCAAGTTCCGCAAGCAAATGATTTTTGCTTCCTTTAATCAATAGACTTTGCCCTAGTCGTGGTAGTCATCATACATAAATCTTAAAAGAGTTCGAATCACTGACACATCATGGCAGATATAGCTCCGAAAACTATCTGGTTGAGAATAAGGCTGTGGCTTCTTATGACTGTATTATTTGGAATAGTTTATGCGCTAGTGGCTGTCGCCGGCTCCTTGCTTGGCATCTCTAATTTCATTTTCTATGGAGCGATTGCAATCGGATTTACTTTGCTTCAATACATGATTGGCCCTTCAATTGTTCAGTGGACTATGAAAGTACGCTACGTTACAGAAAAGGAAGAACCTGAACTTCATGAAATCGTTTCAGATTTAGCTAAAAAGGCAGGAATTCCAAAGCCTCGAGTTGGTATATCGGACACGCCTGTGCCGAATGCATTTGCCTTCGGGCGCTGGATGAGCGACGGCAGAGTTTGTGTAACCAGAGGAATTTTGGACTTAATGGGCAAAAAAGAGCTTGAAGCAGTTCTGGGGCATGAAATGTGCCATCTTAAACACAGGGACGTCGCGATAATCACACTAATTTCAGTAATTCCCATGATTTGCTGGTTTTTAGCCAGAGGGATGCTATTTTCAAGAAGCGACGACAACAAAGGCGGAGCTGTTTTGATTGGAATTTTTGCCTTTGTTCTTTACTTTGTTACTAACTTACTGGTTCTTTATGGAAGCAGAATCCGCGAGTATTACGCTGATACTGGTTCGGTAGCTTTGGGAAACGCGCCTCACTACTTGGCATCTGCTCTTTACAAGCTTGTAAAAGGCGATGCCCGCGCGAATCCGCAGGCAGTAAAGCAAATCGCCGGAATGAAAGCATTCTTCCTTAATGACGTGAGCAAGGCACATGATGAAATCCGGCAGATAGCACAGCTTGACTTGGACAAGTCAGGGCATATCGACGAACACGAGTTAGCGCAGATGAAAAGCCAGCACATTCATCTGAGAACAGTTGACAAATTAATGGAAGCAATGTCAACACATCCGAACATGTTAAAAAGAATTAAGGCGTTATCTGAGATGAAATAAATGCCTCCGCACGCGGACGTCCGCAAAGAACTTCATTATGGTCTTACAGATATAGATATTGCTTTAGGTGTGTTCAGGGGGCATTTTGAAGCCTGGCGCAATATAAAATTCAAATTCCCTGTTCCGAGAAATGGCGATTCGCTGGATACGAAGCTAGCGGATGTTTGGTATGCTCTCGATAAACTCGGCTGGCAATGCACTTACAACAAACAAGATATTCCAAATTCAAAAACTGACTATTCTGGCTTCATGTACGGTAAGAAGCATCTTAATGGTGAGACTTTGGAGTATGCGGTTGCAGGCTTCTTGTATTATGACAAAAATTCGAATGTTACCGCAGACGGTACATTATACGGGCACAAAAAGGATGAACTTGACGGAATCTACAAAAGACTGCTCGAAATTGCTGCGACATGCTTTGGAAAAGTCACAGAGTTAAAGCCAGAAGCTAAGCACACATGGAATCGATAATATCAAATATATTAAATTAATGTTAAAATCATGAAAATAATCTCATGGAATGTTGCTGGCTTGAGGGCATGCATCAAAAAAGGATGCCTTGATTTTATCCGCAAGGAAGGCGCAGACGTCTATTGCTTCCAGGAAGTTAAGTCAGAGGATGTTCCGTTTATTGAGGGCTATGAAGTTCACAATTTTCCGGCTAAAAAGAAAGGCTACAGTGGCGTTCTTGTTTACATAAAGACTGGAAAAGATGCCTTTTCGAAATTTGAAAAGCCTCACGACAAGATTTCTGTTGAGAAAGGCATCGGCATTGATGAATTTGATAATGAAGCCCGTGTTATCACTGTAGACTTTTCAGATTTTTATCTGATTAACGTTTATTTCCCGCATTCCAGCAGGGATTTATCGCGGCTGAACTTTAAGCTGAGATTCAACAAAACATTCGCTGACTACTGCAAAAATCTGGAGAAGAAAAAGCCGTTAATTATTGCAGGCGACTTTAATGTTGCCCACGATGAAATAGACCTGGCAAATCCCAAGCAAAACATGAAAAACGCGGGATTTACGCCTGGGGAACGTTTCTGGTTCACTGATTTCCTGAAGTCCGGACTCGTTGACACCTTCAGGATTTTTACCCAAGGAAACGGGCATTACACATGGTGGTCATACCGCTTTAATGTCCGCGCAAGAAATATCGGCTGGCGAGTTGATTACTTTTTAGTATCTGAAAAGCTTAGAAGCAAAGTTAAAAACAGCAGGATACTGAAGGACGTTATGGGCTCAGACCACTGCCCTATTGAGCTGGAGATTGCGTAATGAAGCGGAATACATTTTTGATTAGCGGAGTCCTGAGCTTGCTGATAGTTATCTCGGGGTTTCTTGCGCTGTTTTACAATAATCTGCTTTCCCTGCTGCTTATTGCTCTAGGGTTTGTTACATTCACGATTGTTCTCAGAAAAGCCAAAAAGGAAGACTGGTTTGGAAAACGTGTGTGATTTCTACGACTACTAGGGAAAAGGATTTGGATTATGGCTTCGGAAATAGTTCTCTGGCCTGCTTTGGGGCTTTTGCTTCTCTTAATCAATAGAGATTCCCCTCGCCGTCGTGATGCATAAAGCTCAAATATAACAAACTCCTGAGAAATCCGCCATGAAAGTTCATATCGAGACATTCGGCTGTTCTGCAAACCAGGCGGATTCTGAAATCATAGCCGGAATTCTCGTGAAAGCTGGCTATAATATTGTTGATGGTTCAGAAAAGGCAGACCTGGTCATAGTAAACAGCTGCATAGTCAAGGGAAAAACCGAAACTCATGTCTTCAAGGAAATCGAACATTTAAGAAAGCTCGGAAAGAAGTTTATTGTTTCCGGATGCCTGCCGCAAACCAGGATTTATTCTGAAAAACTGAAAGATTTTTCGGTGCTTGGGGTTTTTGAAATTTCCCGCGTGGCTGAAGCAGTCAAAGCGGTTTTATCCGGAAAGAAAATAAGCTGGCTTGGCAATAACAAGGAGGAAAAGCTCTGCTTTCCGAGACTAAGGAAAAATCCTGCGATTGCTGTTGTGATAATTTCTTCGGGATGCGTCGGACATTGTACTTACTGCATGGCAAAATTAGCCAGAGGCGACTTGTTTTCATACTCCGCAGCCGCGATAGTTCAGGAGGTAAAAAATGCTCTGGAAGAGGGCTGCAAGGAAATCTGGCTGACATCGCAGGACTGCGCTGCTTATGGATTGGATATTAAAACAAACTTTACGGGCCTGCTGGAAAAAATTTTAGAGCTTGATGGAAAATTCCTTGTCCGTATAGGTATGTCAAATCCGGACAACATTTTGAAAAACCTTGAAAAGCTTATTGAACTTTATAAAAATCCAAAGGTTTTCAAGTTTCTTCATATGCCTGTTCAGTCCGGAAACGATAAAATCCTGAAGTTGATGGACAGAAAGTACAAAACCGCGGATTTCAAGAAAATAGTAACTGCGTTTAGAAAAGAAATTCCTGACATTTCCATAAGCACGGACATAATCTGCGGATTTCCATCTGAAACTGAAGAGCAGTTTAACGACTCCCTTGAGCTAGTTAAGTGGCTTAAGCCAGATGTTTTGAACCTGAATATGTTCTGGCCCCGCCCCGGAACGCCTGCTGCGAAAATGCGGCAGCTTAAGCCCGGAATCGGCCGTGAACGGACGCGTATAATGACAGATGTTTTTGACAAAACCGTTCTTGAAAAAAACAAAAATATGGTTGGAAATTCTGCTGACGCACTCGTGGACGAAAAGGGCAGGAAAGGCGGCTTTGTCGCCCGATGCATCAGATACAAACCAATTATATTCGCCGGCAGGGCGAAGCTTGGCGATTTTGTAAAATTAAAAATAACTGATGCAACAAGAGATTACTTAATCGGCAAAAAAATTTAATTTTAGAAAAAAATAATTTTCAAAAATTAGAAACATATTTAAGCAACAAAATTCTAAATTATTAAAAACTGCGATGGAAAAGAAGAATGGCAATGGTAATGGCAACTTCAAGAAACTAAAATTTCTTTTTGTGTCTTATGAGGCGCTGATAGGCGATTTAGCTTGGGAAGTCCAGAAGGAAGGGCACGATGTAAAATATTACATCCAAGAAAAAAGCCAGCGCGATGTCTGCGACGGATTTGTAAATAAGTGCGACAACTGGCAGGATGAAATAAACTGGGCGGACGTAATTGTTTTTGACGAT
>JAZDME010000010.1:0-12384 GCA_043801255.1 archaeon
TTGCTTGACCACGACTTTGCAAAAGTCTGGAAAGATTATTTCCACGGCGACTTTATGATGGACGACGTGGCACTGCACAAGAAAGGTGTTTACCGTCTTGGAAATATCCTGATTCCAAAAGACAATTACGGCAGCATACTCGAAGATAAGGTGCAGCCAGTATTGCAAAAGCTCTATTCCAAAGGTGTCAGACAGGTTTCAACCCGCGAGCTGATATGGGCGCTCGGCGAGTCTCTGGAGAAAGAAAAAAACCGCGAGTCATCTATTATCTACTGGGCATGGAAGAACAAGATTCCGATTTTCGTTCCCGGACCTACGGATGGGGCAGTCGGCTCGCAGGTTTGGCTGTTTTACCAGAAGCACTCTGATTTCAAGTTCGATATAATGGCTGACGAGCAGGAGCTTGCATCATTTGTGTTTGACGCGCAGAAACTCGGCGCTTTGATGATTGGCGGCGGGATTTCAAAGCACCACACAATCTGGTGGGCGCAGTTCAATAAAGGGCTTGAGTATGCTGTTTACATTACAACAGCTGTAGAATGGGACGGTTCATTATCAGGCGCTCAGACTAGGGAAGCTATCAGCTGGGGAAAACTTAAGGAGAAGGCAAAGCATATAACAATAGAAGGCGATGCTACTGTACTGCTGCCGCTGATGATTGCAGCGGTGATGGAACGACTATAAGACGACGAACGACGAGGGCAAAGGGATTTGTATTTGAGCTTCGCAACCCTTGATGCTTTTTGCCTTCCAAAATCAATAGAGATTGCCCTGCATTGTCAATGCCGAAGGCAGTCGTAGGATATACAAATGGCCCATATCGTAATTGAAAAAAAAGATGTTCCTGATTTGATAAAGAAATTATACAGGCTGGTTAATCTCCCTGATACATGCATCGTTGATAAAAAGAACAAGGCAGAATATGTTATTATAAACACCAGCAAAGAAAAGGTTATAAGCATACATAAATTGTGCAGGGCACACGAACACAAGAGGAGGCTGGTATTATGGCAGAAGCAGAAAAAAAGAATATGAATTGCCCGAAATGCAACAGCGCCGCTCTCGGCGCCGTTAGAACAAGAATTCCCACTTCGCCCGCATACGGCAATTATGTCAGATTAAAATGCCTGAACTGCGGCACTGAATTTGACTTAGTTGAAAGGACGTGATTATATGTATAAGCAGGCAATTGTAGTTCGAGTCGATTTAGGAATGAGCACAGGCAAATTAGCTGCGCAATCTGCGCATGCCAGTTTAGAGTCAGCAATGAAAGTTGTGAAGCATGATTCTTTGTTTAAGACAGATATTTTTAATTCCTGGCGCAAGGAAGGCGGAAAGAAAGTAGTTTTGAAGGTCGAGTCCGAATCCGCACTAAAGAAAATTGAGGCTGAATGCGTAAAGAACGGCTTGAAATCCGCGTTAATCAAGGACGCGGGGCTGACTGAAATCCCCGCAGGCTCATTAACAGCACTGGGCATAGGCCCCGATGATGAAAAAAGAATTGACAAAGTTACGGGAAATTTGAATTCTTTATAGACTGCGACGGACGACTGACGAGGGCAAAGGGATTTGTATTTAAGCTTCGCAACAGAGTTCAGAAAGCTTGCTTTCGCTTTCTGCCCAAGAGAGCTTTTGCCTTCTCTCAACCAATGACCTTTGAAATAGTCGTCATAGTCGTACAGAATTATTTCTTCCCTTTGCTCGCAAGCTTTGCCTTCTTAATAACATACATGCCTGAGTCGCCTCTCCATATTTTATCTGCCTGCTGAATGACTATTTTTTTCTTGAATATCGGGCCGTCGGTAACAAAGGTTTCATACTCGCCGCCTTCGCCGATTAAGTGGATGCCGTACTTATCTCGAAGCCTTTTCAGGTCCTCCAAAGCTGCCATATCCAGTATCCTGCCAAGCCAGCTCGAGTCGAAGCCGTCTGAGGCAACTGCGGTTATTACTATCTCAAACCCGTCCTTTATCAGTTCTATTAAATATCGTTCAGAATCCAGATGCCATAAAGGCGCTAAAGACTTTAATCCGAGGTCTGCGCATACTGCTTCTACTCTAAAACGCTGGTATTCTGAGGCTATTGCCCCCGAAACAACGCCTTTAATCTTGTACAGCCGTTTCGCGGCGGTTAAGGCGCCTTTTAAGTCCTTAAGCTCCTCTTCCTTAACGCCAAGGGTTTTCTTGAATATTAAGGGGACTCCAATAGCTCTGGATTGGAGCTTAACTAAGTCAATATTAGGCACATGAAACATGTAAGAAGCAGGGTTCGCGGATTTCATTGCTATAAGGCAAGCAATCTCTCTGCCCTGCTGTACCGCCCTATGCACTGAAAAGGTGCTGTCCTTTCCGCCTGAAAATAAAGCTGCAACTCTCATTTGTGTTATTCTTATTATATGCTCAAGTATATAACTTTAACGCATGGCGTTAAAGGAATGGAAAAATCAATGATTTTTCCATAACTTTAACTCACCTATATAGTGAGTTAAAGGAACCGACAAAACGAAGTTTTGCGGGTCCACGGAATTGCCTTGCAATCCCGCTGGAATAGAAAATGCGATTTTTTTATAATGTTATCTTAGTACAATATTGTAATAATATAGACAGGTTTTTATTGGTTAAAAGGACGCTGGAAACACATATGGATACTGAAGACCTAAATATGACATACTTATACGAACCTGGCATCAACGTGCATTCGCCTAGGAAAATGGCTGAGGATTACCTTAAAAGCCACAAGAATTACCGCGAGTGTGTAGAAAAGGGATATTTTACAAAACTTGATCTGGCGCTGTATTTTGCAACATTTAAGGCAAAAAGCGATGCCGCAGCCATATCTTCAGAAAGCGGGCAACTGGTTGACAAATGCGGGCTTGACGATGCAGCAGATCAGCTGCTTTCTGAACAGCTGCATATGGATCTTGCAGATGTGCGCAACATACCTAAAAAAATCGAAGACGGGTTTAACAGATTTGTGCTTGAGAAAAGGGCAAAAGCTGAGAAATTAAATGCGCCGACTGGGATTTGCATCGAACCCATTCGATGAAAAGCGTACGAGTCCGTTTTGAACCCAGCTCTTTCGCTTGGAAGGCGAAGGTCCTTTCCTGTTAGCAGAATTGCTTATCAATTCCGCTTTATACCAGGCTAGACTACCGGCGCATAACTTTGTAAGTGGATATGCTTTTTAAAGACTTTTTGGCTTTTAATTATATGACAACCCTCGTATGTGTAGCCCATCCCGGGGATGAAGTGCTTGATGCGGGCGGAACCATCGCGAAATACATCAGGCAGGGCGAGAAGCTCGCGGTAGTCATATTTAGCTATGGGGAAGGCTCTGACCCGCTGAAAGATGCTCAGGAGACTACAATCCTGCACATCAAGGAGTCTAAAAAAGCGCTTGAGATATTGGGTGTGAGGGATACAATTTTCTTAAGCCTCTCGGATAACAACTTATCCTCTGAAGTCAGGCAGCCGTCAACAGCAAAAAAATTCGGGGATATTCTTGCAAGATACAATCCGACAAAAGTAATCACGCACGCGTCTGATGACCTGCATACCGGACATAGGACAGTCTCTGATTTTGTCAGGGAACACGCCCGGCGTTTAAAAAAAAGGCCCGAGATTTATGAATTCGGGTTCTCGCTGCCGTTCAGGATGACACACCGCGAGAAGCCGCGGCTTTACGTAAATGTCGGCCATGTTTATGACCTGAAAAGAAAGGCGGTAAAGATGTTCCGCAGCCAGAAAGAATACTATGCGATGTGGGTATGGCCCTGGGTTAAGATGCAGAACTGGTTCTCAGGTTTCGCGGCAAAGTGCCATTACGCCGAAGTATTTTATCGTGTTTGAGCCTTCGGCGGATTGCCTGCGGCAATTACGCAGAAGTTTTCTATAGGGTTTGATTTTTAAATTAAGAAAAATAGAAATTAGTGCGTGCGCCTGTAGCTCAGTTTGGATACGCGTAACCAAGTTCCGCGGAATTTGGCTGCCGCCAAATAGAGCGGCTCACTCCTAATGAGCAGGTCAGGGGTTCAAATCCTCTTGGGCGCGCTTTTTAATTTATTTCGTAGCTCAAGCTTACAGTCGCAGTTACATCTACCTGCCCTGGCGTGATTTGGGTTGGCGCTCCTGCTGCCATGGCTTTATCCGCGGCTGCATAGTAGATCGGCGGCTGCAGATAACTATTCTCGGAAACATCAACAATCTTTCCCAGAACAATTCCTGAGGCGCTTGCTAGCGATTTAGCTTTGTCTTTCGCTTTTGTTATTGCGCTTGTCAGAGCCTGTTCTTTCAACGATTCCTGTTTTGAATCGCTCAAGCCGAACTGTACGTTACCTATAGATGTTGCCCCATTAGTTGTAGCCGTATCAAGTATTTTACCAACTGCAACAACTTTTGATGTGTGTATTTTCAGGCTGTGGGTTGCAACAAATCCTGATGTGCTGGACCTTCCAGCAGTATAATCATATTCGTAATTTGGGTAAAGGCTGAAGTAAGCTGTCGTGACTTCATCTGTCAATCCGGTACCGCGCAGTGCGAGCTGCAGCGCATTTACTGTCGCAGCATTGTCCTCCTGCGCTTTCTGCGCGGTGTCTGCTTTTGTTTCAACAGTCACATAAATATCCGCTACATCAGGATCTGCTGAAACTGTTCCCTCTGCAGAAACATCCAGCGTGTTTTTTTCAGCTGACGGGTTAACAGTCACTATGCTTGGTTTTGCCAGCAAAGTTGCTATAAGGCCGACTGCCAGAATAATCGCTATAATAATACTCCATCGGTTTTCCATGCAACTGCAATGGCTTATAGTGTTAAAAGTTTTACGCCGTGTGTTTCTTTCTCATTTTTAGGAATAATGCTGCCATTACCAGCACAAGTCCCAAAGCAATTGCAATTAAACCGCCAATCATCAGATTGTCCATTTTCAAATATCACCTGTAATGGGCTAGCCGAACTTGTTCGGCTTCACTAGCGGAACACTGTGTTCCGCTGTGCACAGCCGAATTAGTAAATTCGGCTTGTGTGTCCATTTTAATTTCATCCCGCAGTAAAGGTTAATGCTCTTCCGCGCATGACTGCATCCAGTATATGCTTTCCAAGCTTTGACTTTTTATGTATTTTCAATTCGCCTGAACGCGGTAATACGATGCTGGCTATGTCCCTTCCGTCTACTTTGACTCGCGCCTCGCGGATGCCAGCAGCTTCGATAAAGAAGCTGATATGTGCACGTTCCTCTTTCATCCTGTACGGAATTTCCTGTCCCGACTTCATCTGACGCGATTCGAATTTGCGCTTTTTTATCGGCACTACCACAGTTTGCTCTCCATAAACATACATTTCGTAATCAAGCTCACCGTTTTCGAAATCTCTTATTTCCACTATCGGGCGGGACAAATCCGCTTCGGTCATTCCTGTAGGAACACGGACTTTCAGTATCAATTCCAGTACTTTTGCAACTGCTCCGTTTTCTATGAAGATTATTGTATCAATAATCTGCGGGAGCATTCCTAACTCTACGCGGCCAACAAATCTCTGGACTGCATCAATTGGGTTTGTTGCATGTATAACTCCAACAAGCCCTATTCCTGCCAGTCGCAAGTCGCCGTAAAGCCTGAAGTCTTCAGTGACACGCATTTCATCAAAAATTGTGTAATCTGGGCGCGTTAACAGCAGAACATTATGAATGTCGTCCCTGTTGCCTAACGCCTTGGAATACTGCGTGACTTCGTCAGGCACCTGTAAATCCCTTGGGCTTTCAACTGTTTTCACAATTTTTCCCTGCCCGAGATAGAATTTTGCAAGCGCAGATGCAAACGTTGTCTTTCCGGAACCTGGAGCTCCGGATAAAAGAATTCCAGATGCAGATGTCTTCAATCGGTGCATCAATTTCTCTGATAATTTATAGTCTGGCAGTTTTAACGTAACTATGGGCCTTACCGCAGTTATTTCCCATCCGTCTGCAAACGGCGGCCTTGTTGTGACAATTCTATAATTTTTGAACTGAACTACTGACATTCCAGGACTTGAAATCTCTATGAACGAGCCTTCAGAAAGTTTTGTCTTCTCAATTATGTCTGAGTTGAAAGCGCGTATTTCCTTGCCCGTCATTTTTTCATTTGACAGGGGAACAAAGGACCACTCGCCAGGCTTGCCTTTCTTTGCCATTGGAATAGTATTTTCCTTCATGTGCACTGACATCGTTGTGTTGTCAAAGAACTTCTCTATATTCAACGCGCCGACTTCCTTAACTGAAACTGGGAGCATAAGCATTGTTTTGACGCCGATTGCTTCAGCAACTAACGCCTGAACCCTGTCTCCTGTGAGCAGAATTGCTCGTTTCTCCACAGCTATCTCGCGGATCAAGTCATCAATAGCGCCGCCTTTTGCGCCCCGGATATAAGTTTCAGTCGGCTTCTTTCCGAAAAATTCTAATTCGATTTTTCCCTGCTTTGACAATTCGAGAAGCGCTTTCACTTCTTCCAGTCCAAGGTAGCCTTCAGCCTGGTTCTCGTTTGCCTGATGTTCAAGCTCTGCAAGAACTGCATTCGGAATAATTATCTTTCCTGAGATTTTTTTTTCGTTTATAAGTTCTGTAACTTTCTTTTCAATTATGATAGACGTATCAGTTACATAAATAGCTCTATCAGTATCTTTTATTTTATTTTCTTTTTCCATTTTTATATTTATAACGCGATAGAAAGAGTACTTCGGTTAAATCTTGCAAAACCCTAGAGCCTTGCCCTTTTCCTCAAATCGTACTGCGTACGCTTTTGACGTAATCGATAAATGTCTTTACTCGTTTATAAGCATTTGCCACATCGCTTGTAGTGAGATTTGGAGATGTAGTCAGTTTCCACAATTGCAGGAAATATACTGAAAACTCCTGTTCCTGTACCGAACCCTCGGATAATTTCTGCCTTGCAAGCGCTGGGCTTATGATTGTTTTTTCATCCAGCGCGAGATGCGCTGAAACTGCAAGGTTAGCTGCCTGCAAGATATGCTTCATAGCGCCCGTTATAAACTCTGGAGAACCGCGCTGCAGCAGGTAGTCTGCAAATCTTAATTTATTCTGCGCGTCTTCAAGTTTAGACACCATGTTTTTACTGCGACTAACGACTACGAGGGTAATCTCTTTGTTTTAAGCTGAGGTTCACTAGCCGAAACTTTGTTTCGGCTGTGCCCAGCCGAACAGGGTTCGGCTTGGGTCTGCTCTTGCTTGTGGACTTTTGCTGCTCACAATCAATGAGCTTTGCCCTAGTTCGTCGTTAGTCGTCAAATTCCGAACATTTCCTTGAAATTTTCGTTCGTAATCTCTATAACTTCTTGTTCAGATATCTTTTTTATCCTTGCGATTTCCTTGACGACTAGGGAAATGTTCTTTGGCTGGTTTCTTTCGCCCTGTTTTGCTGCAAGCGCGGGCGAGTCAGTCTCCAACAACAGATATTTCAAATCAAGATGTTCTGCTATTTTTCTCTTTTCTTCCCTGAATGTTATTGTATTACCTATAGAAATAAGATATCCGAGGTCTGCTGCCCTCTTTGCTTCAGCCAGACTTCCGGAAAATGAATGCAAAATCACTTTCTTTGCCTTGTTTTTCTCAAGAATCTCAATAACTTGCTTTGTTGCCCACCTGCTATGGACATTCAAGGGAATTTTCAACTCGTCAGCCAATTGGATAAACTTCTCAAACACTTTTTTCTGTTTTTCCCATGCTTCATCTGCCTTTTTGATGCCAATGTCTTTTGGCAGCTTCATCTTAACCCAAAACATGTCAAGGCCGACTTCGCCTATGCAAGCTGGTTTTTGCTTCTTAATCCACTTGATTTCATCTTCAATCTCTTTATCTGAAAATTCGTGAGCATATGTGGGGTGTATTCCGTAACCTGCGAATATGAAATTTGGATATTTCTTCTTTAATTCCAGAATTTTCCTGTTAGTCTCGGGATTTTCCCCAACCACAACAATTCCAGATAAAACTTTCCTTGCCTGTTCTATGACTTTATCCCTATCTGCATCAAACTTCTCATCATACAGATGATTATGGCAGTCAAAGGGTTTCATATTTCTAATCACTAAACTGGTCTAATATTTGAACTGTTGTAATAATTGGAATACTTTCGTATTGTTTTAAGATAAGTAAATCTTCATCTCCGGATACTATAAAATTTGCTTTGCCATTTATTGCACACTCTAAGAATTTGTTATCTTCCAAATCTCTGCACGCAGAGATACTTAATTTTTGTCCTACAACTATGTGCGACATTGAAACTATCTTTCCAAAAAGTTGTTCATCTGTTAGGCTTGCTTTGAGAATCAATTTTTGTATATGCTCATAATGCAAGACTTTGTGCAGTTCTGCCAGAATTTCCAAGTTTACTAGCAAAAGCGCTTTGCCTGCTTCAATCTTTTTAAGAAGTTCAAATTCTTTGCCTTGCCACAGCAGGCCAGATATTATAATATTGGTATCAAGAACCAGCCGCAACATTTCGTTTCCTTATTTGTTTTATTGCTTTAGCTAATTCGCCTCTTGTGAAGCCTGCTTCTGCAGCAATTTTTTGCAGGGGTTTTGTTAATTCTTCCAGCGATTTCTGCATCGCCGGCTTTTCAATCTTTTTCAGAATCACTGTGCCTGCCTCTCCAAAAACCAGAAACTGGTCTGCCTTTTTAATGCCCATATCTTTACGCAGCGAGCTGGGTATGACAACCTGCCCTTTTTCAGATATTTTCGTTAGTTCGATTTCCATTTTACAAGTAAGACGTGGTTTACTTATAAGCTTTTTGGTATGTGAGATAGTTATGGCAGTCAAAGGGTTTCATATGAACTGCCTCCGGACGGAATTGAACCGTCGACCTCCCGTTCTTTCGCATCTGATACGAAACGGACGCTCTACCGGGCTGAGCTACAGAGGCATGAATATGTGCTTTTGTTTTATGTTAAAAGTTTTGCCCTTGACTGCTGACGACGGACTATGGGAACACTAGCCGAAATCTCATTTCGGCTGTGCACAGCCGAACTTTGTTCGGCTTGTGTCTCCATTGATTAAGGCATCGGCAAGTGTTTCCTGCCTTGGCTACTCTTAATCATGAGGCTTTGCCATCGTTAGTCGTCGTAAAAGTCGGCATCATTCTTTATGTATTTTAATCTGCATCCCGAGTAGTGAACTTAGGCTGCTGCTGACTTCAGCTATCTCGGTATCAATATCTGTGCGCTTCTGGCTTCGCACAAGCGAGGCTTGATTTTCAATAAGAGCTTCCTGCTCGCGCTCTAACGCGCAGGTCTGATTTTTAAGTTCGCATTCTCTAAGAGTTGCTTCTGAATTTCCAATCTGCGTTTGCAGTTCAAACTCGCGTATTTTTAAATCATCATGCGACGCTAGCCATGCTTGCAGATAGTCTTTTGTCAATCGGTCTATGCTTTCCAAAACCAAACCACGCCGCTTATCCTTTGCAAAAATCTGCCCAGTTTCAATCGCTACTCTGAGCTTGGCAAGAACATCTGCCAGTTTGAAATCCTTGTCCTGTGAAATTGCTGCTGGCGCATCTTCAAGATATCGTTCTACTAGTTTTTTGTGGCTGGGATTGTCCCAGACTACTTTATGCAAAGGCGCTTCTAGCAATTCAAAAGTGCTGTGCATCTCATCTGCATGCATCTTGGTTTTTGCTTTTGCCTCTTTTAGCTCAGACTCAAGCTTTTGTCTCGCCAAACATGCTTGGCTCTGCAAAAGTTCTGACTGAGAGTGCTTTGCTTTTTCTATCTGCGCTTGAATATCATTTAATCGGGTTTCGGTTTCTTTTAATTCTGCTTTTAATTTTTCGGACTGGCCTAATTTTTGCACTAATTTCTCAATTTTATCCTTAACTATCGGAAGCTCTGCCAGCTTTTTCTCCCGGTGATGTGCTGCAAGCGCCTGCAGCACTTTGTCTAATTCGTGCAGGCACTTTTTGATATTTGCAGTCTGCTCGGTAAAAAATTCATTTGATATTATGAAAGAGCGGTTGCTTGAGGACATAAATTCCCCAAGAGCTGAATTTGAATTCTGGATAAAAGCTGAGAAATCGTCCACAGAGTCGGGGAATCTGAAGGTTTTTAGGAGATTTTCTGTTGCTGTCGCAAAAGAAGCGCGATTTCCCTCAGCAACAGCCTTGTTCTTATCATACAGCTGCGGATATCTCGGGGATGCTGATTTTAACGCGGCACAAGATTGTTCGCACTGATTTATAGCATTCATAAATCGCTGCTTGTTACTATCCAAAACTAACCCTGTCCCGCGCATGATATCTGCCTCTTTGGCTGCAAACCATGCTTCCAATTTTGATATAGGTATATCCTGCTGTTGTGGTTTCTCATCAACCTTTGGTTTTTCAGAAAATATGCCTTTTATTTTATCCAAGATTCCCATTTTTGAAGTTTATCTAGCAAATACTTTATTGACCAATCTTCGTACATATCTTCTTTTTTTAAATTCCCAGCAATGTCATCATATACGACGTTCAATATTGCTTTGTGATTAAAAGTCGCTCTAGGAAGCCAGATTGGATACTCCGGCTTTAAAATTAGGTATAGTGTGCCCAATCTTTTAGCAGACTCCTTTGTACTTCCAAGCTGCACCAAGTGATAGACATGATCTGTATACATTCCGGGTTCATTATGCTCATTTCTGAAAAACAGGACAACTCTGCTGGCATCGCCTATTTCCAAAGCTTCCCCGAGTTCGTTAGCTGTCTTCTGTATTGGAATAGTGCCTGAGCTTTCCAAGCACTTTAGGTAATGCTCAAGCCCCTTGCCCTGGGCTTTTTTGAGGAACCCTGCCATGCTAAGCTTTTTTGCCATATTATTCTGTTTGTGTGAAATGCCAGAATTTAAAGGGTTTGCGGGTGCTGTTGCTGCGGCGCTTAACTCAAATCAAATTTGTCCCTGCCGCTGCCTGTAAAAATCGTCAATTGCTTCCTGCGCCAGGTCCGCGGGCCAGCCAGCTTCCACCAGCGCATTGTAAATTTCCTCAGCAGCTATGCCCCTGTTAAGATTTTCTTTTATGTAAGGATACAGAGCCTGCTGCTTTGCCTGCGCCCTGTCCATAGAGGGCTGCACTTGCTGCTGCGCCTGTTGCTGCGGAGCATATTCTGCGGGCAGTTGTTCGGTTTTCGGCTTTCTCAGCCTGACTGCGGCAACACCGCCAATTGCACATACAACCACAATTATTATAATTATAAACATCAACGGAGTTATCTTCTTTGTTATAGGCATTAATGCGCCCATTATAGATTCGAAAATTCCTGCTTTCTTGGCAGCTGCAGCCGCAGGCGCTTCCTGCTTTTGCTCTGCCGGCGCTGCGCCCGTTGCCGGCGCTGCTGCCGCCGCCTCGTGAACGCAAGTAAACTTCACATAAGCTTTTGCGGCTTTGTAGTCGCTATACAAAACTAAGATATCCTTTGCACCATCGCCATTAAAGTCAAACTTCTTTTCGGTATGAAGCCCTAATGTTACCGGCGCCCCTGTGCCTGACACATCCAGAGTCACACTGTTGTTTGTCACACTTGTAACACCTATAAAATAAGGTTTGCTGCCTCCTATCATAAATTGCGCCCTTTGCCTTGCGCCTAAATCAAGAGTATAACCTGCTGCGCACTGGGCATCTGTAATATTATATGTCTTTGCCCAAGCCCCTCCGCCCCCTCCGCCGCCACCGCTGCCACTACCGCCGCTACTGCCGCCACCAGGTCCGGGCGGTGTTACTGAACATGCTAAATCTGCGCCTGAGCAGTCCTCATCAATGCTGTTGCCGCAAGTATCTGTTGCACCAGGATGTATCGTTGAATCTGCATCATTGCAATCTATGGCACCGCAATAATCCCCGTCGGGACTGTAGCCATCAATATCGGCATCGGTGCAGCCGAATGGCAGCAGGTGCCTGACTCCTGAATGCTCCAAGCCTTCGATCTTGAATCTTGTTCCCAAGTCTGTGCAGTTTATGCCTGACTGCACGGTGCCGTTGCAAACAACTTCGAAATCATCCGGATTCATGCAGTTAATCGCGGGATCTGAATATTCGTTGTTAACGCAAATAGTGTCGTTGCCGCCTGCCTTTGTCAGGTAAACCGTCTTGTTAAAGCCTGTCGGATCAAATCCTGAAATGTAAACATAGCCGCTGGCAGCCTGGAAATCTATATGTTCCAAATCAAGTTCATCCTCGTCGAAACTCCAGTTGCCTTCAACAAGCGTGTTGGTGCCAGACTTGAATTTTACCATCTTAAAACCCGTAAATGCCTGCGAAAGGTTTGAATCATCACCTACTGTTATCCCAAAGTCTGGAACGTTTGTATAGGATATATGACTTTTATCGCCTTTAATCACGTCAATGTCATTGCTGATGCCGTCGCCGTCAATGTC
>JAZDME010000013.1:0-13004 GCA_043801255.1 archaeon
ACAGTAAACCTCTGCCAGAAGCATAATTTTTCACAACCAAGCGATGCCCTTCGAATTGACCTCAAAATAACAATTCCGATTGATACGCCTTCAACCTTCAAATCAAATTCTTTCACTTTCAGCGCAACGCAGTCAGTATAATAAGCATGTTAGTGTAACATTTATATAGTATATAATTCTATGAGTCATGTGAGGTAAAAGCCATCAATGGCCACGGCAAATAGAAAAAAAGCTAAATTAAATACCGTAATTTATATTATCACGCTTATAATAGCTGCAGTAGTGTTTTCAGTGGTTTCAGAGTATAGAGTCGAACCTGGCAAAGTTACTGGTTTTGGCCCAGCCCTTGCAACCGTAAAATTTAATGTTTCATCACAGCTTGACATAACTCTTACAGATGCAAACATCAGCTTCGGCGTAGGCATAGTAGTCTTAGGCACTGGCAGGGCGCAGCTGGACACAACAGGCGCATCGTTCCTAAACTTTTCAGGAACAAGCTCTGCAAACGACCCTTTCATACTTGAAAATACAGGAAATGTTATTGCAAATGTAACAGTCAATGCATCAAAAACAGCTGCAGACTGGATGGTAGCATCAAATGCATACATGTATTATAATTACACAAACAACGAGGCATCTTCTTGTTTGATGGATGGCAGTTTCGGAAACAGCACGTGGTATAATACAACAGTAAATATAAATATGTGCCAGAAATTAAATTATTCAGATGCAAGCGATGCCATAAGATTTGACCTGAGATTATCAATACCTGAAGATGCGCCGCAGGGCTACAAGTCAAACTCTTTCACTTTCAGCGCAGTGCAGTCAGCTTAAATGCTTGCAAAAACAATAAATACTTCCCCAAATAAGTAACTAAAATGAGAAAATACATAATAGTAACCGTACTGCTTTTGCTGTTCCTGCTGCCAGGAGCACTTGCATTAGGCATATCCCCCTCGCGCACGGAACTTGATTATGCGCCGGGCACTGTGATAACACTTTCATATAATATAAGGGGGCCGGCAAATTCAGACATAGAGATAATCAAGCAGAGCGAACTTGCGCCCAATATAGTGGTAAACGGCCCGAATGGTTTTACGCTGGATGCGCAAGGCTATGCAAGTTTTTCAGTTACATTCACAATTCCCGAGCTTTCAACACCAGGTTTGCATGAAGGCTTGGTAGGAGTACAGGAAGGCATGCCAAATGCGCCAGGAATGACTGTTGCCCGAGTTGCAGTGCTGTCGCAGGTATGGGTTCGCGTCCCTTACCCTGAAAAATACCTAGATTTCTGGTTTGAACATCCCCCGAACGTTGCATCAGGCTCGGTTATGCCCTTTACCATAAAAATGACAAGCCGCGGCAGCCAGACTATCAATCATGTAAGCGGCGTTGTGGAGATTTTTGACGCCGCGGGAAATTCAGTCGCGCTGCTGCCCACAACATCTGCTGACACACTGAATTTCGGCGATTCCGTGAGTATCACAGCAGACTGGATAACCACAAGCGCAAGAGCCGGCACTTACAAGGCTGTCGCTACGGTAAATTATGATGAGAAATCAAAACAGCTTGAAGGGAGCTTTACAGTTGGCGAGATGATTATCGAGATAGTTGCAGTTAATGCAAGCAAGTTCCTGCCGAACACAATTACGAAAATCCCGGTTATTGTAACAAGCAAATGGAATTCGCCAATTGAAAGCGCTTATGTAACTATAGACATATCAAAGTCCGGAACTGCCATCGCAAAGCTGCAGACGCCTTCAAAAACAATCCAGCCATGGGCAGCAGATACCCTGGAAACATACTGGGACACAAACGGCCTCGAGTTAGGCACATACGACGCAAATGTCAATTTGTACTATGCAGACAAAAGCACAAGCATGAAAAAGAAGTTCAGCATAGTTGAGCTGATAACCGAAGAGCCCGAATTTATGGTCAGTGCGGACACTTTGATGCTGATAGTTCTTGCAATTATCGTGGTGGCAGTTGCCGCAGCATACATGCGAAAACGCGGAAAGCGCAGAAATAACTGGTACGGCGGAAGATGAAAACAAATCCTGTTCTTGTTGCCCTGGCAATAGCCGGCTTCTTGGTATTGGCATCTGTTCTGGTCAGTTCCGTGCGCCCGCAAAAAATCGCCGAGGAGCAGATGGATATTATAGTATCAACAGGCAAGATGATAGGATTTGATGTCGGAACTGACGCAGTCCATTTTGGCAAAGTGCCTGCTAACAACGAAGCCAGGCGCAAGTTTATAGTAAGCTCCGGCGAAAGCAAATTAGATGCTGTTGTGCAGTTTTCAGGCGACATCGGGAGCTGGGTTACTGCAAGCCCCCAAAAGTTTAGCATGGAGCCTGGCGAGACCCAGGAAATAATGCTTGTTGCCCACGTTCCTCCGGGAACTGAGCCCGGCAAGTACTATGGCAAGATGCAAGTGATTTTAAAATCAGCACTTTTTTAAACTTCTAAGTAATTTTTAAGACATGCGCAAATATTGGCCGCTGCTGGCAATTGCATTTCTGCTGACACTGAGTTCAGTTGCAGCAGTAGGAATAGCGCCCGCAACAATGTCCACAACAGTGCAGGCTGGAGAGCAGCAGAGCTTTACTTTTTATGCATACAATGACGGGGGCAGTGAAATTGAAGTTGAAGCATCAGCAGAAGGTGATTTTGCACAGTATTTCACATTTCCTGAAAAGCGGTTTGTGGTGCAGCCCAGCGAGTTAAAACCATTTACCGCAGTTTTCAACCCGCCGCAGAAACTGCCCGCTGGAAAATTCACCGCGAGGATTGGCGTTTCTGAAATAATTCCATCATCTGTAAGCGGTTTTGCTGCAAAGACTGTGTCGCAGGCGCTGCTGAACATGGACAACCCAAACGGCTCTATTTTGCTTAAGGTATCAATTTCAGTCGCGAATGTAAGCACCGCAGGGCAGTCCGCGATTTTCTATGTTTATGTGGAGAACCCAACCCAGGGAATTGTCGGGGAGACGCAGGGCAAGTTAGTCGTTTTGGATTCCAGTCGGAGAGAGGTTTACAGCTCCGAGCTGGCTGTGCCAAAAATACCTGCAAAAAACTCCGCCCAGGTAAGGAACTTCTGGAGCAGTACAAAAAACGGGGTTTACACAGCGCAGGCTGAAGTGTCATACGCAGGCGAAACAAGCACAGCAGAGAAAGTTTTCCAGGTTGGCAGCCCGCTTGTTGAAATTCTCAACATAAGCGTCAGCCAGCAGGGCAGTTTTGCAACGGTTCTTACAACGCTGAAGGGAAGCTGGCCGGAAACGTTTCCCATTTATGCTGAAACAAGGGGCTATTACCAAAATGAACTTATCGGGACGTCGCGGAGCGATACAGTGCAGATAGCGTCAGCTGAGCCTGTAACGCTGACAACTGCCATGGACATCAAGAACCAAAAAGTCAGCGATATGGATTTTGATGTGTTTGTGATTTACATGAATAATGTCATTCAGCAGCGCGTTTCTGCAGAAGGATATTTCCCTGGAGAATATCAGGGGCCGCCCGCAGGCTCAGCAATAGGCGGCGGCGGCGCGGGAGTTAAGCTTACTTATGTTATAGCTGTCCTGCTTATTTCCGCAGCAGTTATCCTGCTCTGGCTTTACAGAAAAGAGGGGAAGTATGGGAACTAACGCAGGGGACAGGTTTTTAACAGCAGCCATGATTGCAGCTTTCTGCGCTGCTATAATAATGCTTACTAAAATGGTATACGCGCCTATTACTGCCGCAGGCTCGGTAGGCGTAGCCGGGCTGGGCATAAGCGGGGGCCTGTGCCAGTTTCCTTTACTGCAGGACTGGAATTTCATTTCATTCTGCGCAAACCCTTCAAACAAGTCAGTGACTTCAGTCATGGCGCAGGCGAGCGGCTCGTATGATTATGTTCTGCGCTGGAATGCATCAGCGCAGGCTTATGAGCTTTACAGCACCTACTCCGAGACAAAACCATTTTCAGATATAGAGGTAAACAGGAGCTATTTTGTTCACATGACTTCTCCGGTGGCAGGTTTTGCAGTCAGCGGGGCAAGTAATCCGGATATAAACATCAGCCTTATCAACAAATGGAACGCGCCGTCATGGCCCTACGAGTTTACAACAAATGTTTCAAAGTACCTGGACACAATCAACGGCAAGTGGGAGTATGTTTTGAAATGGAACGCTTCTTCACAGGCTTATGATTTATACAGCATTTACTCAGGGGAAAAGCCCTTTACACAAATATTTAAGGGAGAGGGACAATACATATTTGTCAACGCGACTTCGGCAGCATTAGTTTATGAAAGAAGCGCGTTGCAATAAGATACACAAACAAAGCCGAACAAGTTCGGCTAGTTTGCTGATGCAAATGGCCACATGCAAGGCATGGTTAGTGGTAATCGGAATTTTCTTAGCCATATTTATTTTCCAGCCTGTTTCTGCGGGCTCGGGGCCGCCGAACTGCCAGTCGCCGACTGTTGTTGACGGCTATGTTTATTTTGCAAATAACACGCCTGTGACTGGGGCAGCTGTTGCTGTAACTACAACTTCAGGTTCGTGCAACAGCTGGGCTGATACCACGGACGGCACAGGATATTACAGCATTCCCGGACTGGAAATCAATGGCTACACAGTTACTTCAACAGCATCAATAAGCGCTTTTGACGGCACGAACTCGTCTGCAGTCTCGGGAAGCACAAAACGGCTTAACATTTTTATCAGGCCAACGCAGCCGTCACTTACTTCGGTAAGCAACAGGCACAACGGAACAAATATACGGCTCGCATGGACTTCCGGCTCGGAAGCTTCAGGCGTTTCAATCTATGACCAGCTTGACCCTACGACAGGAAGCTTTTCCACAACTAACTCGCCGAAGCTGATTAATCTCAGCTCGTTTGCGACATACACGTGGCGCGCAAGAACATGCAACACAAAAGTCTGCTCTGCGGTATCATCAAATTCGTTTTCATTTTTCAATACGCAGCCGTCTGCGCCTGTGCTGAATGAAATTGAAAGCTCAAACGCGAGTTCGTTAAACCTCAGCTGGACTTCAGGAACCGATTCAGATACAGCACCCACGGATGTTTTGCATGATGAATTTCAGCTAAGCTATCTTTATGATTTCTCAACCCTGCTTGTTAATGACTCAGGGGCGTCGTCGCCCGAAGAAGTCAATTTACAGTCGCTCAAGATGTATTACTGGCGCGCCCGCACTTGCGACAACACGGGAGCAAGCAATGCATGTTCCAGCTGGGCATCAAGCAGTTTCTTCACCCATTCTTGTAATGTAACATGCGAGGCGCCCCCGTCATGCCCGAGCTGCTCGGGTGGCGGAGGCGGAGGAGGTTCGAGTGTTAGTTTCGGAGGCTCTGTAGGCAGCAAGGCAATCCCAAGCTACATTGTTGTGCTGCAGGTGCCTCCAGAGTTAGGGCAGGGTGACAGTTTTGCATTCCTTGCAAGCTTCAAGGCAACTTCAGACCTGAGAAATTTCACGCTGGCTCTGGACACGCCAGCGGGAATGACTTCAAAGCCGGCTTTCGTGGAAAATTATACTGCAAACTTTGAGCAGAATGCAATAATAAATGGCAAGATTTCAGACAACATGCCAACAGGCACGTATAAATTCAGGCTGATTGTTTCCGCCAACGGCGCGGAAGTGGCAAGGACAAGCTTCCAGATAACCATAAAAAGAAAAATTAGCGGCGCGTACTGCGGGGACAGCATTTGCGACGAAACAGAGAGCCCGGCAACGTGCCTGCAGGACTGCCACTGCGGCAACGCTATATGCGAATCAGAGTTCGGCGAGGAGGCTACGTGCCTGGTTGACTGCCAGAGCAAGCTTGCGCCTTTTGTTTTCTGGGTTACTGCCCTTGTGCTTACTTTGTCGATATTATCATTTTATGTTTACCGCGATTTAAGCCACAGAACCCGCGAATTGTCAAGCTATATCAAAACGAAGCTGACTCGCGGCGAGTCACCCGAGGCAATCAGAAAGAGGCTGCTGTCGCTCGGATACTCAAACAAGAAAATAGTTGAGGCTTATGAAAATATCAGGAAAAATTACAATGAAAAGGTAAAGATTTACAACCGCAAAGTCGCTGAGATGATAAGGCAGAAGCAGACAGCTGCAGCGAAAAAGCTCCCGAAGCCGCAGCTGCCGTCCGCGGCGGAAGTTGCAAAGCTGATACGTCAGCAGACGCAGCAGCCACAAGCCCAGGCAAGGCAGCAGCCACAGCAACAACAGCAAAAACCGCAACAACAAAGGTAATTCTGACGACTAACTGCTACGACGAGTTCAAAGGTCATTGATTAAGGGACAGCAAGGGCTATCTTGGGCTGGGAGAGAAAACCCTGACACAATCAATATGCTTTTCCCCCGTAGTCGTCGTCCGTTAAGGAGTCAGCCTTTCCGTATCCCTAGGCACAAAAGTTGCTTCCCTGACATTTGGCAGGTTAAGCATCTGCATTATAACTCTAGTGTGGCTTAATCCAAAACCGCTGTGCGGAGGGCATGCCCACTTAAAGAAGTTCAGGTAAAACTGGATGCTTGGAATGTTCAAGCCCTTTTCCTTAGCCTGTTTTACTAGGACGTCATATCGGTGTTCCCTGTGCGCGCCAGTCGTTATTTCTATATTTTTGAACAAAAGATCATAGCTCATGGTTATTTTCTGATTTTTTTCCATGCGCATATGATAAAACGGCCTTTCAGAAATCGGAAAATCCGTTACAAATACAAACTGGTGCTTAAACTTTTTATCAGCGTATTCGCATATTTTCTTTTCTTCTTCGCTGCCAATGGTTTTTCCGCCAGTTATCTTCAAAGCATCTGCGAATGTTATTCTAGGGAAGGGAGTTTTTGGAACTATCAAATCAATGCCAAAAACTTCTTTTATCTCCTTGCCAAATTTACTTTTGACTTCGCCAAACGCGTAACTCAGCCATTCCTCTTCAAATTTCATTAATCCCTCGTGGTCTATCCAAGATATTTCGACATCCAAGCTCGTAAATTCTGTATCGTGCCGGGTCGTGTGAGAAGGGTTTGCCCTGAATACAGGCGCTACTTCAAAAACGCCTTCGAAACCCGCTGCCTGTGCCATCTGCTTATAGAACTGCGGCGACTGCGCAAGGAAAGCTTTTTTTCCAAAATAAGGTATTGCGAACTCCTCGCCTCCGCCTTCACTCGGATGTGCGATTAATTTCGGAGAGAATAATTCCAATAGCCCTTTTTTAATGAAAAAATCGCGGGTTGCTTTCATAAAATGCGTTGTAATCTTGAATACCAGCAGGTTCTTCGGATTTCTCAGGTCAATCCATCTGTAGTCCAGCCTTTTATCTAGGTTTGTTTCTATACCTTTACCCATAAATTCTATGGGTAGCTTCGGCTCAGATTCAGATAATATTTCAAAATTCTCTATTTCAATCTCATTCCCGCCCGCCTTCAATTTTGACAGCTTTACCTTTCCTTCAACAAGAATTACTGATTCCTGGGATATTTTTGTCACCTTATCAATCATCTTTGAATCTGAAGAAACAAGCTGCAAGTAACCGTCCCTGTCGCGCAGCTTGATAAACGCAATTTTCCCAAGCGATTTTACTTCTGCTGCAAAGCCAGCTACAACCGCTTCTACGCCGGGTTTTGAAAGCTGGACGTCAGCAGAACGGATTCTTTTGCTTATGTCTATAACCATGTGTCTACTTGCTGAGGCTGTTTTTTATATCTTTTGATTAACGACTGACTAACGGCTGCTCGCTGATGCTCGCAGGGCAACACTAGCCGAACAAAGTTCGGCTGTGCCACGCCGAAACAAAGTTTCGGCTCGGTCTCTCAATGTCTGGCAGAGGTTCCTGCTCTTGCTGGCCTCGAATACAAATCCATTTCCCCTAGTTTGTCGCCGTAGAATCAGTCGTCGTCAAAAGCTGCGAGCTTTTGCTGCCCCTTTGCTTTTTCTAGATCTTTTATTGTGCCCCAGCTGTGCCTGATATACTTTGATAATGCATTTTCCCAGTGTTCCTTAACAAACTTCATCGTAATGGGGTCTGCAGGATATCCGGAACCGAATTCCATTCCGATTTCTTTTCTGATTTTATCTACTTCCCTGTCACCAGTGACTTTTGAAAGAATTGAAGCTGCGCCAGCTTCTAGATGATTTGTGTCTGCCTTGTGCTCTGCAAGTATGTCAACATGAAAGTCTTTTGGCAGTTTTGCCCGGATGAAATCAGCAAACTTTTCAGCTCTCGGCGAAGTAGGGGAATCTACATATACTAAATCAGGTTTCAGCGCCTTGATTATTTCAGCGCATTTTAATGCCTCAAGAAGATTAATATTCAACCCGACTGCTGCGCGGGAATCCATTTCATCCGGAGTTACGATAATTATTTTGTAGTCATCAACAATTTTCAAAATCTTGTCAAAAAGATGCTCGCGCTGTTTCGGCGTCAGAAGTTTTGAGTCTTTAACGCCGATTTTTTTCAGCTCAGGAACTTTATCATCATCTATCAGAATTCCGGAAATTACCATTGGGCCTATTACTGGACCTCTGCGGGCTTCATCGATACCACAAATTTTCATAACCCTAAGAAAATTATACCAATTAAAAGGGTTTTGAGTAGTGGACACTGGACAAGTGCGCGCCACCCTTTTAAAAAGATAATCATAATTTGAGAGATGAAATTTCCAGAATTTAATAGTCCGCAGCTAGCCGAATTCGTTGGTATACTTTTGGGCGATGGTCAAATTGCGAATGGTTTTGTAGGCATAACTACAAATGGTATTGATGATAAAGAATATGCAAATTATCTTTTGAAATTGATAAAACACTTATTTGATTTTGAAGCAAAAATTAGAACGCGCAAAAATGATAAAGCAGTGGATATCGATATTTGTGGCAAAGAAATTGTAAATTATTTTCTATCTTTAGGTATGGTAAAATCACCAAAATGGAAACGAGCAAAAATACCGCAACAATTAATGAATCACGAATTTGGTAAATTTGTTCTGAGAGGATATTTTGATACCGATGGTTGTGTTACATTTTACAAGCGAACAGATAGGAGAAACCAAACGACTTATGCAAGATTGGAAATGAAGTTTTCACCATCTCCAATGCAAAAACAATTTATGGAATTATTAAAATTGTACGAAATTAATTTCCGCGAATATCCTATTTACAATGAAAATAGAGGTAGAAATCTAATACGAATAAACGGTGTTTCTGAAATTAATAAATGGATGAGCATCGTCGGTACCAATAACCCTAAACATCACAGAAAAATAAAAAGTATAGCGGGAGTAGGATTTGAACCTACGACCTTTTAACCTCAGATAGGATTTCTCTTATCCGAACGGGTTATGAGCCCGACGGGCATATTGGCAGCATTTTCTCGCTTCTCCAAGCCTCGGGACTTTGATCCGTAAGATCAACGTTTGCCCTATCCCGCTATAGTAAAAGCTCAGAATTCAGATTTAAAAGGGTTGTCCAGTTAGGCGAATTTGAAAAAATATATTTAAAAATGCGGAAATGCAATCTATATCATGGCCACAAGCAAGCAGGTTGTTATATTACTTGCAGGCTTGCTCCTGTTATCTTTCATCCCGGCAGCATGCGCGCAGGAAGAGCTTGAGGTTGCGACAGTGTTTTCGCAGGACTTTTCCTCAGGCATGGCTGGCGTGGTGCCTTTATCCGGTGCGTGGGCATTGGAAAATGGCAAGCTGGAATCATTTTCCGGCGAGGCATCCATAAGCATTGGAGCCTTGACAGACCCGAAAATTTCCGTTCTTGTAACGCCCCTGACATTATCAACCGAAGGCCCGGAAATCGTTGTGCGCGATTCAAGAAACAGGTTCTTTACGTGCGATTTTTATAACACTAATAGAAGGCTGCGCATGCTCGAATATAACCCCAGCGGGCACGAATTAACCACTTCCAGCGCATCCCTGCCAACAGGTTTCGAAACCCGCATGTCCCTGGAAGTTTCAGGCAGCACAATCACATGCAGACTGGGTTCCGCAACAGCCACAAAGTACACAGACATAATGCAGCCGATTACACAGGTGAAGCTTTCAGGCTATACTTCAGTTGAGCAGGGTTTGTGGGACAATTTAGTTATCGAGGCAAAGGTTCCACTGACAAAAGAGACCATGCTATCGAGGCTCTCAGAACTTGGAACAAGAGTTACCCCTTTGCAAAATAAAGGTTACACAACAGACGTATTACAGGCGGCAATGTCAAAAGTCAGCGGGGATTTGAGCCGCAGTGACTTGTCAGCAGCACGGGCAGATTACAAAGCTGCAGATACTTTGGTTAATTCCGCGGTAAGCGCGGCAAACGAAATCGATTCCGCAGCAAAGCCGATTTCAGACGCCGAAAGTATCAGTGCGGATGTGAGCGAAGCAAAAGCCAAGCTTGCTGAAGCGAAAGACATGATGAACAAGGGCAGTTACGAGCTTGCAACTTCATCTGCGGCGCAGGCGAAGGACCTCGCAAACACCGCGCCTGTGATTGGACGAGTCCAGGTCAAGGACCTCCTGGCAAGCGCCTCGCTTTATGATAAACGGCAGATAAACATGCAGGGCAAGGCAAATAGCATAATGCCGGATTATTCCGGAGCAGGCTACGCATTTAATATTGACGATGGAACTGGCTTGGTCAATGTTTCCTACAGCGGCAGTCTTGCAAAAATCAAAAGCGGCTCCGAAGTCAAGGTAACAGGGATATTTGATTATGGTTTTGGCAGCGCGGAGCAGGTTGAGGCAACGGTTGTTGAACCTATTTTCTTTACGCTGCAAAATATCTTGATAATTATCGTTTTAGCAGTTGCCATGATTTTAAGTATAGTGGGACTTTTCTACGCATTCCAGCACAGGCCTGTGGCGCCAGTTGTTGCGCAGCGGCCTGTTGCAGCACGGGTCGCGCCGCAAACTGCTCCAGCCAGGCGAACGCAGCAATATGCTCCGGCGCCGCAAGTAATTGCGCCGGAATCTGTTCCCAAGATATTAGCAATGATAATGATTATTGGGATAATTTTGATGATTATTGGCGCCGCAGGCCCATGGGCTTCAATAACCGGCATCTACACCAAACAAACTACATATGGTTATGAAGGCGACGGAATATTTGTTTTATTTTTTGGCATAATTTCACTGATAGTGATGATTCTGACATTTGTCCGAGTAGGTAAACCTGTTGTACAAGTCATTCTTGCACAGGTGTTTTGCGCGCTTGCCGCGCTGATTGCAGTCTTTGACGCAACCAATGCCCAGAGAAATATAGAAAGAGGCGCTGCAGACTTTTTTGGAGGGCTGCTCGGTGCGCTTTTGGCGGCTTCGGTCACTATAGAATGGGGGCCGTATCTTGTTGCAATTGGCGGTTTTACGGCATTGATAACAGGCATAATCTATGATGCATATTGCCTGAAAAGTTAATTGCCCAGCAACCAGGACAAATTATTTGCTTTCAACCTGCTTGAATTTCAGCGAGTCGGAAATGACCTTGTGATAGCTCTGCGCGTTCTTTGTCATCCTGCCGTCCGTGATAAAAACAACGTAAGGCAGCTTCCTGTGCTCCTTCTCGGTATATGCCATGCTTAAATCTGCCTCGGTAATTGACTTCTTGCTTCTTACACAGGCAAGTATCTTTATGTTGCCTATCTTCGTAGGCAGGTCGAATATGATATTTGCGTCCTTTCCCTTTTTCAGTAGGTCAGTGCCGATAATCTCGCAGCCAGCATCAACAAGCATCGCCATTGCTGCGTCAACCAACGGCGATGGCTCCAGAGGCGGAGCAGGTTTTTTCAAAAACTTCTTTTCTATCGCTTCGCGGATTCCTGATGACTTTTCTGGCTTGGCAAGGCTGGCAGAATCTTCAGATTCTGCGCCCTCAGGTTTTAGCTCTTCAACTGGCGCGATTTCTTCCTTTACCTCGAGTTTAGGCGCTTCGTAGCGAACTTCTTCAACTTCCGGCGCGGGTTTTGGCTCCTCAGCAGGTTTAATCTCCTCCATTTTAGCAACTTTAGGAATTTCAGGTTTTGGCTTTTCCAGACTCTCGGGCCGTTCTGTGCGCCTGGCTTCAGTGCGCCTCTGCTCTTCTGTTCGGGGCATCATCAAGCCGCCTACGGCCCGTTCGGGAATAGGGCCTACCTCTTGAGAAACGTGTTTTATTGTAATAGGAATTACTTTATGCCCTGGCTGCATAGTTGCAAATGGCTCAACTATCTTGGACTGCCTTTTCTTTGCATCTTTTTCTTTCGACTCGATTTCCTGCAGCTTGGCTGCGAACGCGTCCCGTTTTTTCTGCACTTCGGGATTATCCGGAACGCTTTTTGCAAATGTCCTTGCAGTCTTCTTGGAAGCTTCCATCAGGGCTTTTACTTTTTCCTGGGCGCTGTTTTCCTGCCCCGGAACAAAAAACAGTTGGGAGCCGCCAACGCGCTCCTTGCTGACCTGTATTTTGCCTGCTTCAGCCAGCTGTGATAAAAAAGCAGAAGCAAGAAAGCTGTCCAGGCCGAGTTTTGAAGCGACATCAACCGGAAGTACAGGCCCTATTCTCTGCACAATTTCCAGAATTCTGTCAAGCATTGATGGCTGGGGCATGATTTTTAAAAAATCAGCAGAGCATATATATAAATTTCTGTATTACAGCATACTACGATGATTTCTGACTACTGCCGTTGGCATTGACATTGCAGGGCAATCTCCATTGATTAAGGGAAGGGTTTCTTTCCCAGCCCAAATTCCCCAAGCAAGATAGTTTGCTTTCCCACAATCAATAGGCCTTTGCCCTCGTCGTAGTCGTCGTCAGTTCACAAAAACATGCGCGCTATCGACTTTGCCCCTGAGCGCGTCTGCCAATTTTATCCCGCCGATTGCTTCAGGCAGAATAATGTAATTCGCGCCAGCGGTTTTGAACTTCGGGACTAATTTTGAATCGTTAACTCTGGCGGCAATTTTTATACCGTTCCGAGCCAGAAATCCCCGTGCTTTAGCACGCGGGATGAATGGCGTTAGTTTTATTTTCTGA
>JAZDME010000041.1:0-3339 GCA_043801255.1 archaeon
TATTGAATTGTTGCCAGCGCCTTTTTTATGCTTATTTTCCTGCTTATTACTATGCTTGCCACTTCTTCTGCCAGTTCCATTTTGCTTTCTTTGCCCAGCGTTTTTACGATTCTTTTAAGGAGCGGCTCGTATTGCTTGTAAGCTAAAAGCGCTGCTGCGAGCGCGTCTTTCTGGTGCGAGTTTGCAGCGTTCATTCCCCGGGTTATGCTGTTTTTTTCAATTTCAGAAACGTCATAGGAAGGAATTGCCTTTGCCGCGCCTGTTTTTGCCGAGAACTTGCTTACCATCTGCGGGCATTTCCTCCTGTCAGTTCCTACTATTAGGGGTATGCCTTTCTGGCTCACTTCTTTTATGATGGTATCGAGGCTGAGCTCTTTTGAGGAGCGCAAAGCGATTGTGTTGCCGTCTATGTCGAGTATGGCGTATGCAGTTGTTGTTCCGGGGTCAATGCCTACGATGAGCTGCTGTTCAGAGCCAGTCATTTTTTATGAAGTTTGCGAGAGCTAGTGCTGTCATGACTGCCATTATGCCGATGATTATGGCAAATCCGTATTTCATCTCTGCCAGCGGGATGTATTTGAAGTTCATTCCGTATACGCCTGCCACCAGCGTCGGTATGAGAACAAGTGTTGCGTATGAAGTGACTTTTTTCATGATTATGTTGAGCTCGTTTGACGATATTGCCAGCATGTTTGACAATGTTGTTGAGTAGACATTTAGGACGTCGCTTACCATTTCTTTCTGGGCTGCAGCAACGTCTATCTGGTGCAAAAACGTTTCGTGGACATCTCCAAGCATCCTCTCGCTTTCCTTGTCTATTACAACCTGCGCCACGCCTATTCTTATCAGGGAAACCACTCTTGTTGTTGCCCAGAACTGCCTGCTCATGCGGAACAGCTGCCTTTTAAGGGAGAGTATGTCGTCCACGCTCATTCTTGAGTCATTCAGCTTTGTCTTTGACGCCTTCGCTTCGACATCCCTTATGCGCTGCTCTATCTTTCCAAGAACGTCGTAGTTCTCGTCCACGTCCTCCTGCAGGAAGCTGTAGAGTATGTGCCCTACGCTTCTTACCTTTGTCTTTGCAAAAACCTCAGAAAGGTCATTCATTATTTCCTCATAGAACTCAGAAGGCTTTGACACTGATACGATAAGCACCCTGTTCATCAGTATGAACAGAAGATTGGCGTAGCCTATTACGTCCTTCTCCAGAAAGGTGCTTCTCATTACAAACTGGAACGGTTTTGTGATGTACCTTCTTGAGTGGGTTTCCTTGGTATACTTGTTCAGCGGCTCAGGGTCAATCCTGAAGTCTTTTATTATCTTTTTTATCTCTGTTTCTGTTGGCCTCGTCAGGAATATCAGAAGGTAGTTGTCTTTTTTCGGCATGCCATAGTTGAGGTTGTTGCCTTTTTTTACTGCGCCATCCCTGAACTCAAGGTACCTTATCATGTTCATTCTTACGCTCCTTTTGCAGTATTTAAAGGTTGCTTTTCGCAAAAGCATCAAAAAACCCCTGATTTTTGAGGTATGCAAATCGTAAACTTGCGATTTGCGATACCATTAAAAACAGCATTTTCTTTGTTTTTGAATTATGAAATTTGTTGTTAAGGAAGTAATCAGGGTGACTTCGCGGGTTGTCGTTCTTCGCCTTGAAACCGAAAAGCCGTTTCACTTCAGGCCTGGGCAGTTCATTCAGGTTTTGCTTGAGCATGGCGGCAAGAAAGTAAGGAAAGCATATTCAATAGCATCATCTGCCAAAGGCGGAAGGGTGATTGAGCTTTGCGTAAGGATAGTTGAGGGCGGCTTTGCTTCAAATTACCTTGCGAATGTTAAGCCGGGGCAGGCTCTTGATGCTGAAGGTCCCTTCGGCAATTTTATCCTTCAGGATGAAATAAGCAACGACCTGATATTCCTTGCGGCAGGCGCGGGCATTGCGGCGCTGAAGCCGATGATTCATGAAGCTTTAAGGAAAAAGGCAAGCCATGACATATGGCTTTTCTTTGGCGTGAGGACTGAAGATGACATTCTTTACAGGGTAGAGTTTGAGGCGCTTGCTTCTTCCAACAAAAACTTTCATTTTGTTCCTGTTCTTAGCAAGTCTGATAATCCTGATTACGAGCACGGCTATGTTCACGACGCCTTCAAGAAGATGATAAAGCCGGAAAATCAGGATGTTTACATCTGCGGCTTTCAAAACATGGTTGATGATGCCAAGGCGGCGTGCAGGGAGCTTCATTTTCCGGATGGAAAGGTTCATTTTGAGAAATTTGTCTGATGCTTATGATACAGGTTGACGGCTCTTTTCATGAAGTTTGGGAATGCAATTCTTCCTAATTTTCTGAAAAATTCATACTTTTCTTGAAAGATCTACAATAAAATCACCACTGGACACTGGACATGTACGGATAGGGTATTTAAACTGCTGTTTCTGAACGCTCGTCGGGCAGCGCAGAGCTGCTAAATTGTGATTTTCCCCTGCTGCGCAGGGTCGGCTTTGCAGCCTAAAATCACTTACGCAGCTCTGCTATGAAGCCCTCCTCGCTAGAATCGAGATTTCTTTCAGCAAGTGAAAGAAATCTCAACGTCAGATTGAGGTTTCGGAGATTTAAAAATGCAGATGAACAAAGTTTTACAGAGGTATGTTAAAAATTCAGTTTTTATAACAAATAAATTACCAAAAGGAAAGTCTCTTTATATACCTAAAAATGTTGTTTCAAGATTACGGTTAGAAAATGGCCAATACGTTTATTTGGCAGTAAACGGTTTTTTGCATCCTGCTGTTTATACTAAACGAGTAGTTACTATGCCCCTTATCTTAAGGAGTTTGGTTTATGATGGGCCTGTGGACATTCGTATAATTGATAAGCTTAAAAATTATGTTATGTTTTTATCACAATTCAGATTTCATAGAAGAGACTTATACGGCGCTTATTATCTTCAAATTCATAAGTCTATTAAAAACAAGGTTAAGCTCAAGATTTACGGCAATGACAGATATTTCTACGGTTCTGCCTACAGAGGAAAATTGGAGATCAGTGAAAAAACTTTTTACAAATTAAAGTTTGAACTTAGAAAAATTTACCAGTTTGCTGCTATACAAGTATCCGGAAATGTTAATAATGGACATTTGTTTAAGAGTATTGACTCCCCCGCAAAGATTGATTATCAAAATGTGGTTAAAAACAAACGAATAGTATCGGCAAACCTTTTCCCAGACTTTAAAATATTAAATAAAGGCAAAAAAATCGAAATCTTTTATGAAAAAAGAATTAAAAATACCAAAAAAATTTGCATAAATAATACGATTCCTCTATCTGACAGCTTGTTTACCCTTTTAGG
>JAZDME010000079.1:0-9796 GCA_043801255.1 archaeon
TATTGCAATAACAACTGTAAGGGCAAAAATTGCTTTTGTTTCCATTTTTTTCTCCTTTATAGATTTTAAATTGCGTCATGCGCAATTATTCGTTTAAATTTTCTCTCTACATGCATTCGTTAACGTAGCTTGAGTCGTATACATATTCTGTGTAACCTTCATTCCAGCATGCAAAAAATGCATTCTGACAGTATTGTAGGTCAGCGTCGCCGCCATCTGAATACATCTCGATGTTGTAACCGCCTGGTATCTCGAATGGTCCATTGGTGTCTGTTGTGTAATACAAAAAGCACGCAGGATCATCTGCTATCGCAATAGGCGTCATTAAAATCGCGGTTGCAACAACCGTGAACAATGCCAATCCAAAAATAACTAGTTTTTTCACTTTCTTCACCTCCCTTTTTCCCTTGTGATGGGTTCCAGAATTTTTCAAACTTGTATGCTTAAATAAACGATGTGTAATTTTAAAATGAAAATGAAAAATGTACAGTTTTTTTAGTAATATCTTCCGAAACGGAAGCATCATGTTCCGATTTGAAACATCTGCATTTTAAAATTGTAATAGTTTATAAGCTTGAAATGTTTATTATTCATACTTTTAAATAAAGTTAAGAGGTTAAAAATGAAAAAAAATTTAAGATTGGGAAGTTTATTGCTTTTGTTAGCAGTAATTCTTATAGTGTTTTCATTTCTGCCAGTGTTGGCAGGAAAACCACAACCACCACCGCCAGCACCGGTAGTGGAGCCGACTGGCAATCTTGTCATGACATCTGCACCGCAGCTGCTGGCAAGAATTGGCGGATATGCAAGAGTCTACGACTGGGTGAACAGCAAGTTCAACAATACGTGGTCCGGCGTTACGGGCGATAACAGCAACGTAAGGGAAGGAGCCATAGGAGATGTTGATAATGACGGGCAGAAGGAAGTAGTTTCCTGGAACACGGTTGCAACCACGAGTAAAGGGAAAACCACATTCACGCGCAACCTGAAGATATGGAACAACGGTGATGCAAGCGGCTCGCCATCCATAACAAAAGCCATGTCCGGTTCAGCGCAATTCATGGAGATAGGCGATGTTGACAATGACGGAAATAACGAGCTTGTTCTTGCGGTATTGTCAAATGACATCGAAATCTGGAGCTGCACAGCTTCTGACTGCACAAAGGAAGCGACAATATATGATGTCGGCGACGGAGGGCTTACAATAGCCGATGCTGACAACGACGGCTATAATGAACTTTTGATTGGATTAGGTGAATTTGGAGTCAAAGACTACTATTGCCACGGCGTTGTTGTAAAATACTTGAACGGGACATACTCTGTTGTCGGAGACTTGGGGCCTGCAAACACGCAGTGCTGCATTGATGATATAAGTGTCGGAAACCTTGATGGCGTTGCCGGAAATGAGATCTTCGGCAGCGGTTACTGCGGCGGGAACATCTATGTATGGAAATACGCAAACGATGCGTACAGCCAGGTATGGACAGCACAGCGCGCTGCCTGCTTTGACCAGAACAATGAAATAGCAGATGTCAATGGCGACGGCAGCAATGAATTTGCTTTCTCCGAAATGTGTAATGATGGAAGCAATAAACTTGTAGTGTATAGTTATGCTGGAAACAACATCTGGACAAATCTTGGAGGATACTCCGGCTCGCACGGCAACCTGCAGGATGCAATGGTATCCGGCGATGTTGACAGCGACGGCAAGGCGGAGATTGTGCTTCAGGACCAGGTTTGGAAATGGAGCGGCTCGGCAATGAGCTTAATCCAGAATCTGACAGGAACAATATACGACGCAGCGATGGGCTAAAGCCCATCTTTTTTCTTTTTTTGTTTTTATATTTTTAATTTGACTCTAACGACTGACTAGGATATCTCTATTGATTATGAGAAGCAAAAGCAAGAACACTATGGCTGCAGAAAAATATCTGCGAAGCCTAATCATTGAGAGATATCCCTAATAGTCGTCGTTAGTAAAAAGAAAATAAAAAATAAATCAATTTACGGTGCTATTGGTAAGCTGAATCATCAAGTATATTTGTCATTACCCGTTTATTTGTAGAGCCTTACCACACAAATGCCGCCATTTGTGCATTTTACCGTGCCTTGCCCGCAGTCCAGTGTTTTTGGCACACATTCTATCGAACATACAGCATCGCTGCAGTCAGGGGCATATAACTTGTTTACGGCAGATGTTGCGTGGCAGCACTGTGCCGGAACGCAATCAGAATCCGATTCGCATGCTTTTACATTATTTGCGCTTGCTGCCTGCACTGTATGGTTGCCAGCAACTGCAAGCACAAAAACTATTAGCAGAGCAAATGCAGCAAATAAAAACAATTTTTTCATGTTAGACCTCCATAAGCATTTTTGAAAGCACAACTATAAATAAGTTGCGACGATGAATGACTAATGATTCTAAAAATTAAAAAAAGAAAATAAAAGAAATAAATTATGGTGCTATCGGCAGTCCGAATCCTGTTTTGGTGTCATCGCCAGCAACATTCAAGTCATGCAATTTAGCGCGTTCTTGCAGGTAGGTTCTTGTTGCTGTAGCACTACCCTGCCATAACTTTGCAGCCAAGCCTGAAACGTGCGGAGTTGCCATTGATGTTCCGCTCATAGTGTAATAGCAGCCATCTTTGTATGTAGATTCAACGCTTACGCCAGGAGCAGCCATTTCAACTTCGCCTGCCTCGCGCACATAATCGCCGTCGTTCAATCCTACTGAAGACCAATACGGCGTGTTTTTGCTGCTGTCAATTGCGCCAACTGACACAGTGTTTGCATAGTATGCAGGATATGAAACTCCGCTTGTTCCTTCATTGCCTGCCGCAACAACTATGAGAACGCCTTTGCCATATGCATAGTCAACTGCATCTTTTAGTATAGTGCTGCCTGCAGAACCGCCAAGGCTCATGCTGATAACATTTGCGCCGTTATCAGCTGCATATCTTATGGCTTCTGCAACGTCATCCCATAGGCAGTATGTCTTGCAAACTTTAATTATCATCAAGTTTGCTTCAGGAGCAACCCCGAGAATTTTTCCGTTTGCTGCAACAGTTCCTGCAACATGCGTGCCGTGCCCGTCTGTATCTGAGCAGCTGCTAGCAAGCCCTCTTTTTGCTGTTGCATCCTTGCACATCACAATGTTGTTTTTCAAATCAGGGTGTGCAGTGTTTGCGCCGGAATCAAGAACAGCAACTTTTACAGGCACACCACCGTACTTGCCGCCGGAGCCGCCGTTAACCATGGTGATTCCCCATGGCTTCTGTGTGCTCGGATTGCAAACAGGTGCTGGCTTTCCAGCTCCTTTGCCTGACTCATCGTTGTCTTTCAGCAATTCACCGTATCCGACTTCCTCAACTTTATAGCCGTCATCTTTCAGTTTCTTGATTTCCTTTTCAGTCAGTTCAGTTGTAAAGACACCGCCGAAATCATGATTATAGTCATAAGTCTCAATCAGCTTGTCTTTCTTGTCCTTGTTGCTTTCAGTAATAGCAACTCGTATCTTGTCGTCACTTGCTGCCACAGGCACTATAAACATGATAACAACTGCAAGAGCAAATAACGAGCCTAAAATAATTTTTTTCATTATGCATCCTCCATGCAATTACCGTGGAACAAAGGTATAAATAAATTTCTACGCTGGTGACTACGACGAATTCAAAGTCCATTGGTTGGAAGCAGACAGACTATCTTGTGGGGGCGATAAACCTTAACATAATCATAAGAGATTCCCATAGCAGTAATAAAATCAAATCTTTTTTTCGTTTCCCGAGCCGAAATCGCATTTCGGCTGGGCACAGCCGAACTTTGTTCGGCTTGTGTTTCTTATACAATCGATCTTTTTTGCTATTTCTAAACTTTGATTTTCGTCAAATACTTCCAAATGGCATTGTGTACATTCGAAACAATTTGCTTTAATTTGCTGCACACCAGGGTTAGGTATCGCTATGGCAATTTCTTTATTAGTCTCAATCAAGATACCACCGCACTCTGGACAATTATTTGCCATTTTCATTTACTCCTGTATTCTCTTTATTACATATCTCTCCTGATATATAAAAGCTCTTTTCCGCACTGCTGGATGGATAAACTGTAATAATATTGAACTTAGACTTATCTTCCTTTAAAACAGCTGTTAAAAAGCCTTCCTCAGCCATACTAAACGGAAATATAAGAAACCACTTAAGTTTATCTTCATAATCGTTGAGGAACTTCCCGTCTTTTTTGATAGCATCTTGTAATGCGATTATCAAGTTGCTCAGCTCAAATTTACCGTAAAATCTGCTAAGCATATTATCTATCATTGCGTGCTTGCTGAGGAAAAAACCATAATTTCTTTTATGCGGCTCAATCATCTCACAGATTGTAGTGTAAATGGTTAAATGGTTTGCTCAACCAACCAGAGTAATCCTCAAAACTCCTTAACGTGCGGCGACGAAGGGAAAGGCGCATTGATTTAGGGAAGGAAAACTATCTTGCTGAGAGAAAAAACCTGACACATTCATGGGAGATTTCCCTAGTCGTCGGCAGCGTACGGTGACGGATTTTAAACGTTACTGGTTCCATGTATTTTATTATGGTCATCAATAGATATCTCTTCTAAATTTGATATAGAATTATCTAATTTTTTTCCATTTTTATGGTGTATCACATAACCTGGTTTTACTTTTCGTCCAATATTTTTCTCAAACCACCATATATGAAAAAATTGTCCTTTTTGTGATGGATAAAGCCAATCTTTGGCGAATCGAATATAACCATTATCTAATATAAACTCGTGACCATACTCTACTTTGTACCAATCTAATAATTTATTTATTTGGTCCTCGTTATCTTTTCTAAGTTTTTCGATTTCTTTCTTTTTCTTTTTTAATTCATCTATGCCCTTTTTAGTATCTTTGAGTTCTCTTTCTTTAGTGTCTCGTTCTTTGGAAATCAGTTCTATTTGTCTAATAATTCTGGCTTGCTCTGCTTCTTCAGCTTCTCGTTTAGCTATCGCTTCCTTTAATTTTTTATTTCGGTAAATAATCGCTCCGCCACCGATTAATACTATAGTAGCTATTATACCAACAAATATAGTTGTGTTTGTTTTTTGCTTTGCTTTTTCTATATTCATTGTACGATTTGCTTCCGCCTCTTTTGCTGCGTTCTCACGGGATTCTTCTTCTAACCTTAAGGTTTCGGGAGTTTTGTCGCATAAGCCCGTGCTCGGATTGATGTAGTTAGTTGTGCACGCCTCAGAACTGCATATTGGCTTGGAACCTATGCTTAATGAAGCCTTTTTTACGCACTTATCGTTGTTAGGGCATTGTTTTTCACCCGAAGCGCATTTGCAATCGTTGTTATAACAAATATCAAAGACATTGCAAACACCTCTTACGCAATTACCGCCGCCACATTCTTGCTTCCTAGTGCACGAATCGCCATCATTAAGACAAACCTTTCCCAAACACATTAAACAAGCTTCATTATATTTTGTTATGGATAATTTTACAGGGACAATACCTGCGGGTTCTATTATGGCATAACTAACACTATTTGGATCTGTTTTGCAATAAGTATTATTAGAAGTTGCGTCTTGAATATCTGCATAACTATTTCCAGGTAAAATAATATTCTTAGAATAATGATCTCTTTCCTCAGGCATAGAAGGTTGCATTACTAACCTGTCATAATCGACTGTCAGATTTAGTTGTTGGAGGTTTGGATTTATAATCTTAAACGAAGTTGTACAATCTAAATTTGCGCCACTCCCATGTCCATCAACAAAATTCGAAAATGTTAAACCCTGTCCAAACAGAACTCCCGTAGCTACGTAACGGAGTATGATAGATTCTTCTTGATATGGCTCTGAACTCTTATATTGGCATGTTAGATTTTCGGCGTGAACTGCACATATTGTAAATAATAAGAAAAAAGACAATAAAAACAATTTTTTCATACTTTTATGGGCAATATAAAACTTAAAACACTTACGACGACGATTTAAAGGTCATTGATTAAGGCATCGGTGCTGCTCTTAATCAATAGAGACCCTAGCCGAACGAAGTTCGGCTGGGCACAGCCGAATCCGCTGATTCGGCTAGTGTTCCCCCAGTCAGTCATCACAGCTCGGGCCTGAATCTATTTTATTTCGCCGATGTGTACTTGAAATTCACATCATGCTGTTCAGCGGGAAGCTGATATCCGTCGCATTCAAATGGATAGGCAAGCACGCCGCTGGAGAAATTCGCATCAGGACTATAACATTTCCAGTAAAAGAAAGCACTTGGCTGCACCCAGTGAAGATAGCGGTTTCCCTTCGTAACAGTCGGATTTTCTGATGTATCTGGCACTTTGAAGCAAAAGGATGCAAACGAGTGCTCGCCCACACTGCCGGCAAATCCAATTAGTTCCCCGCGTTTTACAAGATGTCCTATCAGAGGCTCGCAGGCGCCTGCGTTACCCTTTTTCGGAGTCACGTAATCCCGAGAGTCAAAGAAAAGGTGCCCCCCAGCTTGTATAATGCCAGAACCCGGTTCAACATCACCGCAATCCGGATTTTGATAGTGCCCGAGCAGCAATGGCGAGCTGTATGCGTGATAAACAACCATAGTCATACCGGGCCAATCAGGGCTGGCAGACTCAAAAAATAACATCAGGTCATTGAAAGGGGTATAATTTTTCCCATCTGCTCCAATTCCATACTTGACATTATTATTCTGAAAGCCCACAAACACCATGTCTATGGGCGCAAGCAACGGCGCCCCATGCACGAGCTCGAATTCCATGCCATGCTTGCCGGAGTAAGCAGGCCAATCCGGATTGGCGCCTGTCTTCGGGCCGAGCGTGATTATATCGGGGTCCGCGCCCGTACCGTATGCTTCAGGATGAGTATTGATTCCTTCCATGCTTGGCGGCGGCGAGGTAATTGCACATGCGCTTGTACTTGGCACTGGAACAGGTACAGATGATGATGCAGGTTCCGGAGTTTTACTGTCTGCGCTGCCGTCAGACGGCTGTTTACCAGCACAGCCGCTAACAAAAATAACTAAAATCAAAAATGGAATTATGAAAGCCAGATTTCTCATGGTAAATTATTAGCAAAGCCTGCTTAATAAATTTTCTGAAGACTTTGTTAAAAAATCTCATCTGCGGGTTTTATTCCAATATTCTTTCACAGCATCAAAACTCTGTCTTTTGAATAGGGTTTCCGGTTTTGCCCTGTCCCCGCCAACCAGCCCCCAATGAACAGGTGTATTCTGCCCTGCTTCAGGGTAGTCATATAAATCAATGGAAACCCCTATCACTTTAGGGTTTTCAAGAAGAATTTGCAAAGAATTCAGGTATTGCTCTTTCTGCCATTCTTCAGAATAGCCTTCTTTTCTAGGGTAATTAAAACTCAGATTATCAATATTATCCGCAGGATATCCCATTGCCCAAACAAAAATTTCTTTATCGATAGTGGACCATTTGTCTAAAGCAGCTTTCAAATCTCCCCAATCATCTATTTTATCGTAAAAGCCGCTGGCGACATTAAAGCCGAACGCATTAAAACTGACGTTTGCTTCCATCATTCGTCCGACAAAATCTGCAACAAGAATTTTTCCGAAATCGCCAGTGTTGTCAAGAGATTCCTTTGGCCTGAACTCGGTCGGCGTCAGGGGAACAACAATCTTTGCGTTCGAGTCAGCGCTTTTAATCAGTTCGGCTTCCCATTTTATCCATTCTATAATCCATGCGTTTGTAATCCGCCTGTTTCCTATTTCGTGTCCTGCAAAATTAGATTCAAGCTCAACCAAGTAAATATCGACGGAAATATTTCTCATCTTCGCCTGCCTGACTGCCTCCGCAACAAACTCGCCGTATTCTTCCTTGAATTTCCCATTAAGGTCGTTTTTGTCCACCCAGCTAGGGATGCCTTCGGGATTCCATGCCAGCACGTGCAGTATGCCTATCCTGAGCATCGAATGGTCATATTCGTTCACATTGTCCGAGAACGCACCGTCCCAGTTCCACTGGTCGTCTGCAGGTTCCAGTCTTGACCAGTCATCGAGGTATATTGGAATTGTGTTTACGCCCAGTTCCCTTGAAAATTTGCCACCCGCATTTGGCCCTTCGCTGTCATGAAATATGAACTTATCACTTATCACAGACTGCTCTCGCAGAAGTGATCGTTCCTGCTGGACGCAGCCGCTGGCAAGAACTATCAAAACCAGCAAAGGTATCACGAAAACCGATTTTCCCATAGTCATATGCATTTTATTTTATCCAGCTGAAATTTTTACTATGCTTCCTCCCCTGGCGATGAACAACTCACCGGAAGGACTGCACGCCACGCTGTGGGCGTCATTTGGCAGGCCTGTGGCAAATACCGTGGACTTTCCGGGAGCGACCTTAAACACTCGGCCTCTGCCTGCTTCCGTTGCAAAGACATCTCCGTTTGAACATACAACTATGTCACCATAATCCCAGTAACCCTCATCACTTATATCCGTGGCAAAAGTGGTTACAGTCCCGTCTGGAAAAATTTTGTAGACTGTGTTGTTCCAGCCCATGGAGCCAACAAGGACGTTTCCCGCAGAGTCAACAGCAAGACCTCCGTACAAAGACCCTATTGCGAGGTCTCCAAAGCCCGTGGCGAAGGTTGATATCATGCCTTCAGGCGTAATTCTTAGCACGTTGCCGTTGCGGCTTTCCAATACAAACAAGCCGCCTGATTTATCAAAAGCCAGGCGCCCAGGGCCGTGCAGCCCTGTCACGAACGTACTGACCGCGCCGTTTGGATTGATTTTCAATATCATATCTCTATCAAATACAGCAACATACATGTCTCCGGCTGCACTGAAATCTATATCCGAAGCCGTGCCTGATACAGTTGCAAAGACAGTCTTGCCAGGCAGAACTTTGATGATATCTGTTGATGGAGGGTCACCTCGCAAGGATACTGTATCAATTGCATAAACATCTCCGGAAGGGCTCATGGCCAAACCAGTTGACATAAATCCATCAACAAGAACGCTGGCTGTGCTGTCCTGAAAGACTTTTATTATCCTCGAGCCAGTGCCGTCTGCAACATACAGATTTCCAGAGGAATCGAAAGTCATGTCATCATAACAGCCAGGCACTAGAAAAGGGAGATGCGTTGGGGAGCTTACTGCGCCAGCCGGAGTAACGCTGTAAAAATTCCCGGGGGCGCGGTCGTTCAGGTGCAGGTTGCCCTGTGCATCAAAAGCCATATACATAATCTGCTTGGCAAATCCCGAGGCAAAGACAGTTCTTCTGCCGTCTGGCGCGATTCTGGATATTTCGCCTGTGCCTGCCTCAAAGACAAACATATCGCCTGACGGCCCGAATTCAATGTCAGAGGGAAACGAAAGCCCTGACACAAAAGTTGTGCGCACGCCATCTGGAGTAAACCTAAAAACCTCGCTTTCCCCTGCGACAAAGATATTTCCGGAGGAGTCTATAGCCAATTGTTCCACACCGCCAATTTCGGAAATCACACTTACAGTTTTGTCCGTGGAAATCTTGAGGATTCCGTTAAAATCCCCCAGTCCGCCGTTGGACATAACAACATACAAATTACCTGAGGGGCTGAACGCAAGACTTCTGGCTGTGCTCCGGAACGCTTCAGGTATTTCCAAATAAGTTGATACAGAGCCATTGGAAGCCACCTTGGAAATCCTGCTGCCAGTAAACTCTGCGACGTAAAGGTTGCCATCAGGCCCGAATGCCAGGTCCCATGGCGCCACTAATGCAGAAGTGAAAATATTTGATGCAGTATATCCGTCCGGCACATGAA
>JAZDME010000048.1:0-2742 GCA_043801255.1 archaeon
TATTGAATCGCTTGTTAATTTTATCAAAAAAGAAACAACATACTATGACTGGAGCGCTAAAGCAAATGAATATGAAAAGCACTATGGCGCAGTCATAGGGCTTAGCGGCGGACTTGACTCTGCTGTTGTTGCAGCGCTCGCAGTGAAAGCATTGGGAAAGGAAAAAGTTTACGCTGTTTTGATGCCTTCAAACCTGAGCACAAGCAAAGGCATTGACGTTGATTACGCAAAAAAACAGGCCGAAGCTCTTGGCATAAAGTATGATATAGTGCCAATCGGGGGAATTGTTGACGCTTACCTGTCGGCAAACAAGGACTTTTTCAAAACAAAGACGCAAAACGAAAATGTGCAGTCAAGGGCGCGAATGCCTATTCTTTACGACAGGGCATGGTCAACAAACAGCCTTGTTTTTGGTACAAGCAATCTTTCCGAGTTTATGACAGGCTACTTTACAAAATTCGGCGATGGTGCTGCGGATATTGAGCCTATAATAACGCTTTACAAAACGCAAGTCAGGCAGATATCAAAAGAGATTGGCGTTCTTGAGGAAATTATCAACAGGGTGCCAACAGCAGGATTAAGTGAAGGGCAGACAGATGAGTCTGCTCTGGAAGTTGATTATGCAACTTTGGATAAAATTCTGCTCGGGCGTGAGCTTGGCATGGACATATGGGCGCTTGAGCACAACGTGCCGAGCCTGAAAGACAGCCCTGTTGCAAAAGTTTTCAAAAGAATTGAAAAAAACGCTCACAAGAGAAAGCTGGCACCTGTGCCTGAGCCGAAATTCAGAGACATTGTTGTTGAACTGCTGAATTCGCAGGGCCGAATAAAAGGCTCGAGAGAGGATTATTTCTCTTCGCTGGACGAGTACGACAAGGTTCTTGACAAGCTGATAACAAAAGAAGATTTCAAGAAGCATATCTGGGGCATACTTAATGATGAAAGAAATGATTTCGGCTGGTATAACCAAAGGGATGACCGCCCCGAACATGAGATTTACAACATATACGATTTCCTGGCTGATGCAGCGCGCAGATTTCCAGCAGAACTAGGCTCGCGCCTTGAAGGTTTTTATGACGCTGTGATAGAAATAGTAACTGATAAAGAAAAGTTTTTCAGAAAAGAGCAGTTTGGAAGCCCTGGCACGCCCGGCGAATACACAGGCCCGCCATTTGTGAGCATGATGAGATATCACTTGGGCAGCAATCGCGACAAAGACCGGAATCTGTACGAGGGAAAGGTTGCAAAGCAGCTGCTGCCGCACATAAATCTCGATGATGTTCTAAGCGGAAAGCTGCAGAAAGGCACTCCAGAATACATGCATCAGATATATCTGCTCGGCTTGCTTTACACAGCGAAAACATACGAAGTGCCGGGAAAAGAATTCTGGAAAAAACTTAGAGCCGCAGGGCTGATGGGCAAGGAGGAAGACGAATGATAATAACTTACATGACTGTAATTGAAATTGCAGCAGTCATACTAGGTATAGCTAGCGTTTACTTAACAACAAAGCAGAACATCTGGTGCTGGCCAACAGGGCTTGCGATGGTTGCGCTTTATGTTTACATTTTTTACACAGCAAGGCTGTATTCAGACAGCATTGAGAATTTTATTTACATACCAATGCAGATATACGGCTGGTGGTTCTGGGTTTACGGAAACAAAAAGAAAAAAGATGATGTTCCAGTAAGAAGTCTAAAGACGCAGGGAATACTTTTCTGGGCAGCAGTTATTGCTGCAGGCACGTTAGCAATAGGATATTACATGAGCACGTACACAAATGCATCTTTTCCCTACTGGGATGCTCTGACAACTGTAATGAGCTTGACAGCACAGTGGCTCATGGGACGCAAGATACTGGAGAACTGGGTTTTGTGGATATCTGTTGATGTCATGGCGCTTGCGATTTACGGGCTCAAGGGACTTTACTTTACAACAGGATTGTACGGATTGTTCCTGATACTGGCGATTTCAGGATTACTAAAATGGAAAAACTCTATGCAAACAAAAGCGGGAAGCACACAACTGGCCTTATCATAGGCAAGTTCATGCCGCCGCACAAAGGGCACGAATACCTGATAGACTTTGCCAGAAATTATGTTGATGAGCTGCACGTTTTAGTCTGTTCGCTGAAATCAGAGCCTATTCCGGGAAATTTAAGATACAAGTGGATGAAGCAAATGTTTCCGGATGTTGATGTACAGCATATGTGGCATGATGAGTTTCCTTCAGAGCCAAAGGACGACATAAATTTCTGGAAGCTATGGAAAGATGCGATTTCGGGGTATCTTTCGGAAAAGCCAGCAGAATACCTGTTTGCATGCGAATCTTACGGCGTTCCGCTGGCAAAACTTTTCGGAATGAAGTATATTCCAGTAAGCCACACCCGCGAGTTAGTGCCTATTTCAGGAACTGAAGTAAGAAATGACCCTATAAAAAACTGGGAATATATTCCGCCAATCGTAAGGCCATATTACGCAAAAAGAGTATGCGTTTTCGGGCCGGAATCAACTGGAAAGTCAGTTCTCGCCGAAAAACTGGCAAAGCGTTTTGATACAGTTCATGTAAAGGAATATGCAAGAAGCCTTCTTGACCTGAAAGAGGGCGATAGAAACGGCGAGTGCGATTACAAAGACATATCACTCATTGCAAAAGGGCAGATAGCATCAGAGGAAGCGCTTGCAAGGCAGGCGAACAGAGTTTTGTTCTGCGATACAGACCTGCTTGCAACAAAGGTATGGA
>JAZDME010000049.1:0-3236 GCA_043801255.1 archaeon
GAATTCTGGAAGTTCTTTGGAACTTCCATCTCTCGAGAAGCTTCGCTTCTCAAGATGGTTGGCTTGTAACTGCTCTCTAAAATTTTCAATTTCTTCATAGGGCGTTACGTTTGGCTGGTTGACAAACAGCCTGCCAAGCTCGGATATACCAAGCTGGGCGATGTTTCTTGCAGCGTTCAAATCTGCATGCAGCTCAAATTTGCATTTCTTACAGGCGAATCGGCTTAGCTTCCTGTTATTTTTTTCACGATGCCCACATTTTGAGCAGGTTTGGCTCGTGTATTTTGGATTCACGTTTAAGACAATCTTTTCCAATGCCTCACCCTTATATCTCAGGAAAGTTTCAAATTGCCTAAAAGACCAGTTGCCAAGTTTTTTGTTGAAGCGCCTTCCTTTCATTTTTTCCGTCATCCTATGCAAATCTTCAAGGACAAATATTTGGTAATCACTCTCTGCAATTGCCTTGCTGAGACAGTGATTTGTATCAGAGACAAACCGTTTTTCCATTCCGCCGGTTTTCTTTAGTTTCCTTCTGGCGGAACTTGTGCCTTTGCTCTGCAATACTTTTCTCAAGTATTGGTATCTGCCCTTAACTGCTCTGAGATGTTTGGAATTGAAAAATTGATTATTGGAACATGCGAGAATATTGTTTATCCCTCGATCTATTCCAAGAACATCCTGCTTTTGAAATTTCCCTATTTTCGGTGCCTCTTTTTCAATCACGATATTCAGATACAAATTTCCATTTTTGAAACATAATGTTGCGGCATGTGCAGACCAATCTTCGTATTTTTTTGTTTGTGGATTTTCTGAAAAGTCCATTTTTATCCTGCCTTGAATGGAAGATATTGAAATTTTTCTGTTTTTCAAATTCACCCGCAGATTTCGTTTGTCTAATCTTAGTGAAGATTTTTTCTTGATTCTTATTTGCTTTTTCAATTTGGTTGCCTTCAGAGCTTCGGATGCGACATCCCGAACTGTTTGCAGAAGCGCAGATGGAAACGAGGGATACATTTTTCTGAGTTTTTTGTATGTGAATTTGTGGAGTATTTTTTTGTTGTATGTCTTGTTTGCGTAGCCAACTTTCAATATTTTTTCAAATATCTTATTTCCAATGTCGATTGTTTTTAGAAGAGCGTTATTTGCAGGCAATTTTATTTTGACTGTTCGTTGCATAAGGATATTTCGAAGTGAAGGTATTTAAACTTAACCATTGTATTTAGTTTGTGACCATATGGTAGAAAAATTTGTTGTTAAGAAAGTTGATGTTGATTTTAGTGAGAGCGCAGCATACAATATCAACTATCACATAGTTTTTTGCCCGAAATATAGAAAACCTGTTTTGATTGAAAAAATCAGGGAAACATTAGATGTGATATTTAGAAGCATATGCGCAACAGAAGAATGGAAGCTTGTTGAAATGGAAATTATGGAAGACCATGTCCATATTTTCATCAATGCCCCGCCTAAATGTTCCCCAATGGAAATAGTAAAAAAACTTAAGGGAATATCTGCAAGGTTGATATTCAAGAAATTCCCCGAATTCAAGCAAAAGAGATTTTGGGGAGGGCATTTGTGGAGTGAAGGCTATTATGTGGGAACTGCAGGCGTAGTCACAAAAGAGGCTATACAGAAGTATATTCGGGCGAATTCATCCGACCATTGAAATCCAGTCGCTCAGAGCGACTGTCTCTTGAAAACTTTCGGTTTCCAAGAGGGTCGGTTTTCTTCGCCAGAGATTTATAAACTTGGCCAGCGCGCGCATGCCTGAAGAAGGGGGATGGTATGTTGGAACCCCGTAGCTTTCAAATCTTTGCAAATTAAATGCAAACATTTTCAAAAACTTTGCAATAGTAATACAAAGATTTTTAAAGATTTTGTGATAAATATTTGCATGGAAACCACCATCATAAAAAGAGTGATGATAGATCAGGAAGAAGATCTCAGAAAATTATTTGCAGAGGAAAAAATAGTCCCAAGGGAAGGCTCGGAAGCTGTAAGAAAAAATACCCGGCTTAATGTGGCGAACGTGATAACTGGACCACGCCGGGCAGGCAAATCTATACTATCAATCCTTGCGGTTGAAAAGGATAATTACGCCTACATCAATTTTGAAGACGAACGCCTCTCCATTAAAGCTGAAGAGCTTGGTAATGTTCTCGAAGCCATGTATTCACTTAAGGGAGATCCAAAATGGTTAATTTTTGACGAGATACAAAATGTGCCTGGTTGGGAAAAGTTCATATCCAGAACCACCCATTCTGGGAAAGTTATTTTGACTGGCAGCAATGCACGCCTGCTTTCAACTGAGCTATCTACTTTTCTGACTGGAAGGCACATAGACAATGTCCTGCTGCCGTTTTCTTTCAGGGAATATGTGAAACGCGAAGGCTTTGAGTATGAGAACTATTCCACGAGAACAGTTGCTCGGCTAAAGAATTGCTTGGAGGATTATTTGGCAAATGGCGGCTTTCCGCTGGCAAAAAAGCTTGGTACCAATTTCCTTGTCACGTTATACAAAGATATAGTTGAACGGGATGTCATCAACAGGTATAAAATAAGAAAATCTGAAGAAGTGAAGAGCATCGCGAAATATCTTATCTCCAATTCTGCTTTTGAATTCAGCTATAATAAACTCAAGAGCATCGTTGGCATAAAAAGTGTCCACACCGTCAAGAAATACGTTAATTACATTGAAAACGCATACCTGCTTTTTCAGGTTTCCCGTTTCAGCTACAAATTAAAAGAACAGATAATCGCGCCAAAAAAAATCTATGCCATTGATACCGGCCTTGCGAACGCCATCAGCTTTAAAGTTGCAAAAGATCTGGGCAAAACTATGGAAAATGCAGTTGCCATTGAATTGATGAGAATAAAAAACAATAACGCATCTTTGGAATTTTACTATTGGAAGGATTACTATGGGCGGGAAGTGGATTTTGTAATTAAAAATGCCAACACAGTCCTTGAACTCATTCAGGTATGTTATGACATGAGCGATGCGGCTACGCTTGAAAGAGAGATTACGCCGCTCTTGCGCGCTTCGGATGAACTGAGATGCAGGCAGCTTAAACTGATTAGCTGGGATCACGAAGAAACCCTAACTTATGGAAAGAGAAAAATAAGCATTGTTCCACTCTGGAGATGGCTCCTGGAAGAATCGCAAAAGTCTGCGCGGTTGTAGTATAACCGCACCGAGATTGGCAAGGTTATGGGTTGACGACTGAAACAGAAGG
>JAZDME010000071.1:0-25922 GCA_043801255.1 archaeon
ATTTGGTGTTTTGAATTCTGCTGAATGAAATTCTGACTGTGTCTTCTTTGCAAAACCTGTCCTTAAAGTGAACATTTGCGCTCAGCAATGCCCTTTCGATTTCACCAGATACTTCAAACACACCAACATTTGTGCTAGAACCGCTTACCTGATAAAATGAATAAAAATCGCTGCCATAGTTGATTAGCAACATTGGCATTTTTTCAACAGTCTCCCACCTGAATGGATATCTGCCCCTGTGCCTGTCAAGAATAGCAAGCTGATACCAGTTAGGTTCGCTCTTCCACGCGCCTACATTCAGTTTATCGTCTTTATCCGCAAACATATTAGGAAAGAAAAGTGAAGCCTTAAAAATTCTGGCTGTAAGCTTCCCCAAGCCATTGGATTCTAATCGCTGTGCCGCACGTATTTCCTGCGCTCTTCCGAGCTTACGAGTTTATGCCCTGCTGGAGCTAATTTTGACAAAATTCCTTCAAGCTTTTCATCAGGGCATTTATTTTTATCCTGCGAAATAATTTTGACTTTTATTGAGCGGCTCCAGTCCAGAACCCTGATGTAAATATGGGCTGCAAATGTTTTCTCATCCAAGTTCAGCACACAGGCTTCAACGCCATGACCGCCGTCCTTGTTGAACCTGTACCTGAAGCCAGTTTCTGTCTCAAGCGCAGGAATTAGTTCCTGCAGCTTCTGATGATATTCATCCAAATCAGGCGGGCTGAAATAGTAAAGCCTGGCTTCCTCATCATCTGCCATGTTTGGTGCAAATCAGATAAAGCCTTAAAAATTTGGCGGGAGCTACCTGCCGGATTTTACGTCTTTGCTGTTTGCATCAGTAATAATGCAGTTATAAAATGTGGATAAAATCTTCAGGGCAGCCAGAGCCATGCTTGGATTGCACAGGTTGTGGGAAGTGTACATTTTCCCGTCCAAGCTATCATGCAGGCTGACGCATGCGCACTGAACACCTAATGCCATGTGGTCAAGTTCGCCTTCCTCGTTCCATCTGAATCTGGGGTAAGAAGGCGAATATGGAAGTCCATATTCCTCAAAAACAAATTTCGCAAGCCGTTCCATGCCTTCATGGTGCAAAGTTGGAAGAATAGTTTTCTTCCATTGTTCATACTCCTTTGGCAGTTTAAACTCCAGAAGATAATCGCCGCTGTTCCTGTTGAAACTTATGCGCGGGTATTCAAAATCCATGATTTTTTTCATAAGCTAAGCCATAAAAATCTGGCGGTAATCCCTACTGGGTTTTGGCGCCGTACCGCTGTAAAACTCTTTCCAGCTCTCCAAACGCAATTTTTAATTGATTAACCACAATTTTTGCGTCTTTTGTTGTTGGAATATAATATGGATTTTTTATATCATCGCCCTTAACAACAAGCAGCCCGGGAACTGCTGTCTTTGCAATTGCTATATCGCCGTCTTCGCCCCCGCCCCAATAAATAGGATCGTCACCCAGATTTTTCAGTAGGCTGTCCATTTCCTCGGGAAAGTGCCTTGTCTGAAACGCAACTCCATGTCTGGCAAGCTCTGAAAACAACCTGCTCTTATCTTCATATTCTTTGTCTACAATCTCCTTCAGTTCTTCTTCGTTTATCATTTTACAGCCATTAATCTGAAGCAAAGCCTTAAAAATTCTGTTTTGAAGCTCTTTTTATGGTAACAAGACCTGGCGGATTCAGGGCAAAAACACGCGGCTCATTGGCAAAAAAGCCCCGCAATCGCGGAAAAGTATCTGTAACCGCCTGTATGCAAGAATTTAAAATTGGTGACAGAGTCATTATTTTACAGGAGCCGGCAATCCACAAAGGCATGCCTCATCCAAGATACAAGTCCCGCACAGGAGTTGTTATTGGAGAGCAGGGCAGAGTATACAAAGTCAGGATACAGGACGGCGGCTCAACAAAGGTCATGCTGTCGGCACCAGTGCACCTGGTGAGGGTGAAAATATAAATAAAGCGAATTGCAACTAGGGGCAATTCGCTAATTGCATTTCCCTAGGAAATACAATGGATGCTAAAATAATAAACAGGGAACCAGTAACATTTCCAAAATTGGCAAAAATAATCCAGGGCATTGGCAAGAAGGAAGAACGCTCAGAGATACAGAATAAAATATTCAACATTGCAAAGGCAAATGCAAAACTGAAGGAAGACGATGCTGAGAAGCTTATTTTAGAGTTAAAAGCGCTGGAAATCTCCGGCTTCAGCGATGACAGCATTGTCCAGCTTACAAACATTCTGCCGCAGGACCTTTCAGAGCTCAAGGCTGTTCTTGCAGGCTCAAAGGCATCAATAAGCCCTGACAACTTCCTGAAGATTCACGAGATTATTAAGAGCCATACCAAGGAATAGACTTCTGCGACGACTACTAGGGAAATCTCTCAGTTTCTGAGCTTCGCAAAATGTCATGCGGGAGGACTTCTGGCTATCCTTAATCAATGACCTTTGCCCTAGTCGGCAGTCGTCGTCGCCAGTTTGCCGTTTATTGCGCAGTAGTAAGGTTTAATAATAAATTGTGCCTATATTTGCCATACAAAATGAACAAACAACAGGCTAAAAATGGAAACGCAAATGAGACCCCGGATGAGAGAAGAGTACGCTATTGTGCTGGATTTCCTTCAGCATGGATATGCAGACGACTCGAGGCCGTTCCATCGAAAGGAAGCTATTGTTCAGGCAATCGGTAAGAGTTTTTTCACTTTACTTGAATTGGTGCCAGCCGAAGGCGTCAAGCTGAAGCCCTATGATGAAGTTTACATTGGAGAAGGCAAGCGTGATCAGATTTCCTACATCCGCGGGACTTTATTCCCTACAAGGCTTACGCAGACTGCCAAAAGCGAGCTTACATATATAATTGAGAAGATAGTGCTTGCAAATGAAGCCAAATTTATTGAGTTTATCAACAAAGCCGGGCCTATTTCGTTAAGGGCGCACATGCTCGAGCTGCTCCCGGGAATAGGCAAGAAGCACTCTCTCGAGCTGCTAAAGGCGCGCGAGAAAGAGCCGTTCAAGAGCTTCGAGGATGTCAAAACCAGAGTCACATCAGTGCCCGAGCCGACAAAAGTAATAGTCCAGAGGATTATGGATGAAATAGAGGGAAAGGACAGATATAGACTATTTGTCAGAGCCTAGACAAATATAACCTTCATCTTCCCCCAAGTCCCTGATTTCGAGAATATCAAATTCCTTTTTGATTTCTTTTGAAAAATCAAACTTTTTCAGGTAAGTTAGAACGATAACTGAACTGAACTTTGATATTCTCTTTATTTCAGCAAGTGCTTTGTGGGGTGCAGGAAGATTTTGCAAAACTGTGAAACTGACTACCGAGTTGAAAGTCTCTTTTTTGAAGGGAAGAGTATCCAAATCTGCTTGGACTACTATCATTCCCCTTTCCTTGGCTTTTTTTAGCATTTCAAAAGAAATATCGCAGCCGAACAATTGGCGCGGCTTAAGAAAATCTGCCAATAGGCCAGTACCGCACCCCAAATCAATGATTTTATCTCTTATATCCAGTCCGTCAAGTGCAGAAAACTTCTCATTCTGGATTTTGCAATAGCGTGAGTCGTAAACCTCAGCGGACAGTTCGTACCTTGCCTTGATTTCAGCCTTCTTGCTCTCCATAAGGCATTTAATTCTGGATTGTTTGATAAATCTAATGGAAATAGTCCTTGATACAAACGCCTTGATTTATGCAGCCAAATACAAGATTGATATAATTAAGATGATAAGGCAGACGTTAGGCATGACTGGAGTTTATGTTCCTAACCTTGTTGTCAGTGAGTTAAAGAATTTATCAAAAAACGCTGACAAAAAGTCTGACAAAGACGCCGCATGGCTCGCATATCAAATTGTAACAAAGAGCAAAATAACTGAAATCGAGCTGACTGGCAAGACAGATGAGGCAATTATGGCATATGCGGCGGGGCATGGCGCCTCTGTCCTGACTAATGACACGATGCTTAAATTCAAGCTGAAGCAGCTTGGAGTCAAAGTGTATAACATCAGGCAGAAGAAACTGGTTGAGGAAGCCTGATTATCGGGAAAGTGCGTATTTTTTCTTAAATCTGAATTAAGTGTATGGAACAGCGTAACATATCCTTATATGTTACAACTGCGTTAGATTATGATGTTAAAATTGAATAAAAAAGGTTTATCCGGTTGGTTAGGCGGAGCAGTATTATTTTTAGTAGTATCTGTATTTGCTGCAATATTCGGATTCGGATTTATTTCGGGTGTTTCATTCGGAATTGCTAAATTTTTAGCGGTGGTTTTTGTAGTCCTGTTTGTAATATCCGTGGTAGCTCATACAATAAAAGAAGCCTAGACTCTGACGACGAGGGAAATCTCTCTTGTTTGTGGGAAAGCAAAATCATGCCTGAAAAAGCGCTGCAAAGCCAAAATACAAATCCCTTTCCTCTCGTAGTCGTTATCTGCCTCAAAGTGTAAGGTTTAAAAAGTCAGTTATTGGAGTTTTGAATATGTATTACATATCTGAAGTTGAAGGCGTTGTAAGAATATCCCCGAAGCTGTTTGGAGAGAAACTAGGGGACGCAGTCATTAAACAGCTCAAGGCAGATTACGAAGGGCAGATTGACGAGACTTTGGGACGCGTTATAGCAATAATGGATGTCAATAATATCGAGGAAGGCGTCCTGATACCCGGGGACGGTGCAGCATACCATAAAACTAACTTCGCGGTGCTGAACTTCGTGCCAATACTGAATGAATTGGTTGAAGGCGAAGTCCGCGACATCGCAAAATTCGGCGCTTTTGTTGATTTCGGGCCGTTTGAGGGAATGGTCCACGTAAGCCAGGCAATGGATGACTTTGTATCATTTTCAAAATCCGGGACTCTGACTGGAAAGCAGTCAAACAAAGTCCTGAAAACAACAGACCAGGTCAGGGCCAGAATCGTTGCAATCTCATTCAAGGACCCGCGAAACCCGAAAATAGGGCTGACAATGAGGCAGCCGTTCCTGGGAAAGAAGGAATGGATTGACCTCGAGTTAAAAGGCGCTGCAAAAGCTGCAAAGAAAGCCGAGAAGGAAGCTGAAGTAAAGCCGAAGAAGGAGAAAAAGAAATAAAATGGCAAAACAGGCGTGCAGAGTGTGCAAGAAACTTGTGTCAGGAGATAAATGTCCTATTCACCCTGATGCTAAATTAAGCGAAACGTGGAAAGGCAAAATAATCGTGCTCGACCCGCAGAACTCGGAGCTTGCAAAGAAGATGAAAATCACAGACAAGGGAGAGTACGCAATCAGGATTTAATTCTTATGGAAATCAAGATATTAAACAAGCATGAAAACCCGCTGATGAACAGGACTGAAATAACTGCTGAGATTCTTCACCAGTCCGAGCCTACACCGAAAAGAAACGATGTCAGAAAACTGCTTGCCGCACAGCTGGGTCATGAGGAAAAACTTGTTGTGATTAAAAAAATAGGAACAGAATTTGGAATGAAATCAAAATTAACTGCAAATGTTTACCACGACTCGGGGCATATGGAAAAAATCGAGCCAAAATACATTATTGGCCGCGAAAAAGGGCAGAAATTAAAGCCTGGAAAGAAAGAAGAAGCAAAGAAAGAGGAGAAGAAATAAGCATGAACGCAGGATTGTGCAGTCTGTGCTTGGAGAAAATGGAAAATCCCATGGAAATGAAAGCAGAAACGAAGCCACAATCAATGGCGATTACCCTGCCGAGCAAAGCGAGGCAGCAGTTAGTAAAAGGAGCATAAAATGCCAACGGCAGAAGGCAAAAAGAAACAAAGGAAGTCGTCAAAGTCAACAGTTAAATACAAGAAATACTCAATATCAGGCGATACACTTACAAGAACTGGCAGGATTTGCCCTAAGTGCGGCCCTGCAGTGTTCATGGGAGAGCACAAAGACCGCTTCGCGTGCGGCAAGTGCGGCTTCATGGAACGAAAAGTTTCAAAATGATGGATGAGTCAAGAAAAATTGAACCCGGAGAACTGAAAGCCAGCAGGTATCAGCTCGTTGGGCTTCTTGTAGATGATTTGGAAGCAATTAAACTGGAACAGATTCCGCCAGGTTTTCTGGCTCACAAAGAATTGCTGGAAGATACAATGCCTTATTTTTCCGAGCGGGAAAAGAAGATTTTGGCTCCTATCCTGCCTATTGCCGAAACCCAGATTACATACTTGCAGAATAACGGAAACGAACAGGCTGATGATAAATTTTTATTGCGGATGATAGCAATTGATGATTTTTTAAATAATCAGGTTTACGAATTCATAAAATGATTTGTTTAGGAATAGAAAGTACGGCTCATACAATCGCCGTAGGAATAGTTACAGACAAAGGCGAAGTTCTTGCAAATGAAAAATTTGTTTACACTACAGAAACCGGCGGATTGAAGCCCGGGAAGCTTGTCGAGCATCACGTTATTATGTACGACTTCGTTTTGAAAAATGCATTGGAAAAGGCAAAAGTCAAGCTGCATGACATTAATCTCGTAGCATTTTCTCAGGGGCCGGGACTTGGCGGCAGCCTTCGTGTTGGCGCTGCTGCTGCCAGAAGCCTTGCAACAGCATTGAAAGTCCCTTTGATTGGGGTAAATCATCCGGTTGCGCATGTCGAAATCGGAAAACTCACTTCAGGTTTCAAAGATCCAATCACTTTGTATGTTTCCGGGGCAAATACGCAGATTCTTGCGTTGGCATCAGGGAGATACCGCTGTTTCGGGGAAACTCTCGACGTCGGAGTCGGCAATTTCCTTGATTCATTCGGCAGAGCTTTAGGATTAGGATTCCCACAGGGCCCGAAAATTGAGGAACTTGCATCAAAAGGCACCAAGTACATCGAGTTGCCGTACACAATCAAAGGAATGGATTTTGCATTCTCAGGACTTTTAACAAAATTAGAGCAGTTGGCAAAGTCAGGCAAGTACAGCAAGGAAGACTTATGCTATTCTGCGCAGGAAACAGTCTTTGCAATTCTGACCGAAGCAACTGAGAGGGCAATAGCGCATATCAACAAGAAAGAAATTCTGCTGACTGGCGGCGTAGCTGCAAACAAGCGGCTTGCACAAATGCTTGAAGTTATGGCAAAAGAACGTGGCGTTAAATTTTCGGCTGTCCCGCGTCCTCTTGCGGGCGATAACGCAGCAATGATTGCCTGGCTGGGAATTTTAGAGCATAAAGCGGGAATAAAACAGAAAATATCAGAAACAACAGTCAATCAGGACTGGCGCACGGATCAGGTTGATGTTTTGTGGGCTTGACTACGGACTACGCCTAGGGGAATTGCCATGAATTAAGGGAGCGCAAATCACCAGCCAAGATAGCTTTGGCTTCCCATAATCAATGGAGATTTCCCTAGCAGTCGTCCGTCGTCAGAGTTCCCGGGCAATTTCTTTCAGGAGCCTTTCGTAATTAAATTTCGTAAGGTAATGGACATGGACGTCAGACCTTGATTTTATTTTATCAAGAAAATCATGCCTTGATTTCATCGGTGCTGTTGCAAGAACTCTTTTTGTGTCAAGGGCTTGCGATACTAACTTCCGGTACTTTTCGGAGAAAAGGCTTAGCATCTTAATTTCATCAATGACTATTATTGAATTATCTTCCTTGATTCCTTCCTCAATTGCCGGACTCGCGATTTTTTCAAACCTGCTTACATCAACTCCAAACTTTCCGATAACATGCGGCTTCATTTCAATTGATGAAAAAACATCGTTTTTTCCGCCCCTGATGTTAATTACCTTAAAGCCCCACCTTTCCCCATTCCGCTTTATATCGTGGGTAAATATGCCATAAACCTGTTTTCCGCTTATGAGATTCTGGAGCAGTGTGGATTTCCCGGATGCAGGCGGTCCTGTTATCAGGATGTTTTGTTTCATTTCAGCGGCAGGTTAATAGTGGCAGATTTTCAATATAAACCTTTCCAAACAAAAACCGAACTGCTGCGCCACAAAGCCACCATAAAACTTATATTGCGCGATTTCAGCTCATATTTATGGCCGCGATCATAAAGGTAGAGAACCTAAAAAAAAGTTTCAAGAGCTACCAGCGCGACGCTGGATTGCTTCAGGCTGTCAAGGCTCTTGTCACGAGCAATTACACCGTAAAGCGAGCGCTCAAAGGAATAAGCTTTGAAGTTGAGGAAGGCGAGATACTCGGATTTATCGGCCCCAACGGAGCCGGAAAGTCAACAGCAATAAAGGCTCTCTGCGGAGTTATGATGCCTGACTCTGGCGCAGTCACGTGCATGGGCATGAATCCCTGGAAGGACCGCGAACGCTACGTCAAGAACGTTGGCGCGGTTTTCGGCTCAAAATCAATGCTCTGGTGGGACCTGCCTCCGATTGACACATTTTTCTACCACAGGCAGCTGTATGAAATACCAAGCAAGGATTTTGCAAGGCGCATGGCATATTTCACTAAACTGCTTGATATTGAAAGCGTATCAAAAATCCCTGTACGAAACCTGTCATTAGGGGAAAGAATGAAGTGCAATTTAGTTGCGTCTCTCCTCCATAATCCGAAAATTGTTTTCCTTGACGAGCCGACAATCGGCGTTGACATAATAGCAAAGGAAAAAATCCGCGAGTTTATCCAGAAGGTAAACCGCGAGGAAAAAACAACTTTTATCATAACAACGCACGACATGGCAGACATCGAGAAGTTATGCAAGAGAATTGTAATAATAAACCGCGGGGAAATTGTTTACAACGGGCTGATTTCAAAAATAAAGGACAAGTTCGCGAATAAGAAAGTCCTTGACATAAAATTCAGCGAGCATCAGCCAAAATTCAAGCTCCATGGCTGCAAAGTTCTTCTGCAGACAGAGCACGAGCTGCAGATTGAAGTTGATTTAAGGAAAAAGGCAATTGATGATATTACTCACTACTTACTGAAGAATTTCAAGATTGAGGACATCACTATAACTAACCCTCCTATTGAAGAACTGATAAAGGAGATATACAGGAGATGAGCAAATTATACGGAACATTTCAGATTGCTGCGAAGGAGCTGCTGGCATACAAGTTTGACGTGCTTATCTGGGGCTTTCTTAATCCAATAATAGTTGCAGTCTATTATTTCATATGGAAGGCAATCTATGCTTACTCCGGCGAGACAGTAATCCGCGGTTTTACTTTTACTGCGCTGATTGTGTATTTTGCAGTGATGCAGATGGTTAATTCATTTACGTGGAGCAACATAGACCACGAGTTAGCTAACAGGATTCGAGACGGCTACCTGTCACCAAAGCTGATGCGCCCGATAAGCGTTTACGTCTACAGTATTTACAAGAAACTCGGGGAGCTTGCCTGGGTGCTGCCCGGACAGGTGGTTCCTGTCGGAATAATCGCGTACCTTTTCTTCGGCATGCGCATCGCCAGCTATACGAGCTTCGGATTTTTCCTGGTTTCTTCGGCGCTGGCGCTGATGCTTAATTTCACATTCATATTCATACTTGGGATTTCAGCATTCTGGCTGACTAAATACAGCGGAATGAGGATGTTCCGCTCGGGCTTGATGTGGTTCTTTACAGGTGCCTTTGTGCCCATAACATTTTTCCCGCTGGCTTTGCAAAGAGCGCTTGACTTTCTGCCGTTCAAGTACATGATGTTCACGCCAATAGAGATTTTCCTCGGACGCTATGGCTTAATTGGAATGGTGCAGAATGTTGCAATGCAGGTGCTCTGGCTTGCGATACTTCTGGTTTGCTTAAACTTTGCTTGGAAAGCCGGACTGAAGCGGTTTTCGGCGGTGGGGCAATGAGATTCTGGCGCGTGTGGAGGGGCTGGCTTGCCTTGCAAGTCGCGTCTGAAATGGCATACAAGCTCAATTTCATCATGAAGATGTTCGCAATGATTACTTTTGATTCGTTCGGGCCTTTGCTTGCTTATGTAATTTACAATGTATCCTCCGGACTTCCGGGCTGGAGCTTTTCCGAATTTCTGCTGATGCAGGGAGTTTGGATATTTACAACCGGTCTAACTCATTTGCTGTTCTTTGGATTTGCCGGAAGCGTCCTGGAGAATGTCAGGGACGGGAACTTCGACTTGGTGATGATAAAGCCTGCAAATCCGCTGTTACTCGGACTGGCAACGGGCGCAGATATGGACGGCGCATCCCGCGTTGTAGTAGGCGCTGTTGTATCAACCTACGCGCTTGTGAAAATGGGCTGGATTGCCAGCATTGCAAACTTTGCGGCTTTCGCGCTGCTGATAATTGCGGCGATATTATTCCTGCTGTCGCTGCAGATAATAATTGCGGCAATGTCTTTCGTCTATGTAAAAACCTGGACTTTGATGAACATATTTGACGTGTTTGTTGACATAGGCAAGAATCCAATCAGCGTTTTAGGCCCGGTAGGCATGGCATTCTTCAGCTACGGCATACCTATAGGGCTTGCTGCTTTCTATCCTGCGTCTGCACTGCTTGGGAAAATAGCCATCATGAATGTGATGGGAATGTTCTTTATCGGGCTGGGATTCTTCGCCATGAGCGTTGGCCTGTGGAACTTCGGGATAAAACGCTACACTTCGGCTGGCGGTTAAAATGTCGCACAGGAATTATATAATTAATATTTATTGCTCTGCATGCAAGAGCCATATCTACAAATACCTGAAGGAAGGCGAAGGCCACCTTCTGAAATGTTATGCAAGCAATATCCTTGAAAACAAGACTAAACTGCATTTACACTGCCCGGGATGCGGGAAGCAGTTTGCCCGCGAGGCATTGGTGCACAATCGTCCGGCACATAAAATTATCCAGGGCTCTGTCTTTGTTTAAAAGCTGATTTCCTCGGCGTTATTTGGTAAGGTTTGTTATGTTATGCACCAGCTTGTCAACGACTCCGGTTGCATAGCCTGTGACAGGCTTTGAATAGCCAAATATCGTTGTAAGAATCTTTCTTGTGGCTTCGGGATAAAAAAACATTGATGCAATAGTTACAAGCAAGACTGCTATAATAACCCACTTGAAATATCCGCGCTTATTCATTTTTCTGACAGTTCCTGACGCATTAAATTTTCAAATATCTTCCGGCGCCCTATCCCCTCGCTGCTTCTGCGGTCATGCATCTTTTCCCGGAATTTATGGACCTGGTCATAAATTTCCTCCAGTGCGTGGCTCAGGGACTTGTTCAAATCATAATCATCAAGCCTTGATACAAACACATGCGACGGCGTTGCAAGCCGTATGCGGACCATATATTTTGTTCTTTTCAGCTTCATAGGCTCCTTGTACTGCTTTATCTCTGTCATGAAATATCTTATAGCATAGTCGCTGGGCATGAATCTCTTGATTCTCGCATAATGCGCCTCAACAACTTTCTTTACGCCCTGTGCCTGAAACGGCTTTAACTCGTTCAGGCCCACATACTGCAGTTTCCATACCTTTATCTTAAAAATATCGTCAAAGCTGACCATGAATATATGCATACTTTGAAGTATATAATAATTACGACTGACTGCTGGACGACGACGAGGGCAAAGTCTCTTGATTAAGGGAAGCAAAAGCCCATATGCCCTGAGAGTTTCCGAAGCCTCAAATACAAATCCCTTTCCCCCGTCGTCAGTCGCAGTCGTCTATCTCTTCTCATACATCTGCGTTTCAAATCTCTTTTCGAGCAGCGGCACCAAAGCCTCAAAAGTTTCCCTTGCCTGCCCCAGCGTTAATTCTATATGCGCAATTTTTTCAGGCTCGTCCCTGCCGCCGGTGTACAGGTCGTGCTTGCGGGTCAGAAAATTGTGAAATGCGTAAAGAGGCACCTGTGACGGCATTATGGGGGTTGCAACAGCCACATCATCTGCCCTGAAATCCCATCCATGCTCGGCATACCATAATGCTGCTGCAGACTTCTTTCCATCTGCCTGAACTAAAGCATCTTCCAGAACTTTTACCTTTTTCCATTTAGAGCTTTCGTCAGCATCGGATTCAGGCATGAATACAAAAAATGCCAGGTCATAATCTTTCCTGTCATCAAAAATATCTGCGGGCATTTTTTTATTGTGCTCCCCGCGGCCGCCTTCGTAACCAAAGCTGGACATGTAAGGCCAGACATTTATGAAATGCGTTGTGTTTATCGGGTGCTGTATAATCATCGGATGGTGCTTGTGAACCTTCCAGACGCCGAGCGAGGGCTTGTAGAAGTTTTTCCCGTTTATCATTATTTTATCAGAGTATAAATTGTAAGTTGAGCCCCGCGCAATTATAAAATCCTTGTTTACAATTGTCCTGTCAACAAGGCACCAGTTTATCTTATCCTTAAAGAGCATTTTGCCATGAAATTACAAAGTCTATTAAAACTTGCGAAGCATAGCAGCCGTCGTTAGTTCTGTCTATTAAAAAATACTAATAAAATAAAAAATCCTTTTGCTTAGCCTTCGCAGCCGTCACAATCGCAGTAATCGCATTCGCATCCTTTGAATGCGTAGCTGACCATTGCGGACGTCTTGGACTTTACTTCGTACTTAGATGTTATGGCATATTTTTGCTGTACGACATCAAGTACTTTGGCTTTGGCCTTCAAGTCTGTACTGAAAACCTCTGCAGATTCCAAATCTGGCCTTATTATTACTTCCAAATTCGAATCTTTTGCTAATGCATTTACCATTTTATTCTTTCCCTCTTTCTATTAGTTTTCTATTCAAAAGCAGACTGCATATAGATTTAAGCTTTTCCCTATCCAAACCGTACTTAGCAGCCACATTTTCTACGTCAAAATGACGTTCTTTTGCCAGCACTTTGAACAGATTAAGAAACTCTGTATTAACAATAAGTATTGCAGGCGAATTGTAAAGTGTGTATGTATTAGGGCGTTCTTCACGGTACAAAATATCTGGATTTACTGAATATGTCTGGCTTGAATCAAATTCAAACTTGCTTAATGGCTGAGCGTTGCTGCTGATTGGATCCTGAGCCCACGGGCTTTTTCCATCTATCTTTCCCAAAACGGTTGTTGCATGCACTCTGCAGCCTCCTGAGCAGGCTTCTTTCACGCCGCATGGAGAGCATTCCTGCGGGAAGTACTTGCCGCCTTTCCAGCTTGCCATGGCATCTGTCCAGACTTTTTCAAACGGTTCTGTTAATATATTGCCTGCACTGCCCTGCAGCCTTCCGCAGGGGCGCATATCGCCATAAGGATTGACATATGCTGTGGTTTTGCCGGCCATGCAGTTGCGTTTTGTAAACTGCTTGTACTTTTCCAGGTCCGGAAGTATGCACAAGGGCATTGGCTCCAGCAGGTCTACGCGCATACCAAAGTCTTTCTGCACAGCTAACAAGTCATCGAGAACTTTCACAACATCCTTCGGGCCAATGGCTAATGACCTGTGGCATGCTGTTGCAGGAACCATTGGCGTGGCATTGTAGCTTTTCACTTCCAAGCCTGCTAAAAATCTGCCACTATCATAAACATCTTCTTTATTTTCCTGGGTAATAACCGTATTAACAGATATGCTAAGCCCCTCATTTACAGCTGTCTCCAGATTGCCGATAAATTTGTCATAGTCTTTGCTTGCAGTTATCCTGTTATATTCGTCTTTTTTATAGCTGGGCATTGATGTCAGAACTTTTGTTTTAAGTCCTGCAAGCTTCTCAAAGTCTTGCTTTTCTAAATTAACAGTTAAGTTTGTGTTTATGCCTAGTTTTATGTTATTTGCATATGCAAGACCTAAAACATCATACACAACGTCTTTCCTGATATAAGGCTCGCCGCCAGTTAATGTCAGATGGAATATTTCCTTGTCTATCAGGAGCTGAGTTATGGCAAGAAAATGCTCCTTCGACAACTCTTTCTCAAGTTTTGGAACTAATGCGTCAGCATTGTAACAATAATCGCATCTGTGATTGCAGGTATGTGTCAGTTCAAGCTGAACTGCAATTGGCGACTTCAAATTATACTCTTTCATGCTATTAGCACTATTTTCAAAATTTAAACATTTCCTGTGCCTATATTTGCAGCTTTCGCAATTTCCACTGCTTTCGGCAGGAATTTCTCAAAATCTTTGTTTTTGCGCCATTCTTCCAAAAGTTGCGCTCTCAATTTCTGGTGCGCAGGATAACCGTCATCCGAATTAAAAATAATGTCAGAAAATTCTTCATTTAATAAAAATGTGAGCGACTCCATTAAATGCCAGTACCATGTATTTGTTCCGGGCTTATCCGGGAGTCCGATTTCATTTTTGTAATTGTTAATTATCTGCATATGAAGTATTTCGTGCGCAATTGTACTGCTCACGCGCATCGGTGAGCGGAGCAGGCTCACCATAAACCAAAAATTTTCATAATTATACGGGCATCTTCCGGCAGTTGTCAGGCAGGCAGTAAACTTTTCCGAACAAATGGACCTATTGGTAACTTTCTCCAGTCGCCTGAAAAAATCTTTTTCTATCAGTTTCCATGTATCTTCAAACTGCTTCAGAGTAAGATGAATTAAATGGTTATTTTTTTTTGTAAAACTCTGAAGTTCTCTTCATAATCAAGTCAAATGCCTTTTTTTCGGAATTTGACTTAATAATGTCTATAATTTCCGGAGGAATGTCCTTGGAAAAGTCCTTGCCGCCAGCATTTATCCTGATGACGCTTCCGATGATGTTCTTGACGTCTTCATTTATATTCGTTTCAAATACAACTGCTGGCATATGGATTGGTACGTATAATTAACCTTTTTATTTGTTCCCTATCAATTTCGGCGTCAGTGCCTCTTGAAGAACTGCACCTGCCGTTCGTGTATAAAGGCTGCTTTCTTAGTCTTGAAAGTCCCCAAATTCCTGCGCTTGCCAGTCTTTGGATTTATCTTTTTGCTGTAAAGACGCCACTTTCCGGAACCAATCTTGCGGATTACCATATTATTTATCCATTACAAGAACTACAACGCGCTTGTCCAGCCATTTTTTCGAGAAAGGTATCATGGCGCCGTTGCCGAATTCTTTGACTTTCAAAACTTGCCCTTTAGAATCGGTTTCAAAAATTCCGGTTACACCATTCAGCAGAAGCCTGTTTTGCGTAAGTAACTCCAGTTTCTGCGTTTTTGCCACAGTTTGTCCGGTTATCTTTCTTTCCATGGTATCATCTCGATTGTGTAAATAATCTTTTCCTGGCGCAAAGCGTGCTTAAGCTCATCTACACAGGCCTCCAGTTCTTTTATCAGCAAATTGTCCGTAAATATTATGACTTCTATACTTTCCTCCTGCATGTCCTCCCAGACACCAATACTTTTCTGTATCGTATATCCCCTGAAATGCTTTTTCAGGATAGAATGAACTTTGTCCATAAACTGGCTGTCTATCTTTCTTGTTTCGTCCGAACCGATATACAGGGTTATTTTCATTAGATTTCATGTATATACATAGTATATACTTATTTAAATAGTTTTCTATTAGAAACATAGTCTAGTCAAAACTATAAAAGGCGTGTGCGCGGTTGTCCAGTGTCCACTACTAACCAATCTTCCGGATTACCATCACATCAGCTCGGGAATGCCTATCGCGTTCAAAACCATTATCATATAATTCAGATATGCCGCGATTGTAACCCATACAACATATGGAACTAGTAAGTAAGCAGCATTCTTGGATACTTTGTAAAACAGAATTATATTTATGAAAATGAAAACCCATAGGAAGATAATTCCTATGAATCCTGCAGCAGGCAATTCCAATCCAAAGAACAGGAAAGACCACAGCGCGTTAAGGAATAATTGCGCGCCAAAAACCCCGATGGCGGTTTTCTTTTCCCTGCTGTCTTTAGCTTCCCACACCAGATACAGGGAAATCCCCATTAAAGTGTAAAGAGTTATCCAAACAGGCCCGAAAAGCCAGTTCGGCGGGGCAAATGACGGCTTAGCAAGAGATGCATACCACGTAGTTATAGCAGGCGTTGTGAAAAAAGCTCCGACTATTCCAGCAATTTGGCAGAAGCCTATTGCTGACAGAACTTTGAGTATCTTTTTCCAGTCCATATTCATCCTTTCCGTTTAATTAATACTATATTTAAAACCAATCCAATAACGGCAACCGCTGTTATTATGTAATCATAATTTAAAACCTTGTTCTGGGCGATGTGGTTAAGATTCATAATCATGTTTATCGCGCTGTAAACGCAAGCTCCTGACCAAAAACCTATTCCGATGTAACTATTGATTTTACTTACCATATTTTACCAGTGGTCTATTGCTTTGGCTTTAACTTGTCTGCAATTCGTCCAATCCAAATCGTAAGTATTACAGCCATTACTGTAACCAGTATCGCATAAACCCAGACGCCGTACGTTGCCAGAAAGAACAGCAGTCCGCCTTCTGCGAACAGGCTCTTTATAGCATCGTTCCATGCCAGCGCAGCTATCAGTCCGAATGCAGCTGTCATCAAAGCAGCTATCTTCTCAATTACTTCAGCTTTCATGTTTTTTCATGATTACTGGAGATATTTAATACTAACGACTGGCTGCTGCTCACTTCGTTCGCAGGGTAATCTCTCATGGTTGGAAGTAGCCAAAAGTCCCCGGGAGATGTACCGAAGCTCTAACGCCAAATAATCGATTTGGCGGAAGTTTTTCACCATGACCACAACGAATAGGTGAGATTTATTAATCTGAAGATTTAGAGTCCAGCGCCATGGCTCGCGTGGAAAAAGTAAAATGGACTTTGGAATGCCCGTGCAGGAATAACCTGCTCGCAGTTTCTGAGGAAGCTGACACAGGTGTTGGCAACCATGAATACAGGCGTGACAAAACAGGCGCATTTTACACGGGAAAAATCGGTTCTGCATTCAGGGGGGAATGGTTTTTCCGTAAAGACCAGAACTATGCGGGGCCGTTTATCACGAACTCTCCGTTTGACATTTTCCTTGAGATTACCGAAAAGTGCAATCTTGACTGCAAGGGCTGCTATCTTCAGAAAAACGGCGCTGAAGCAGAGCTCGGGCAGCTTGAGAAAATCATAGACGAGCTGGCAAGATGCGGCGTTAAAAATATCCAGCTGCTTGGCGGCGAGCCGACAACTCACTCAAAACTGCCTGAAATATGCTCTTACATAAAATCCACATTTAGAAACGTTGAGATTGTCAGCAACGGCTATAATATATCTGACTCGATGATTAAAAAACTGGACAAAAATGCTGACCTGTTCTGCATAAGCATCGACGGCAATAGAGATACGCACAACTGTCTGCGCTCCAATAACCAGAGCTATGACCGCGCTGTTTCATCACTAAACAGGCTGTCCGCAGCAGGATTTGAAACCGAGATTGTTATGACGCTGAACAGGCTTAATTACAAGCAGATTGGGCATGTGCGGGACCTGTGCAAGGACGGAACCGGCTTTTATGTCAAGATGTTTATTCCAGCTAACGGGGACAGCGAATTAAGCCTTTCACGGGAGAACATTGAGGAGATTAAGGAAGCCTGCGAAAAATTAGGCGTGGATGCAACGCCTTTCGCAGCAGGATTCGGAAAGCCCGGAAAGTACAGCTTCTTCGGGTGCCCTATGGGAAGGACAAGCGCCCTGGTTGATATCAAAGGCGATGTTTTCAGCTGCGCATACAACCGGGCTGATGCCAAGCGGCTGGGAAATATGCTTACCGAGTCGCTTGAAAGCATCTGGTCAAGGAATAATCAAAATATAGTAGAAAACCAGGACGAAAAGTGCGGGGCATGCAATTTCCAGAGCAGATGCGGCGGCATGTGCACAGTCAAGGCAACCAGTGACTAACCCAGCGCTTTTTCCAAACTTACGTACTCTTCCCGCGCTTTCTCTCTTTTTTTAATCATGGAATACCACGCGCCAACCTGCCTAAATTTGCTATCCAGGGATAATTTTGCCCAGTGTTTGCTTTCGTAGGCAGGAATACACTTCAGCATGCTGTCGATGCCTGCAACAAGATGTGTAGGTTCCAGTTTCAGCACATCTTTGTTGCGCGATGAAACATCAATATAATGGCTGGTGTAGCAGTCCATGCACTTCTTGGGAGTTTCAACATTCTCATAGTGCCCTTCATCGCTGCAATCATCGCCGTCATCTCCCACGAACTCGCTGACGTCTCCAGCTATCAAACTCAATCCCCCGCATTCAAAACAATAGCCCAGGAACTTTTTTTGATACGAATTATCATATTTTTTTATAACACCTTTTTCAAGGGATTTCAGAACGTCAATAAGCTCTTTGCATCCCGAACCAGCTGGCATGAACATCCGCATGCGCAAAGTTATTTAAATTTTATTAATCTGCACGATACGAACTAGGGGAATCTCTCATGATTAGAAGAAGCCAAAAGCTCAAGCCAAGATAGTTTTGCCTCCCTTAATCCATGACAATATCCCTGCCCTGCGAAGCAGGGCTGCGGTCAGAACTATTTATAGTAGCCCATACTAGCAAAAAGTCCTGCCAATCCGAGAGCTGCACCTACTATCATAAATATACCACAAACTGGGGAATTTTCTCCAAGGATTTTAGAATTCAAAACTATAGCGCCTCCAACAAATGATGTAATTATTCCGCCAATTAATAATACGCCAAGTCCTGCACCGCCAGATTCTTGTACGGTCTGTGTCTGTTGCGGCTGCGTATTTTTAAGCGTATCTCCCAGATTTCCGAAATATGTTTCTTGAACCGAACCTAATAACTTTTCTTCCAAATTTTTAGTTACAATTGCGTTGCGAATGTCTTTTCCAATAAATTTTCCGAAAAAAGAGTCAAAAACATACTCGCCCTTTACATCAACTTCTCCTTCATAATTCTTTAATTGCAAGAGATTTTCACCAATTTCGCATAGAGATGCTTTATCGCTGAAAACAAACGTTTTGCTAAAGGGCACAACCCAATTCGGGAAATAAATACAATTCTTTTGCGCATGTTCAATTCCGCGGACAACGCAGTTAGGATATTCGCTTTTATCTAGAGTCTGTGATATTCGCGTTTCTAAAGGCGCATCCATATTTGTAGCAATCTGCAAAGCCATCGCTATTGGGTGACCTTCAACAAGTCCTCTGTAATTTGGTTTGCTAAATCCGTCTAATTCCAGTCTGAGTATGGGTGCGGAGTATGTTTCATGATTAAAATTATCTGTAACGCTAAAATTTGGCGGATGAGACAAAATTGTATAAGGTAAAAATTCCAAATAAGGCGTTCCTAATTCTGTTTTAGTCTTTGTTACATTAAACTTTTTACTATATTTATCATCTCTAATTGCTACCGTCTTAGGGTTTGATTTTAAACGTTTCTGGATTGCGTAAGCGTCAAAACCATCATGTAGCATGAAATGGGCTTCTGGTAATTTTCCCTTAAATTCTTTTAATATGCCGCACTTTTCAATATAATTTTCTTCTTCATAAATACTCATGTCCCTTTTTTTGTAAGCTTCAAATTCTGAAAACCTCTTTGCCTGAGAGCCATAAAGTTTCTCTGGTTGACTATTCTTAACAGTTTCTAGAATTTGTTGGGCAGTTATTAGGGGATGGACAAAGGCTGGGCCTTTTAAGACATCAGGGGAAAATACATTCAGGCGATTTACAATATCTTCAGGAGCATGCGGTATGCCCGCATATGGCTGCCGCTGACGATTATGGTATGCCATATTTTCGTGTTGATTCCTCATTAATATCATGTAGCGATGCCATTCTAATTTTAGTAACCTGCCGCCGCAAAAAGTCCTGCCAATCCGAGAGCTCCGCCCACCAGCATAAAAAACCCGCAAATGCGGTAGTCGTCCCCCAGTACATTAAAACAGGTGGTTGCAATACCTCCAATAAATCCCACAATTATTCCGCCAATCATTAATGTGCCAATAAGTGCGCTACCAGATTCCTGTTCAGCCAGTTGCGGGTTGAATTTAGAAGCATCAGCTAGATTTCCAAAATAAGTTTCCTGGGGTGTACCAACTAATTTTTCTTCTAGGCTTTTAGTTACAAGTGCATTGCGGATACCTTTTTCAACGAATTTTCCGAAAAATGATTCGAAAACATATTCGCCCTTTACTTCAACCTCCCCTTCAAATTCCTTAAGCTGCAAATGATTTTCCAGCGTTGTTGCTGTTGCAACTGTGGGCGGTTGTGCGTTGCTTTCTTCAACAACACCATCGAATTCGGCACCGCACTTTGCGCACTTTAAATCAGCTTCTCCGACCGTTATGTGGCACGTAGGGCACTCATATACGTCTGTTAATTCGGTTTTCAGATCTGCAGCTTCCGCGTGAGTTGCTCCGGAATCTTGTTCGCCGACTCTGTACAGCTCCGCTTTATCACTGACGGTAAAAGTCTTGCTGAATGGCACGACCCAGTTCGGGAAATAAATCCAGTTCCTTTGTGCGTGTTCGATACCCCGAACAACACAATTCGGATACTGAGATTTATCAAGAGTCTGCGTTATGCGCGTTTCAAGGTTTGCATGCTCGCTGCTTGTAGCAATTTGCAATGCCATAGCGACAGGATGGCCTTCTTTAATTCCCCTGTAATTTGGTTTTTCAAAACCATCTAGCTCTACGCGCATTAATGGCGCAGAATATGTTTTCCGGTTGAATATATCCGTAACGCAGAAATGAGGTGGCTGAAATGAAGTTGTATATGGTAAAAACTCTAAATAAGGCGTTCCTAATTCTGTTCTAGTCTCGGTTATTGTTAAATCCGGTTTATGTTCACAATCAATAACAAAGTTATCCGGGCTTGATTTTGAACGTTCTATTTGGACAAGTTTGCCCGCATAACCTCCAATTGCTAAATGCTTTTTTGGTAGGTTTTTCTTGAACTCATCTAATAATCCGCATCTCTTAATGTAATTTTTTTCTTCGTAGTTATTGCCCGAACGTTTGCCAGACTCCTGTGAGTCTGTTACTCTGCCTGTTTCTTCGTCATAATAAACACCGAAGGTCTCCCCAGCCCCCTTTTTTGCCCTCAGCTCGTCGGGGCGATTATTGATAAAATCCAAAATTTCATGGGATTTCTTTACAGGATGAACAAAAGCCGGACCTTTTAAGACATCAGGGGAAAATACATTCAGGCGATTTACAATATCTTCAGGAGCATGCGGTATGCCCGCATATGGCTGCCGCTGACGATTATGGTATGCCATATTTTCGTGTTAATGCCTCATCCATCTCTTGCAATGATTCCATTCTAGGTTTGTACCTGAAAACCTGGTAAGTGCATCCCCACGGATTTGCTGCCGGCAGAATATTTGTCTGGCCGATGTTTGGGTCAAAAAGCGTTGAAATAACATTTCTTGCTTCCCGCTCGCCATATGACTCTTTAAGTGATTTTGCAAACTTTGCAAAGGCATCGTAACTCTTTTCAAGCTGTCCGAGCTGCAGCTCCTGGCGCTGTTTCGCAAGTTCATAATCTGTTTTTGCCTCAACAAGCCTCTTTTCCTGCAAAATCTTTGTGCGTTCAACTTCAACTCTCGCACGATCCAATCCTACTTTATCTTCAGCTAGCCTTATGGAAGCAATCCTAACTGTCTTGAATTCCTCAAGTTTATAATGCGCATAAGGTTCCTGAGGTGTAATCATAACATCCAAGCTTAGAACTTTCAAGCCTGCCGCTGAAAGCCGTTCAATGGCTTTTGACGAAGATTTGTCCAGACAGTTTTCCAGACTTTCCCCTTTTATCCGGATTAACTCGGATTTCAGTGCCTGTTCAACATAATTTGGAAGATTTTGGCAGTTAAGCGCAACATTTTTCACATCTTCAGCCTTGTAAGTGACCTGCGCGTCATAAACAACAGGATAACCTTCCTGCGAAATAACTTGCTGCTGAACGCTTTCCGTTTTATTTGTTGTGTCTACTGCAATTATTTCTTCAATAGGACTAAGAAAATATCTTCCAGGCCCGACTTCTTTAACGAACTTGCCGCTATGAACTAAGAATCCTTTTTCTCCCTCGTTGACTATGGCGCCAAGTGTCCTAAAGGGTATGCGCCTGACTAGATTTTCGCATGCCATATGCCTAAAATAAGATAAATAGAGATAAAAACCTTGTTCATACGAGTCCGTTATTACGACGAACTAAAGGAACACTAGCCGAGCAGAGCTCGGCTGTGCCACGCCGAAACAAGGTTTCGGCTCGGTCTCCATTGGTTGTGTCAGGGTTTTCTTGGGTGTGGGCCTTGGCTTTCCCTTAATCTAAATCCCTTTCCCTTAGTAGTTCGTAGTAACCGTAAGTTACACAAATTGCCCGCAATATCCTATTCTCCAGCGGAGAGTCGTTAGGATTATATATGTTTGCTAAAATAAACACGCTATGATAAAAGCAGTGATTTTTGACCTGGACAATACATTAATTGACTTCATGAAATTCAAGAAAGCCTGCATTTCCGCTTCAGTTGATGCAATGATTGCAAAAGGGCTGAAAATTTCAAAAGAGCAGGCAATGGGCATGATTTTTGAAATATATCATGAGTACGGCTTTGAATACCAGACTATTTTTGAGCACTTTCTCAAGAAAGCCATGGGAGAGACAGACTTCAAGCTGATAGCAACTGCAATATCAGCTTACAGAAAGGAAAAGGTCAAGCACATGAAACCCTATGACAACGTGGTAGCGACGTTGAAAAAGTTGCGTGAGCGGGGTATCAAGCTTGCAATAGTTACTGATGCGCCGAAATTCCAGGCGTATACAAGGCTTGCAGACCTTGACTTATTGTATGAATTTGATACTATAATCTGTTTCGAAGATACTTATGAAAGAAAGCCAAGTTCCGCGCCTTTCAAAAAAGCCCTGTCTGTGTTAAAACTTGAGCCAGCAGAAGTCCTGATGATAGGTGATATGCCCGCACGCGATATAGCAGGAGCAAAAGCAATGGGCATGAAAACAGCGCTTGCAGTTTATGGCTTAGCTCCTGAAGTCAGTGCCAATATCAAAGCCATCGAGCCAAAAGCAGACTGGGAGCTGCATGACATATCTGATTTGGTAAAGATTCTTTCGGGGTAACTACGTCTGTAAATATTAGAACTCTACTTTGCATTAAAAAGCATGAACGCTATAACGCCCAGCACAGCTATCATGATGCTGGCTGCGACCACGGTTACTATTATCTTGTTTTTCTGGGCAGTTACCTTCTGGGGCTTTCCCCACTTGTCCCTGTTTTTCAAGCCGATTGCCAGATATGCTGCGCCCATTGCAGCAAAAACCATGCCCACAGAGTTATCGAAAATCAGAGCCATCATCATTCCAAAGGGGAGCCATATAACCCCCATGATAAAGTAATTCTTGTAGTCAATTGTCCGCTTCCAGCCGCCCTTCCGCATCTTCACGATAAATACTGCTAAAAGCACTATTATCAGTATTGCAACTACAGCCCCGAGTATTGGCCATGACATGTTTATCACTTAAATTTGATTATTTATAAAAATAACTGACGGCGGGGGATATCTCTTTTAATTAAGGGAGTCAAAAGTCCAAGCAGGGCAGTACTTACTGTTTATCTTTATGATATAATTCCAGAAATATCAGCTTTTCCTCTTCCTTAGCATATATGTACGACAATCTGAAAGGCGGTATGTAAACTTCTCTCGTGCCTTTCCTTCCGAATTGCATGGGCTTTCCGATTTCAGGGTTGCTTACAATTTTTTCAATCTGCTTTGCCACTCTTTCCTTAATTAAACCGTCTTTAATTTTCTGGATAGTTCTTACAAATTCATCAGTCTTTTCGACTATAGTAACTACCATTTCTTCAGCTGTTTCAAGAAATCTTCAGCGCTGGAAGAGGTAAATTCGCCGCGTTCGTATCTCTTTATTGCTGCTTCAGTCCTTTTTGCGAATATTATGTCGTCTTTGAGCTTTTCGTCCATTTCAGTCGCCTTTTTCATTATTATCTGGCCTTCTTCTGTTTTGATGATTATCATTTTCTCGCCTTCCTTGATGTCCCTGCGCATCTCTGCAGGCACTACGACTTGTCCTTTTGAGCTCATCTTCGTAATCGCAATTTCCATATGTAAGACGTATCTTACATGCTTATAAATGTTATGGTCGCCTTGCGATGTTATATTAGTAAATGTTAATATTTACATGATTTGCGGCTGGTTGTCCAGTATCCAGTAATACTTTAATAGTGCACGTGTTCGTCAGTAGGAATTGTTTGTAAAATGGCAAAAACATGGCTTGACAGGAAAACTGCAATAAACGATGACTTCGTTAGAGATCCCATATTTACGCTTCTTGAAGACACTGACTGCAATGCCATGATTACTGGCGCGGCAGGAACTGGAAAATCAACTGTGCTTCGGGAATTTGTCAGGAACACGAACAAAGCCTGTGTTGTTCTGGCGCCGACAGGAATTGCTGCAACTAATGTATCAGGGCAGACTATTCATTCTTTTTTCCAGCTGCCTCCAGGAATTATACGTTCCGAGGATATCAACAAGAGCAGGTTTGCCCCGATTTATGAAAGAATGGATGTTCTTGTTATTGATGAAATATCTATGGTTAGAAGAGACTTATTTGATGCCATGGATATGATATTGCGCAGGTATAAAGATGGAAACCTGCCCTTCGGCGGCGTGCAATTGATATTATTTGGCGACATGTATCAATTGCCGCCAATTGTTACTGACGACGACAGCGCTATTCTCTATCAGAAATATGAAAACTATTCAAACTATTTTTTTGATTCGGCTGCGTATAAGGAATTAGACCTGATGATAGTAAGATTAAGCCATGTTTACAGGCAGAGCGACAGCACATTTCTGGGAATTTTAACGCGCATGCAGAAAGGCGTTCTTACTTCAGAGGATTTAGATATTCTAAATAAACAAGTTCAGTTTGATGGCGATGAAGGCCACGTTGTGCTATCGACGGTAAACAGGACAGTTGAAGAATATAATTTGCTGCACCTGAACGAGCTTCCGGGTCAGGAAGTTTCTTACTCTTCAAGCAAAGCTGGCGACGTTAATGTAAAAGACGCGCCAGCGCCTGAGAGATTAGTGCTTAAAGACGGCGCGCGTGTGATATTTTTAGTAAACGACTCGAAAGGCAGATACTATAATGGCAGTTTAGGGACAGTAACAGGTCTTTCCAAAGATACCGTTAACGTCAAGCTTGACTGCAATGATGAAATTATTTCTTTAGCAAAGTATGACTGGAACATATACAAGTACATATTTGAAAAAGGAGGTATCAGCAAAGAGCCCAAAGGCAGCATAAGTCAAATCCCTCTGAAGCTTGCATGGGCAATGACAATTCACAAAAGCCAAGGCCAAACGTTAGAGAAAGCCCTTATTGATTTAAAGTTCAGGCCTTGGGAGCACGGGCAGACTTACGTTGCTTTCAGCAGGCTCCGCAGCCTGAGCGGGCTGAAACTAAAAACGCCGCTCAGGAAAGAAGACATCAAAGTTGACAGCAAAGTTACAGACTGGGAGAATTCGCTGACTCAGGAAAACACCATGCATAGCGGCACTTTGCCTGATAATGTCTGCGTGGAATTTCCAGTTCAGAGTTTAAGCCATGAAAATTCCATAAAAGTCATAGACAGGCTAAAGCACGAGTTCATGAATGATTTCGGAATAAACATATCAGTTGAGCACACCAGTCAAGGCACTTATCGCATTTCAGGCGCATCGCTAGTGGCAGACTTCGCAAGAAAGCGGGCAGAGTTATTGATTAAAGAATTAAACAACAGCAGCCATAGTCAGAAAAATAGCAACAGCACCATAGATGCTGACAGGGCAAAGAATCTAACTAACATAGTACACATGCCAAGCTCGCATGCAGCTTCCAAACTCCAGAGCGAATACCTTAGGCTGGTAAGGGAGCTTGAGCCAAATAAGAAGATAAAGTTTGAGTAACAACTACTGCTACGACGGCTAGACGACGAGGGGAATGTGACGCCCTCCTCGGGCTAAAGCCCGAGGCTTCCCATTGATTTTGCTTGAATCCCAACATAGGCATCAACAGTTTCAATAGTGTTGTAGCCAACACTGCCCGCGAAAGCGCCCGGACTCCAAAAATTTTTGCGCGAG
>JAZDME010000015.1:0-16339 GCA_043801255.1 archaeon
TGACTATAAAAAAATCGGGTTGAAAGCTGGTCTGGAAATACATCAGCAGCTTGACACGCATAAATTATTCTGCTCCTGCCCGTCAGAAGTAAAGCAAGACAAACCTGAAATTATAATTAAACGCGAACTGCGTCCGCTTGCAGGCGAGATTGGAAAGATAGACCCTGCAGCAATTTTTGAAAAGAAAAAAAGAAAATATTACTTGTATGAAGTTTATGCGAAATCAAACTGCCTGGTTGAGACTGATGAAGAGCCTCCGCATCCGATAAATCCCGAGGCTTTGGATACAGTTTTGTTGCTTGCAAAAATGCTTCACTGCGAAATTCCTGACACTATTCAGGTAATGAGAAAAACAGTTGTTGATGGCTCAAACACATCAGGATTTCAGAGAACTGCTTTGGTTGCAATGAATGGATTTCTTGAAACAAGTTTAGGAAAAGTTGGAATTCAGACTATTTGCATCGAAGAAGATGCTGCTCGCCGTACAGGAGAAAATCCGGAATCTGTTACTTATAGGCTTGACAGATTAGGCATTCCGTTAATTGAAATAGCAACTGCTCCGGACTGCAAAACTCCTGAGCACGTAAAGGAAACTGCAGAGAAATTAGGCTCATTACTAAGGTCAACAGGCAAAGTTATCCGCGGGCTTGGAACAATAAGGCAGGACATTAATATTTCTGTAACTGGACATCCTAGAATTGAGCTAAAAGGTGTTCAGGAACTGCCTCAGATGCCTAAGATTGTTGAAATTGAAATAGACCGTCAGTTAGGCGCAGTAAAAGCTGGCGAGAAACTTGAAGGACATGTGCGAAATATAAAAGATGACTTAACAAGCAAATTCCTAAGGCCAATGCCAGGCTCAGCAAGAATGTATCCTGAAACTGATATTCCTCTCATACATATTGATAGAAAGAAAATTGCTGAGATGAAAATACCAGAATCATTTGAAGAGCGGGAAAAGAAGCTTTTGAAGCTGGGACTCTCCGAGGATTTAGCCCATCAAGCTGTGCGAAGCCCTGAACTCGAGACTTTTGAAAAGTTCTTGTCAAGGTTCAAAGGCATAAATCCAAATTTAGTAGTTTCAACACTTTTATCTGTGGAAGCAGAAGTCAAAAGAAAGACTGGAAAAGAAGTGGAATTTACAGAACAGCAGTTTGAATCTGTTTTTGAATTACTAAACGAGGGAAAGGTCTCTAAGGAATCACTAGCAGATATCTTCATAGGGCTTTCAAAGGGTGAGCATCTGCACGAACTTGCGGGAAAATTCACAAAGATGTCAGACTCTGAACTAAAAAAAGAGATTGCAAAGCTAAAAGAAGAATTAAAAAACATGCCTCCTGAGAAGATCACAGGTATTATCATCGGCAAGCTACGAGGAAAAGCGGAGCCGAAGAAGATAATTGAGATGATGAAATGAAACGCGTATTTATTATTCCTGGATGGGGCGGATTACCGAACCATGGCTGGTATCCCTGGCTTGAAAAGGAATTGAAAGCAAAAGGATTTGATGTATATCTTCCTGAAATGCCTGACGTTGATAATCCAACAATGAAGGCATGGGTTCCATTTCTTGCAAAACTAGTCAAGAAAGCAGACCGAGATACTTATTTTGTCGGGCACAGCATCGGCTGCCAGACAATTCTCCGCTACCTGCAGACCGTAAAAGAACAGATTGGCGGAGTCATATTTGTAGCTGGCTGGTTTCCGTATGTAACGGGCTTGAATGCGGAAGAAGAAGCAATTGCAAAGCCATGGGTTGAAACGCCAATAGATTTTGAAAAAGTCAGAAAAGTGTTGAAAAAATCTGTTGCGATATTTTCAGATGATGACCCATTTGTGCCTTTGAGTAATACAAAAACTTTTGAAGAGCGTCTTGGTTCTAAAATAATAATTTTAAAGAAATTAGGGCATTTCGCGCAGGATGTCGGCAACTGCTATGAACTGCCTACAGCATTAACAGAACTGCTGAAAATGACGAGGTAATCGCCAGATTTAAATCACTTTCTTTGCATATATTGGCGCATGGCATTGGAAAATATTCTGCAAACAACTGTCATAGGCAGCTATCCGTTGGTTGAAGCTGAAGAGCATGTATTGACAAACCAGGATGCAGCTATAGATGCGCAGTTAAATGTCGGAGTCAAAGTTATTTCCGACGGGCAGCCGAGATTCACAATGATTGATTACGTTGCATGCCCTCTTGAATCTTTTCACCGCAACCTTGAGGGAAAATGGGAAATAACAGATGATATAACAGATAAAACCCACACTGATCCGGTTGTTCATCTCTGGGACGACTTCAAGCATGTGATAGGTCGCTGTGAGTGGAGAACGAAAGTAGATGGTAAGACAACCGAGCCTGCTTATATGATGGCTGGGCCTCTAACGATGGCGTGGAGTATGGCAGCAATTAAAAATGGCATTTATGGAAAAAACCCCAAGGAGACAACAAGAAATCCCAAACTCTATCTGGACATTGCAAAAGCGGAATACGCGCTTTACAAACTTATAGACCCAAATTTTCACGCAGCATCTTTCCACATTGATGAGCCGTTCTTTTCGCAGGGCATACCGTTTGATGCTGTAAAGGATGCCATAGAATATCTTGCTGAAAAGATAAGCAGCCACGGCGTGCCTGTCACCTTGCATTCCTGCGGCAATATAACAGGAATGGCGCGCGAGAATGACAAGCCAGTCAGGCTTTTTGAAAAACTTCTGGAGCTCAAATACATCAGCGTATTATCCCACGGCTTTACAGGTACGAAAGAAATGCCAAACAGGGAGATTCTCAGCAAATATAAAGTCGGCGATTATAAAAAGAAACTCGGGCTTGGCTGTGCGAGCAGTTCGTCTACGGATATAGAATCGCCTGAATCAATATGCGAGTTTATTACGGAAGCAGTAAAACTGCAGGGAATTGAAAATCTTGTCCTGAATCCTGACTGCGGGCTCAGGGAATTGCCTGTTAATGTTGCGTATGCTAAATTAGAGAATATGTGCGAAGCCCGCAAATTGTACCTGAGAGAAACCGGCATGATTATTTGATGCTTTCCTCAGGCATGCACAATTTTTATAAATGTTATACTATGACTTAAAACGCCTGCATGGACTCTAAAATGATATCTATAGCAATTATCGCATTCAAGGAAGAAAAAAGCGTAGCCAAGACCATCGAGTCTATAATCAAGCAAAAGATACCTGGAAAGTATGAGCTTGTAGTTTGTGCGCCTGATGAAGGAACAATTTCAATAGCAAAAAAGTACAAGCATGTCAAAATTTTCAAAGACCCTGGAGAAGGCAAGAATCAGGCACTTAACCTGCTTTACAAAACATTGAAAGGAGACATCTGGATATTTACAGACGGGGATGTAATCCTTGGCGATGGTTCGGTAGCCGAAATTTTGAAGCCATTTGAAAACTCAAAAATAGGGCTTGTGTCCGGGCGGGTTGTAGCATTTAATTCGAGAGAAACAAAATACGGTTACTGGGCGCATCTGCTTTCAGATGCTGGTGCGCATGAAGAAAGGCTGCGCGGCGCAAAGATAGGATTTGTAGAACCTACTGGCTACTTGATGGCATTCAGGGCAAATCTGGCTCACGAGATTCCCCTGGAAGTTGCAGACGATGCAAGTCTGCCGTTTATTGCGCGCAGGAACAACTACAAAAGCACATATGCGCCGGAAGCAGTAGTCTATGTTATGCAGCCCGAGAATTTCAGGGAATGGGTCACTCAGAAAAAAAGATGCTCTATATCTCATGAAGACCTGGATAGCCTGTATCCTGAGGCTAAAGAACTCAGGGTGAAAACATTTGGCAATGAACTCTTGCGGGGGACTGCGCGGGCGCTCAGGTATTCAAAAAGCCTTAAAGAATTGGTTTGGACATTTGAGCTGTTCGCAGCCAGGCTGTACATGTGGCTTGTTGTTTATTATGACAGAAGGTTCAAGGGAGCAAGGTACACATATAACTGGGAAAAGATAAGAAGTTCTAAAGTATAGTAAAACTAAACTCTTTTAAACTTTTTATGCGCAATTTTACCATGGCTGCAAAAATATATGACTGCATAATCATAGGGGGCGGCCCTGCCGGCGCCACAGCATCAATTTATGCTTCCAGAGCCAATATGTCAACCCTATGCATCGCAGGGGATAAAGTCAGCGGCTTAATGTACGCGACAGAAGTTGAAGATTTTCCAGGATTTCCGCAGACCATGAAAGGCACTGAACTTGTCAGGCTTTTCAGGGAGCAGGCAAAGAAATTCGGCGCTGAAATTGCTCTGGAAAGTGTTGAGAAAGTAGGTTTTTCAAAAAGGCCGTTTGAAATCACCACTGATGAAAAAAGGTATCTTGCAAAAACTGTGATAATTGCAACCGGCTCTGTGCCAAAAACCCTCGGAATTCCTTCCGAGAAGAAGTTTTTCGGGCGCGGAGTTTCAGTCTGCGCAGTCTGCGACGGATTTATGTTTAAGGGAAAGCCGCTTGCCGTAGTAGGCGGCGGCGACTCTGCATTCAAAGAGGCGCTTTACCTAACTAATCTGGGCTGCAATGTGACTTTAATTCACCGCAGAGATGAATTCAGGGCAATGCCGCTGCTTCAGAAAAGAGTAAAAGAAAATAAATGCATCAAGCTTATGCCAAACTCAGTTGTTGACGAAATTCTTGGCGATACAGTTGTCACAGGAATAAAAATCAAGAATGTAAAGAGCGGAAAAACCTCTGAGATAAAGGCAAACGCACTCTTTGTTGCAATCGGGCATACTCCAAATACGGGTTTCCTGAAAGGGCACGTCGAGTTAGATAAGAAAGGCTACATAACCCTGAAAAAAGATACGGAAACGTCTGTGCCGGGTGTTTTTGTAGCAGGTGACGTGCAGGACTTCAAGTATATGCAGGCAGTAACTGCAGCAGCGACAGGCTGCAAGGCTGCTTTGGATGCTTATAGGTTTCTGATTGAGAACAAGTGACTACGAACGACTAGGGGAATCTCTTTGTTTTTGGGTTGCGGTTTCTGCTCATGTGAGGGATTTTTGCTTTTCCTGCCCACCAAGATAGCATTGGCTGCATTCAATCAATGAGCTTTTCCCTCGTAGTCCGCCGTCGCAAGTCGTAAATATCATCCAAAACTATTCTCAACAATATAAATCCTTTAATAACTGCTTTTAACAAAAGCATCATGGCGTTCTGTTTTGACTGCGGAAAGGAAATCTCGAAAGACGCCGACCTCTGTCCGAACTGCGGCAAAAAATTCAAAACCGGACTCGGGGCAAAAATTCCTTTTATTCTTGCGGGCTTATTCTGTGCTTTTATCATTATTGCTGTGGTGTTTACAAATCCAAAAATAACTGGTTTAGGCACAGCTAACTGCAAAACTATTCAGACGGAAGATGTCATTACGTATATTGAGCAGGAACCCTATGATGACTATGAAATGGTTGATGTGCCGCTCAGGTATTATGTCGATGAAGTTGGTGACCTCAATATTATATGGGAAAATTTCACATACCGCAAGATTGTAAATGCCCGGGTAAGGAACACTGATGAAAAAGAGGGCTATTTTACAATGACAGTTATATTTGACGACAACGGAACCCTCACAAGTTTTAATCGCACGCAGAACATCCCTGCCGGCAAGAACAGGCTGTACAATTTCGGCTATAACCTTGGAGACCATGAAAAAAATGTCACGTTCAGTTATAAAATCGAATCTGAAAGTATTCCCGTAAAGCAGCAGGTAACTAAATTCAGAAATGTAACAAAATTAATGCCTTTGACAATTAACAAGACAGTCTGCTAGGAGCATGGCTTAAAAGACTTATTTTCATCAGAAATTTATGAAAATAGGGGTATTAATAACATATTTTCATCCTTTCAAAGACGGCACTGAAAACCAGGCGCTGTACTGGTCTGCTGAGCTTGCAAAGCCCAAGCCGAAAAGATTTCGGCTGGGCCCAGCGAACAACGGTTCGCTTGGGAAGCATGAGGTTCACATTTTTACATCTGACAGAAAAGAAGGCACTATCCTAAAAGAAAAATATGAACTTTATCGGGGACTGCACATCCACAGGTATAAAACCATTTTCAGGTACAGATATTATCTCTGCTGGAATCAAAAGCTGATATTAGACCTGCTTGCTTCTGACTTGGATGTTCTTCTTGTGCACAGCATCGGATTTCCCCAGCAGGACCTCGCAGTATTGCTGCTGAAACTGCTGAAGCCAAAATTAAGAATAGTGAATTTCCCGCACGGCCCTTTCCTTGCAAATAAGAACATTGGTTTGCCGATTAAAATTCTGAAATATATTTACAGGCTCGCTGAGAGGCCTGTTAACAGATTATATGATGCGGTTATTGACTGCAATGGCGGGCAGAAAGAAACGTGGATGCCCGAGTATTTTCCGGATTTAGGCAAAGTCCGTTACTGCCCCGACGGAATTCCCGCTGACAGATTTAGAAAAATAAGCTCTTTAGGATTTGAAAAAAAGTACGGTTTAAAAAATAGGTTTGTGGTTGCGCAACTGGGAAGACTAACCAGATATAAGGGCCAAGAGCAAGTGATTAAGGTCCTGCCAGAGATTTTGGAAAAACACAAAAACGTTGTATTTCTCCTGATTGGCCCGGATAAAGGCTACAAAAAAGAACTTGAACAGCTTGCAAAAACCTTTGGTGTGGAAAAAAATGTTATATTTGCGGGAGAAGTTTCCGAGGATGACAAGCTCCGAGCTCTGGACTTGTCTGAAATAATCTGTTTCACTTCAATGCCCGGAACCGAAGCATTCGGCATAGTTCTGCTGGAAGGCATGGCCCGCAAATGCGCGGGGATTTCAACAAAAGTTGAAGGGGGCAATACTGCAGTGATTCATGAAAAAAATGGTTTTGTTTATGACCACAACGACCTGCCTTCCCTGAAGGAATATCTTCTGAAGTTGATTGAAAACAAAAGTCTGCTGAAAAAAATGCAGAAAAGCAGTTTTGACAGGGCAAGGGGATTTGTCAACGAGAGCATAGTCTGGAAATATCTTGAGCCGATTCTGGATGGAAAATCAAAATGAGGGTCGCTAAAATCTGCGCGTATTTCTGGCCCGTGAAGGGCGGCATGGAAGACCACCTTTATTTTGACGGTTCTGAGCTTGTAAAAAAAGGCTATGGCGTGGCAATGCTTGTCTCAGATTCTATAAGGGATGGCAAGGAAAAATTGCCAAAAACAGACCTTATTGAAGGGATTAACGTCCGAAGATTCAAAACTTTGTTTAAATACAGCTATTTCTCGCCGTTTTTTCCAGGATTGTTCCTGCACCTGCTAAAGGAAAGGTACGATATTATTCATGTGCACTCGTTCAGGCAGTTTTACAATCTGGCTTTGCTGATTGCGAAATTAAGAAAAGTTCCCTCTGTGATTACAACACACTGGCCGGAATATCCAGAGTCTGTAAGAAATAAAATACTTAATCTTGCAGTAAAATTATTTGATTCAACAATAGGAAAGTGGATTTTAAATTCTGCAGACAAGGTAATTGTGCAGACAGAAGCTGAAAAATCCTGGCTTTTGGAAAGATTCAGAGTTAGTCCAAAAAAAATTGAAATCGTTCCGCCGGGATTCAGAAGCATTTACCTGAAAAAAACTGATCCGAAAAAATTCAGAAAAAGGTATAACATAAATGAAAAAAACATGGTTCTTTGCATAGGGCGAATGCACAGGAGCAAAGGATTTGATAAGGTGGTAAAAATTGCAAGCTCTTTCAGCGATACAAAGTTTGTTTTCATAGGGCATGACAGCGGATTCAAAAATGAACTTGAAAATCTGGCGGAGGGCCTTAAAGTTTCTGATAAGATTCTATTTGCCGGAGCAGTTTCCGACGAGGAAAAACTTGATGCGCTGGCTGCCTGCGATGTCCTCGTAATGCCTTCCGACTATGAGGCATTTGGAATTGCTTTGCTGGAAGCAATGGCTCAAGGCAAGCCGGTAATCGCAGCAAATGCCGGCGGCATGCCTGATGTTGTCGGCAACTGCGGCTTTGTTTTTGACAAGAATAATCTCTGGGATTTGAAGGAAAAGTTGCGAAAGCTTCTTTTAAATAAAAAACTGCGCGAAAAACTGGGAAAACTTGCCCGAAATAAAGCTGAAGACTTTACTTGGGAAAATCAGGTTGAGAAAATTGGCAAGGTTTATAAGAACTTGATTGAGAACAGGAAAAAAATATGAAAATTACGCTGATATCGACAAGCACTTACCCGAGCGACCAGGGGATAAGAACCATTTCGAGCTGCCTGAAAAAAGCGGGGCATAATGTCCGGCTCATTTTTCTTACAGCTTCAGAAGACTATTCAAAATTTTATTCTAAAAATGTTCTTGCACAGCTGAAGGACATGTGCTCCGATTCTGTATTAATTGGTTTTTCTTCAATGGCATCAACGGCAAAAAGAGCTGAACAGGTAATTTCATATCTCAAACCGCTCAATATACCGATTGTCTGGGGCGGCATTCATGCAACGCTTTCTCCGGAAGAATGCATTGCCTATGTAGATATTATCTGCAGGGGGGAAGGCGAAGAAGCTGCAGTCGAACTTGCAAACGCCATTGAAAAAGGTAAAGACATTACAAAGATAAAGAATCTGTGGGTAAGAAAAGGGAACAAGATTTACAAAAACGATGTCCGCCCAATGATACAGAATATTGACGCGCTTCCTTTTGTTGACTATGACCTGGAAACGCAGTATGTTTTGGAAAATGACAATATAATAAAATTTCGGGAGAGGCATCTTAGCGGACAGATTTTCTTTCTCACTGGCAGAGGCTGCCCCTTTGGCTGCACATACTGCTCAAACCGCTTTCTAAATAATTTGTATGTTGGAAAAGGAAAGCTGATGAGATGGCACAGCCCAGATTATATAATCAAGCATATTATTGAATTAAAATCAAGATTTCCATCATTAACTTATTTTGATATCAGGGATGATACATTTTCGCTGCGCCCGATTGAGCAAATCCGCGAGTTTTGCGAAAAATACCAGACACAGGTAAAAATGCGATTCAAATGCCTGGGCGACCCGCATACGATCGATGATGAAAAAATGAAACTGCTGGCGGATGCAGGCTGCACAGATATTATTATCGGAATTCAGGGCGCTGAAAGAACAAATCTTGAAGTTTACAAAAGAAACCAGAGGGATGATGTTGTTATAAACGCCGCGAATATACTTCACAAATACAAAGACAAAATAACTGTCATGTATGATGTTATTACATGCAATCCTTACGAAAATGCGCAGGACATTATAAATCTCATAAGGCTGCTTCAAAAAATTCCCAAGCCCTACTATCTTTCTGTTAATAATCTGGTATTCTTCACCGGAAGCGAACTCTACAGCAGAGCAATGGCTGAAGGCGTGATAAAAACAGAAAAAGATTCTGCTGTTGAATTAAATTATTGGGACAGGGCAAAACATATCAATCTAAAAAAGAAAAATATGTATCTTGTTCTGATTCTGAATTTGATGCGCGGAAGCGTTACAAGCAACAGGTTCGGAGTCATGCCAAACGCCCTGATAAACTTCCTTCTGAAAGAAGGTGTTGTTAGGTTTAATTTGGAGTACGCCGGGCTGACGCGATTAGCGGTATCTATTGTGCAGGTGGCAGACTTTGTCCGTGAGAAGATAGCAAAGCCAGTATACCATACAATGCCAACTTCATTTAAAGTCTGGTATGACAAGGTTCGCTACAGGTTTTAATGGCTTGAAAAGTCTCGGTTTGGCTGTTCCCCAAATTTATGTGGGAACACCAAACCGCTTGCAAATTTCATTCCTCACCCAAAAAGGAATGAAATTTGAGACTTTTCAAAAAAATCCAGATTTTAAAAATACTTATAAGACTTTACTTTGAATTTTATTAAATGATTATCCGAAGCAGGGCACCACTGAGATTAGGGCTTGCCGGCGGCGGCACGGATGTTCCGCCGTACTGCGATGATTGTGGCGGACTGGTTTTGAGCGCATCAATTAACAAATATGCTTTTGCAAACTGGGAAATGAACTCCGGTTCTTTAACAGTTAATTCTCATGATTTTGATATTATCCAGGAAATAAAAGACCTGATAAATTACGATGGCAAGCTTGACTTGATTAAAGCCACCCTGAAAGTCATGAACGTCAAGCTTGGTGAGCATGGCGGCAGGATTGAACTTTACTCTGATGCGCCTGTCGGTTCAGGATTGGGAACAAGCTCTGCTGTTAACGTCGGCCTGATTGGAGTTTTATGGGAAGGGCTTGGGCTGATAAAAGACAAGCCCCTGCACAGGCTACAGACGAGGCATGAGATTGCCCGTCTGGCGCATATTGCTGAGAGGAAAGAGCTTGGAATTGCCGGCGGCTATCAGGACCAGTATATTTCTGCATACGGCGGTTTGTGCCTTATAGAAAAAAAGACCGGGAAAGACGAGATAATTGTGACTCCTTTCAGATTTCACGATGATGCAATAAACGAGATGGAATCAGCAATAATTCTCTGCGATATACGGCAGCAGAGAATGGGCGGCAGCATAATCCAGGAGCAGATACAATCTTACAAGCTCGGGCAGAATGTTGATTCCCTGAACAAAATGAAAGAGCTTGTTGAACCCATTAAAAATGCCGTAATGCGCGGAAACGCAAAAGATTTTGGGGAATTGCTGCATGAAAGCTGGATGCTGAAAAAAAGCACGGCCAAAGGCACTTCAAATGATTACATAGATATGCTTTATGAAAAGGCAATGAAAACTGGCGGCGTTTACGGCGGAAAAGTTTCCGGAGCAGGCGGCGGAGGGCACATGATGCTTGTATGCGACCCTGCAAAAAAATACGATGTGCGGAAAGCGCTTCAGAATTTTGTTGAATACAAGGCATTTTCTTTTGAGAAAAAGGGTTTGACTGTATGGAGGCCTTAAGGCGTCCACTCCGCCTCTTTAATGCCTGCTTCTTTATTTGCCCATCTTGCAAGCACAAATAAAAGTGATGATAATCTGTTGAAATACTTCAGCATCTCGCCGGGCAGCGGCTCTTTTTCCCGGAATGAAACAACCTTTCTTTCTGCGCGCCTGCAGACTGCCCTTGCTAACTGAAGATGTGACGCAAGCTCGCAGCCATCAGGAAGAATAAATTTTTTAAGTTCTGGAAGTTCTGCGTTAAAAAAATCAATTGACTTTTCCATATTTTTTGTATCTGAAGATTCCAACTCGTGGTCCTTATTGCCTGCCAGATATGCGCTTGCCCTGAAAAGGCATTTTTGCACGGTTTGCAGCACTTTCTCTGTTTCCCTGTCCTTGTTGTAACCGCGGCATACGCCGATTGATGAATTTAATTCGTCAATATCTCCTACCACGTCGAAGCATAAGTCTGATTTTGAAAGTACTGCGCCAAAAAATGACGTGTTTCCTTTGTCGCCTTTCCCGGTGTAAGCAGAAGAAATTTTTGGCATAAAAACAAAAAAATTAAGCAGATTATAAAACTTTGTATTTCAGTTAGTATGCTGTCATAGAAAAAATATAAAAAATAAAAGATAAAAAAGAAATGAAGAGGTTTATTTCTTCATTAATTTGTGCGCCTTGATGTATTGCCAAATTTTCTTTGTCATCTGTGACGGGGCTACTTTTGCGTGTCCGATTATTACTCCTAATTTTGCGTCGGGCGCAATCATCATTCCACCGAATGGTTTTCTTTTTGCTGCCATTTTTATCTAGCACCTCCCTGTTTAGCATATTATGCAAAGGGCTGCTTAAATAGTTTTCTTAGGGGGGTATTTTTATATATTCGTACATTCGTAGAATTCGCATGAAAAACGCGTTAATAGTGATTTTGGCAGTGATTTTGGTATTTGCCATAAGCGGATGCTCCAGCTCAAAAGAAGAGGCTGCTACTCCTTCTTCGCCAAGCGACGCATCTGTAAGTGTTACAGTTACAAAAGAACCAACTAACCTGAAAGCCGCATTTGACGTGATTAACGAAGGCCAGACAAAATCAGACATTCTCGGAATGCTTGGCGAGCCATTGGAAAAGCAGCAGGTCAGCGGAAAAAACCTTGAATACTGGTATTATGAGTCCGGTCCGGATGTTCTGCAGGTTGCGTTTGATTCAGGAACAGTAAGCGCAAAAAGAATGTACTGACGACTACGAGTGCAAAGGTCTTGTATTTGAGCTTTGCAGCAATTTCAGCTACCCGTGTCCAACAAGATAGTCACTAGCGGAACAAGTTCCGCTGTGCCCAGCCGAACTTCGTTCGGCTTGGGTCTGCCTTCTCTCAATCAATGACCTTTGAACTGCCTCACGCAGTGAGGCAGAGTAGTCAGTCGCCAATATTCCTTGCTAAATTAATTAAAAATAATAAAAAAGAAAAACTACGCTGCAAGCAGCCCGTCTATTATCGTCTGGAATGCTTCTGCAGGGTATGCTCCAACTATTGGCGTGTAGCCATCTTTATCATTTCCGATAAAGAATGTTGGTGTTCCTGTTACGCCCAGCGCAACTCCATCAGACTGGTCTTTTGCTATTGCGTCCTTGAATTTGCTGCTGTCATAGCTTGCTTCCCATTTGGAAACATCCAGCCCTATAGAGGTTGCATAGCCCTTGAATACAGTCTTAGGGTCTGATGCGCTTGACCATGCTGCCTGATTGTCAAAAAGCTTGTTGTACATGTCCCAGAATTTGCCCTGTTCTCCAGCAGCCCTGGTTGCTTCTGCTGCAACCTGCGCATTAGCGTGGAAGCTTAGCGGAAAATCCTTGAAAATAATTTTTACTTTTCCCGGCGTGACATATTTGTCCACAAGCGAGTCTAAAGTATTTTTGCCTTTTGAGCAGTATGGGCACTGGAAATCTGAAAACTCCACTATTGTTACTGGAGCATCTTTATTTCCAAAAACCGGCGCACCACTAACAGGTATGCTCTTCACTGTTGTATCGGCAGTAGGGTTCGCTGTAGGATTTTCTGTTGGGTTTGCAGTAGGGTTCGCTGTTGGATTTGCTGTCGGGTTAGCAACAACAGCTCCTGTTGTTTCGTTTCCAAAACCAAATCCGCCTGTCCAGACTGACAATGCCAGCAGAATCACAAGTACGACGCATAGCCCCTGCCATACAGTGCTTTTTTTTACAGTCACTGTTGGTTCTATCTTGTGCATGGGCTTCAATTCTTTAAACTCATGCAGTTCTTTTGGTAATTTATCGTCTTCCATGTTTATCTGTTTTATCGTTAAAAGATAGTTATAAATAATTTGTGTATGGCATTATAATTGTTTAATATATTAACGATTTGAAAATAATCTAATAGGATATTCCATGGCTATTAAAGTGGTATTCTTTGACGTTGGAGGTACTCTGCTCAGTTCAGATTCCAGCTTATTTCAAAACATGGCTAAAAAGCTAAATATTCGGGACTTTGACCATAAATTGAGAAAGAGTTTTTTTGACAAAAAGCGCGGTGCATCTGAGGAGAAATTTAAAACAATAATTGGCCTGCTCTCTGACGTGTTAATTGAAAATGGCTTTTCGCCTGCCGAAGCAGAAAGCACATCTGAATTTTTGTACAAAAAATCATTTGTTGAAAACGGTGCGATTTATCCTGATACCTTACTGGCATTAAATCTCCTCTCCGAAAAGGATATAAAATTAGGAATTATCAGTGATGCGGATTGGAACATTTTGAAGCTCGAACTGGAAAAATTTGGGTTGCTTAGGTTTTTTTCAAGTTTTTCAGTGTCAAGCGAAGTGCGGGCATACAAACCGGACGGCAAGATATTTGCGCATGCGTTAAAATCTGCGAATGTCCTGCCAGAAGAATCGATTTATGTTGGCGATACGCCTGAAGATATTATAGGGGCAAAAAATATGTCAATAAGATCTGTTTTGATAAATAGGTTACATAAGGATACATCAAAAATTAAAATCGGGCCTGATTTTGAAGTGGCATCTCTTGCGGATATTCACGGGATTCTAAAATCCCTCTGACAATTAATCCCTTTGTCAGCTCCACGTCTTCGCTAATCTCAGGACTTTGGTATTTCTTTTTAGGCTTCTTTTCCATAACACCAATGCTGATGGATAGCTATAAATAATTTATGCATCGCTAAGAAACATGGCAAAAGTATTGGATCCTTCTCTGGCCGAACAGGGCCGTCTAAAAATTGAATGGGCAGAATCAAGAATGCCTGTTTTGATGGAATTGAAGAAGCACTACTCGCAAACCAAGCCCTTGAAAGGCTTCAGGATTGCCGGCTGCCTGCACATTACAAAGGAAACTGCAGTTTTAGTTCGCACATTACAGGCTGCAGGCGCTCAGGCATCGTGGTGCGGATGCAATCCACTCTCGACCCAAGATGATGTTGCTGCAGCTCTTGCAGCAGAAGGCATTGATGTCTACGGCTGGCGCGGACTGTCAAATGAGGAATATTACTGGTGCGTTGAGGAGTCGTTAAAAATAAAACCTCATTTAACAATAGATGACGGCGCGGACCTGGTGTTTGTGGTTCACAACAAGCATCCTGAACTGCTGAAGGATATTATCGGCGGCTGCGAGGAAACCACAACAGGAATAAACAGAATCAGGGCAATGGCAGATTCCAAGATGCTGAAATACCCTGTTGTTGCAGTTTCAGATGCAGAAACGAAATGGGATTTTGACAATGTCTTTGGAACGGGCGAAAGCACCCTTGACGGAATTAAAAGAGCCACAAATGTAATGTATGCTGGAAAAACAGTTGTTGTTGCAGGATATGGGCACTGTGGAAAAGGCGTTGCTTCCCGAGTTCGGGGTAACGGCGCAAATGTGGTACTTACTGAAGTCAACCCTATAGCTGCATTAAGAGCGCGGATGGAAGGATTCAAGGTAATGACAATGGATGATGCTGCAAAAGTCGGCGATATTTTCATAACTGTTACCGGCTGCAGCGACGTCATAACAGAAAAGCATTTTTCCACCATGAAAAATGGCGCTATTTTGGCAAATTCGGGGCACTTTAACGTTGAAATCGATGCTGCTGCGCTTGATAAAATATCAATGTCCAAAAAACAGATGCGCGATAATAATATCGAATACACTTTGCACAACGGAAATAAGATTTATCTGCTTGCAGAGGGGCGCCTTGTAAATCTTTCAGCAGCTGAAGGGCATCCTTCAGAGGTAATGGATATGTCATTCGCAAACCAGTTCCTTTCGCTTTTATGGCTTGCAAAAAACAAAGGCATTAAGCCGGATGTTTATCCTGTTCCGAAAGGCCAGGACGCAGAAGTCGCTTCATTAAAGCTATCAACAATGGGTATAACAATTGACAAGCTGACTCCTGCACAGGAGAAATATTTAAGTGGGTTTGAAGCAGGTACGTAATATTAAGGCAAAATTCATAGGAGAAAAATGGGTAACTTTGACTTTTTGACTTCAAATCAGACGCTTTTCCAGAAGAACTCTGATGCTCTTGACCTTGATTATGTGCCAAAACTTCTGCTGCACCGCGAGAAGCAGCAGCGGTTTATAGCAACTGCAATTCAGCCTTTATTTGCCGGGCGCAGCGGGAAAAATCTGCTTATCCGTGGCTCATCCGGAATCGGTAAGACTGCTGTAACGCGCAGGATGCTTATGGAGCTCGATGAAGTTGAAGGCAATGTTGTCTGGATTTACATAAACTGCTGGAAGCACGATTCCTCATTCAAAATTCTGACAGACATCTGCCACCAGCTTGGCTATAAATTCACGCACAACATGAATTCAACCCAGATTTTTGATAAGGTAAAGGAGATAACTGCAAAAAAAGATGGGATTGTTTTTGTTTTTGATGAGATTGACAAGACTGCGGACATTGATTTTCTTTACCTGCTGCTTGAGGAGGTAAAAAATAAGGCAATTATACTTATAACGAACGACAGGAGCTGGGGCGCTGAAATTGACCTGCGTATTAAATCCAGGCTTGCTCCGGAGATGGTAGAATTTCCGGAATATAATAGAGCTGAAATATTTGACATTCTGCGCGAAAGAATAAAATATGCTTTTTATGAGGATACTTGGGAAGAACCTGCGTTTACTGCAATTGCTGAAAAAGCATCCCAATATTCTGACGTGCGTGTCGGCGTCATACTGCTGAAAACTGCCGGAGAAATTGCCGAGTCCGCAGCCTCAAAAAAAGTGAAGTTGGAACATGCTCTAAAGGCAATTGAAAATACCGATGCCTTCAAAATAAAATCATCATCTGAGTTTACTGATGATGAAAAATTAGTTTTAGGAATCATAAAAGAAAATTCCGGTAAAAATACTGGAGAGTTATTTGATATTTACACAAGGTCCGGCGGCGATAAATCAATGAAAACATTCACGCGGCACCTGCAGAAGCTGG
>JAZDME010000032.1:0-7067 GCA_043801255.1 archaeon
AAAATCATCAAAGAAAGAGTTCTAAAATCGTACCGCTTAGCTGAGATTGACTCAAAACTGCGCAAGGAGCGTACAAGGGCGGAAGCCAAGCTCCTGAGGGCGCTTGAGCGCGCTGGCGTGCCTGTTCCAGCAGTTCTGAAAGAAGATGACACCCGAGCCGAACGCGGTTCGGCTGGGCCCAGCAGAACCAAGGGTTCTGCTAGGGAAACTATGACTCTGGAAATTGAGTTCATTGACGGCACAAAAGTGCGCGACTACTTGGATAAGACATCAGATACTGACATTTGCAGGCAGATTGGCGAACTAACTGAGAAGATGCATGGCGCTGGAATTGTTCATGGTGATTTAACAACTTCAAACCTAATCTTGAAAGGCAAAAAAGTCTATTTGATTGACTTGGGCCTTGGAGATTTTTCAAGTCGAGTTGAAGACAAGGCAGTTGACCTGCACCTGTTCAAGGAATGCCTGGTTTCAAAACATCATAAGATATGGGAATCATGCTGGAAAGCTTTTCTTGAAGGATACAAAAACCAGGAAGTTTTGAATAGGCTGAAAGTTGTTGAAGCCCGCGGAAGGTATAAGGAAAAACTATGATTACAAATTTTTTTCTAGGGCGTCATTTATTTCTGCTTCATCCAGTTTGTTATCAGAAATCAAATATGCCCTAACTTCAAAATAACTTCTTTCAGGTTTTTGGTCATATTCTATAAAAAACTCATAAGGCCTGTTTCCTTTTGTCTTTGCTTTAACCCCTATCCTAAAAAACCTACGCTGAGTTTCGTCGCTCAGAAGTTTCTCGATATTTTCAACAGACAGATCTTTTTCTTTGTCTTCAGCGCTAATCTCGCCATGATGAACATATTGTACTGAAAATTCTCCCAGCTTTATTGCCTCCAGAAAGCTTTTCTTGTTGAGATTTCTTATCAGCCTTAACATAATCAAACGCCTGCGCAAACCTTTTTAAAGGATTACGGATGGGCTCAAAATAGGATAAGTCAGTTACGACTCGCTTATACCGGCAATAAATTTTGGTATTAGTAAGTCATTTCAAACATGGCACGAATACATGCGCGCAGAAGGGGAAAATCGGGCTCAAAAAAGCTTTACGGGCCTGTGCCTAGCTGGGTTCAATACAAAGGCGAAGAGATTTCTGCATTGATTGTAAAGCTTGCAAAGCAGGGAACATCTTCAAGCCAGATTGGATTGATTTTAAGAGACAGTTACGGAGTTCCCGATGTTGAAAAAATTTCTGGCAAGAAGGTATGCAAAATTATTGCAGAAAAAGGGCTTACGCCCGAGATTCCTGAAGACCTCAACAATCTCATAAAAAAGGCGATTATAATCAGAAAGCACATGTTGCTGCACAAAAAGGACATGCATTCAAAGCGCGGGCTGCAGCTGACAACAGCAAAAATCAACAGACTGGTCAAATATTACAAAAACTCAAAAAAACTGCCAGAGAACTGGAAGATTAACCTGGAGACTGGATAAATATGACTGCAAAACAAGGCGTTGTTAGGGGAAAGAAAAAATGGTTTACAGTTTTAGCCCCGGAAGTTTTCAAATCCAAGGAAGTTGTGGACATTACTGCATACACTCCGGAAGAGCTGAAAGGCAGGCCTGTAGAAGTAAACTTAATGCAGCTGACAGGAATGCCCAAAGATGCGCAGAGAAAACTGATTCTTAAAATAACTGACACCCGCGGAGACAAGGCTATTACGGAGCCATGGAGATATTACCTGATTGAAAGCTTTATCCAGCGTTCCGGCAGGCGTTACAAGGAAAAATTCATTAACGTCTTGAAGGTAAAATCAAAAGACGGCAGGAACCTGATAGTAAAGTGGATGGCTCTTGGCGTCAAAAAGCTTCATCACCCTGTCCGCGCGGACCTGCTGAGCAAAATCACAGAGTTTACAAACAGGACTTTCACGCAGTATAACTTTACGGATATTTTTGTCCCGTCCAACATAGACAAGCTTGCAATGGATGTAAAGAAGGAAACAAAAACCATCTTCCCCCTGGATAAAATAATAATCTGGAAGATGGAAGCTGACTAGGCTTCTGACGACGACTGACTACGAGAGGAAAGGGATTTGTATTTTGGTTTTACAGAGCTTTTTTTCAGGCAGATTTGCTTGCCCTTAATTTCCTGCCAGCAATGATAGTTCTGCTTTACCATAAACAATGGCGATTTCTCTCGTAGTCGTCAGAACTATTCTATAACCTGTATCTCTATGTTAACATCCTGCGGTATAGAAACTCTCATTACCAAGTGTAACGCGCGTTCATCAGCAGCTAAATCTATCAGCCGCTTGTGGATTCGCATCTCCCATCGGTCGTAAGTTTCAGAACCTTCCCCGTCCGGTGACTTGCGGGTACTGATAACAAGCTTTTTTGTGGGTAAGTTAATGGGACCAGAATAGGTAACGCCAACTTTCTTCGCGATATCTATAATCTGGCTGACTATGTCGTTCAGCTTCTTTATGTCAGTGCTGTAAAGTTTTATTCGCGCTTTTGGCATTTTCGTATTTCAGGGCTTGCGCCCTTGTAACTAACCATTTGGCGACTAGTTACTAAAAAAGACTTAAAGAGTCTATTTAAAAGGTTTATGCCAAAAACCGCAGTTTTTGTTATTATAATCCGAGCCTTGCAGCCCTTGAACTAAGCTCAGCTTCTTTTGATTCTCTTTCCCGCCGCAGATATTCCCTTTTTTGCGCTTTTTCCTGCGGTTTTTGGTAAGCTTCAACTTTAGGTTCGATAAACCCGCTCATTCGTTCATGATTGGGCATCGCAAGCAATTTGTCCATAATTCTTTCCCAAGGACCCTTTTCGTATTTTTCAACATCATCTATGATTGTAAAAGTTTCCTGCATACCCGACGGCAATGGTTTTGTTTCTTTGATGTACCTAAAATGCAGAACAACTTTACCATCGCGTTCAAAAATTATATTGCCGCCAGATGCTAATAAAAAAGGTTTATAAGTCAGGTCAAAACCAAAATAATCCTTGAACATCACACCGTCTTCAACATATTCCCTGAAGGCATTAGGAAGCATGCCATCACGCATATGGTCCCAGCTCGTACTTAATGGCGTTAAACCGTCAACTAAACTAACTATGCGCTTGAGTTTTTCTTCCCACTCACTTAATCTTTTTTCCAGGTCTTTAGTTTTCATATTAATCTTTCTGAATGTAAAAAGTTTATTAAAATGTGCTGTCGCAGCCGCAGGTTAGCCTTAAAAAACCAGATTTGATGGAAATGGCATGCCAATAGTTGAAGTTTTATTTGAAGGCGAGAAGTCAAGCATACAGCACTTAAAGAATGTTCTCAAAGATGCGGATATAAATGTTTTTAAGCTTGGAGAATCTGCCAGAAGTCCGAGCGGTGGAGTAAGCCATTATTTCTATGTTGATGCAAGTACGGCAGCAGAGGCAAAAAAGCAGATAAAATTCTGGCTAAACGAGCGCTTCAGGAGCGGCACTCCAAATTCGCCATCTCCAGAAGTTGAAATCTCAAGATTTTATGTAGGCGAACTTTCCAGAATACTTGAAGGCGTTTCAGCACAGGTTGATACCGAGTTGGAAGCAAGAATAAGGCAGTACGAAACAGACCTGTCAAGATTAAACGCAGAAGTTGCAGAGAAGGAAATAGCGCTTAAGCAGGAAACTGAAAGATGCACATGGGCCGTGTCTGAAGTGGAAAAACTTCAGGATTTCAGCCTGAAGCACCAGGAATATGAAGAACAGCAGAAAGCTGCTAAAAAACTAAATGGTGAGCTCGACAAGGAAAATTCTTCGCTAAAACAGGCTTTAGATGACAATTACAAAACCATACGCGGATTAACGGATAATTACAGCAAAAAAAACCAGCAGGTAAAAGACCTGCAGGAGCAGCTTGAAGAAAGGCGGGCAGCAGTCACGCCTTACGATATAAGAGTTGCCGAAGTCAGCCAGTCCGCGGCAAATCTGAAATTAGTTGAGCAGGAGTTGAAGAACAGCGGGCTCACAGATAAATTAGCAGACCTTACAGGCATACCGCAGTCATTATTGGCGTTTGTAAGTCAGTCTTTTGGCGGGGCAGTATATGAAAACGAGGATGAAATCTATGATGCCGCCAATGCAAAATATGAATTGACTGAGGAAGATAGGCAAGATTACCTGAATGCCAAGAAAACAGTAAAGTTCTATGAGACGGTTAAGGCACAGGGCATAGAAATTCCAACAGAAATTGCCCCAATGATATCGCAGCTGGAATCAGCACTCGAAGATAAAAAAACCCTTATAATGGCGTTTGAGGGCCAGGAAAAAGCCCGCGAGGATGGGCTAAAGCGTGCCGCAAAACTTCAGGATTTAATATCCGAGCACAAACTGTCTTTAGAAGCTCGAAGAATACTGGCAAGACTGCCGAAACTTGAGATATATGTTCATTATAACGAAGATGGCTCCAGCGAAACCTATGCACCAATTGGAATGGAAAATGGCATAGTTTATGGCATATTCAAAAACTTCCTGGGAGAGGCGCCAAAGGTTGACGAGTACGGAGTATCTAAAATAATAACTCCATTTTCCAAAGACAACGATTTTGAAAGTTCGTTACTGGATATAAAGCATGACTTGAATGCATGTTTCAAAAACGTTGTAATACACAAGGATTCTGAGCTTTAGCAAGCCTTTTATTTAATAGTTTAAGCTTTAATTTACAGGGGTGATAACCTTCGCAAAATCAAAGTTTTATATAACAACGCCGATATATTATGTGAACGATGTGGCTCACATAGGGCATGCGTATACTACTATAGCTGCAGATGTTCTCGCGAGATGGCACCGTTCTCTCGGAGAGGATGTTTTCTTCCTGACCGGAACTGATGAGCATGGCAAGAAAGTCCAGCAGATAGCTGAGAAAAAAGGAAAAACGCCGCAGAAGTTTGTTGATGAAATAAGCGGCGCATTCAAAAAAGCCTGGAAGGCTTTGAATATAGAATATGACGGTTTTCTCAGAACTACTGACGTTGCGCACGTAAAGGCTGTCCAGAAAGCCTTGCAGGAATTATACGATAAAAAATTCATATACAAGGGCAAGTATAAGGCATATTATTGCGTTGGCTGCGAGCAGTACAAAACAAAATTAGACCTGGTTGACGGTAAATGCCCAGACCATCTTACAGAGCCGGAACTCAGGAGCGATGACGCGTATCTTTTCAAGCTAAGCGCTTTTCAAGGCAAATTAAAAACGCTGATTGAAAAAGACGAATTTAAGATAAGCCCTCCGGAAAAGAAAAACGAAATTCTATCGTTTTTGGAAAAGGAAGAGCTCAGGGACATATCCATAAGCAGGCCAAAATCGGAAGTTTACTGGGGAATTGAGCTCCCTTTTGATAAAAATCACACGTGTTATGTGTGGATGGACGCTTTTCTGAATTATCTGACAGGACTTGGCTGGCCGTCAGGCGCGAAATTCAGGAAATTCTGGCCTGCGGATGTCCAGTTAATGTCGAAAGATATCATCAGAGTGCATGCGACGATATGGCCGGCGGAATTATTATCGCTCGGAATTAAACTTCCGAAGCAGATATTTGTTCACGGCTACTTTACTGTTGATGGCCAGAAAATGTCCAAATCTCTCGGAAATGTTGTTGACCCCGTAAAAATATCAGAAAGGTATGGTGTGGACATATTCAGATATCATTTATTGAGAGAAGTTCCTTTCGGAGAGGACGGCGACTTTTCCGAGAAGGCGCTGATAAATAGAATTAACACAGACCTTGCTAACTCACTGGGAAATTTGCTTTCAAGAACGTTAACGCTGATAGAAAAGTTCTCAGACGGAAAGGTACCAAAAGGCTCAAGCGTCAGTTCCGATTTAGATTTGCAGTTTGCTGACAAATTCAGGCACGCTTCCAAACACCTCGAGAATTTTGAATTCCATCACGCTCTTGAGAGGATTTGGGATTTTGTAAATCATGTAAATAAGCACATTAACGATGAAAAGCCCTGGGAGCTTGCAAAGGACCCGAAACTAAAGAGCAAATTGTATAATGTACTATACAATTGTTCCGAGTCGTTAAGATTGATTTCAGCTCTTATCTGGCCTTTCATGCCGGAAACTGCTGATACAATTGCAAAACAGCTTGGCTTGAAAGAAGCCCCGAAACTTAAAGGCATTAAGTTTGGCGGATTGAAGCCAGGCACAGCAATCAAAAAAGGAAATATCCTTTTCAAAAAAATAGAATTCAAAGAGGAAGCAAAAGAGCCTTTTGCGAAATTAGATATCAGGTGCGCAAAAATCCTAGACGTAGAGGATATTGAGGGCGCAGATAAATTATACAAACTGCACGTCGACTTAGGCAAACTTGGAAAAAGAACAGTTGTTGCAGGCATCAAAAAGTACTATTCCAAAGAACAGCTGAAAGGCAAAAAGATAGCGCTTTTGGCAAATCTTGAGCATGCAACAATCCGCAACGTTAAGTCAGAAGGCATGATTCTGGCGGCTCAGGACGGCAGCACCGTCGAGGCGTTACTGCTTGAAAAAACAGGTGCTGGCGAGTCAATATTTGCAAAGGGAGTAAAGCCCGAACCCCCGAAAGTTCTGCCTTACGACGAATTTGCAAAGGTTTCAATTACAGTCAGCAATGGCACAGTTATCAGTAATGGCAAGCCCCTGCAGTCAGACCAAGAGCCTATAAAAGTCAAGTTAAAACAGGGGATTGTTAAATAAAAGGTTTATAAAATAACTTCTTATGATTTGTTCATGCGCCGGTAGTCTAGCAGCCCTTTTAGAAAAGCGCTGGCGGAAAAAGTGGGCAAAGCCGAACAAAGTTCGGCTAGTGTTGCTAACGCAACATTTCGTGCTTCGCACTCAAGCCCACTCAGCTAGCAGGGTTGGACACTGGTAGGACTTGCGCTTGCCATAAAGCCGAAAGGAATTTCGGCTAACTTTGCGATGCAAAGAGCGCAGAACTCGAGTTCGAACAACGCAAAAGCTCCGCTTTATGCGGGCTTTCGTTTCCGAAAGTCTCGGCCGGCGCATCATGGTTAAACCAAGGGAAAATGTTTAAGAATTGCCGCAC
>JAZDME010000051.1:0-13135 GCA_043801255.1 archaeon
GCAGCGTCGGCTACAATACTGTTGACATAGTTGACGACTATGTCAAAAACCAAGAAGAGGTGCACCAAACAAACATATTAGATTTCACTGCGGGAAGCCTCGGGCTTTAGCCCGAGGAGGACGTCACTTCTGGTTCAGCTCTCGGGCTTCCAAAACAAGCAGTAAGTTACGGCTGTCGTCCCCTAACGACACAGCTATGCCTCGGGCGTTCGCTATGCCTGCCTCTTCCAGGACATGGCTGTCAATAGGGCCTGTTTCCACTACTAAAAAGCCCTCGCTTCTCAATCTCAGTGCAGTGTCCCTGTCCTTTTCAATAAAAACTACTTTTTCCCCGGACTTTCGCAAGTGAGAGCCAATATGCTTTCCCACTCTTCCTGCGCCGCACACTATGTAATGACCTGATAATCCTTTTATCTGAGACAAAGTTCTCACCTCCTTGAACACATCTCCAAATTTCCCCTCGACTGTTAATCCAAATGCTGTCCACACCGCAAACCACAGTATTATCGCGCCAAACAGGTGCAGGAATGTCTGCACGCCTGACGCTACGCCTGTTACAGGAATCTTGTCGCCGGCAAGCATCTTCAGCGTTGCGACGCCCGCTCCGGTTACAGACATGTCTGCGCTCATGCCCAAGCCAACAATGCCAATCAGCATGACACCAACTATCAGGATAATGAGCATTCTTGCTTCCCGTATGACTTTCTCGGACTGCTCAAGCAATGACGTGGCCATCAATACCGCTTAGTTTGTGAAGTATAAAAAAGCTTTGAAGACGACTAAGGATATTGCTTTGTATTTTGGCTTCGCAACATCGTCTTGCTGGTTTGCTGCCCTAATCAATGGACTTTGCCCTCGTCGTTAGTAGTCGTCATCCGTCGTAAAAAACATGCGCCGACCGGGATTTGAACCCGGGTTATCGGCTCTTTGCGTAGCAAAGTCCGCAAAAGGGACTTTTGCGACATGGGAAGCCGAAGTCCTACCAGGCTAGACTACCGACGCAGTCCAAAGTATTCAGCAAAGTTTAAAACAATATTCTATTCCCTAAAAGCATGACATACAAGAGCGACATTGACAAGTTAATAGGGAAGTATAAAGGTTCAGAGTGCTCAAAGAGCGAAATTGCCTATGGTATTTTGGAGGATTTTGAGCAGATAAGAGAGGGAATAAAAGACAAAAAACACCTGGAATTTTACACTCTTGACTGCTTAGGGCTTGAAAGCGTAAGAAGAGTTGTCAATAATTATGCAAAGGGCATGATATGCCTGGAAGAAGCTTCCAGTACCATAAAGCACCTTGAAATCCAGTCAAAGCTTTACCTTCTTAGCAAGGGGTACGACTCTACGGAAGCCAGGAAGAATGAAGAACGGACTGTAAAGGCAATTGAGAAAAGAATAGAAAAAGTTGAGAGCCTAACCGCAAAAATTGATGCACTTAATAAGAAAATGGAAGAAGAAAAGTGATGATTCAAAAGATTATATCCTGCTGCCAATAAACAGTATCACAAGAATCCCCGCAGTGTTCAGCAGGTACGAAATAACTGCGAAAGTTTTAGCTGAAATCTTTGTTGAGGCTGCAAGCAGGGAAACTCCGATTTCATCAGGCAGGGGCGATGCAATAATAAATCCCGCAAATACCGGAATAATATATTTTTTAAATAAGCCACGAATATGCTTATTTGCCCGTATGACTAATTTCTCCTTTGATAACTTCGCTAATTCATCTGCAAATGAATGCCTTATGAATCTGAATATTATGAGGTCCGCAGTTAAAGCGCCAAGCCCGCCGATAAATCCTGCAAGAAGTAAATTTTGCTCTTTTGCCAGCATCAAAAAAACTGCGGTTGCAGGGCCTGCTGTAAATCCATAGGCAAAGCACATTCCAGCCAGAAATATGCCTACAAAACCCAATGAAAGCAGAAAACTGTTAAATTGGGGAAAATTTCTCCCGTAAAATATTAGATATGCCAATGCAAAAGTCACTATCAGAAGCAGGAATTTAGGGTATTTTATTCGCGATAAAATTTGCCTCGTCATAAAAATATATTCTAAATTTTTGTTTATATGTGTTGCTTTTTCTAAACCTTTATATACCCTTTCAGCCATGCATGAAATCCTGGCCAATTAAAATGCGATATAGAGTTAGAAATTCAAAATCCGGAGAGTATGTTATTTACAGGAAATTCCGCTATAAGAGAAATCTTAATCCCGGGGTCAAGGGATTTTTATCTGTATTTTTCATGTCACTGGGAATTTATCTTGTTCTGCCGACGCCAGAGGATGTTATTATATACGGCGCAGTCGGGAAGTATATTTCATACACTTTTAAGACGCCAATATCAAGCGGAGTTCTTTACGCATCGCTCATATTTGAAGGCGCAGGCGTGGTGTGCATAGCTTTAGCTGCTGTTCTCGGGGGCAGCTATATGCGGGAAAAATTAAAGGCACAAGTCAGAGGACACATGAACAAACTGGGAAAAATGTGTGCTTGATTTCTGTAGTGAGGTTTATAACGAAATTCGCCTTAAGCGAATTTCGGAATTAAAGTTTGGTATGAGTGTGGTTTTTAACATACCAAACTTTAATAAATTAAATAAGAAGTTGAAAGTCATGGGCTCTTGGTCTAGTGGTACGCGCTCGAACAAGTTCGGCTTGCTTCGTGTGCGCACGAAATGACGCTCCCTTGACAGGGGAGAGGTCGACGGTTCAATTCCGTCAGGGCCCACTATTACTATGGTAAAATTGAAACTCTTGAAAGGCGTGGTACGCAATCTGGCAGACAGCTTTAGCAGCTCTTCAAATATGAACGTCTTAGATTACGTCAATTCCCTGCCAAAACAAAATAGGAGTTTTGATGTTGACATTCTGAGAGAAACTATTTCGCCGGGCGGCGCCTCGTTGAGAGAATCCGTCGCAAGGTACAAAAGATGGTTTTTGAAGAACTTGAAGAATCTGAAAGTCCCGGAGGATGAAGTGGTAAGTGTCCAGCTTAAAATCGATATCAGTTATACCAAGCTTTCACAAAACTGGAGAATCGTGTCCACAGTTAAAACCAAGGAAGGGAAGGAATTTTCTGATGAATTAAGGGTGTCAAACGTTCGTTAACCTGCAAGCCTTAAAAACGCGCAGGTTTTCCTATAAACTATGCGGGGGTACCCAAGCGGTCAAAGGGGTACGAACTTACAAGAGTCTCTCGTAAGTTACCAAGCTTAGGACCGTATGGCTTAGTGCCTTCAAAGGTTCAAATCCTTTCTCCCGCATTTTGCCTTGCAAAATGCGACTAGCAAAACATAGGGTTTTGCTTTGCCGCACCTTTTTAGTTAATTATTTAAATCGCCCAGAGTATGCATATTCATGGCCCAGGACAGCAGATTTGAGTATGTAAGATTTGATTATCATTCCGACGTTGTTGGCGACTTGGAGCGCACATCAAAGGAAATGCAGAGCTCGGTAAGCCAGACTTTTGAAGCATCTGAACTGCAGATGCAGAAGCATGAAAAAATCGTTGAGGCAAAGGAGAAAATTTCGGATATTCTTGAAGCCCTGGAGAAATTAAACAAGCTTCTCATGCAGGACGAATATAAGGCTTCAATCAGGCCAAGGTATGCTCCGAAATCAGTTGTTTACAGCGAAATGAAGAGGGCTGCTGAAGGAAGGCGCGCTCCGAGGGAAGACAAGGATGTTCTGGTCAGAAGCGAGCGGGCTTTGCAGAACCTGCAGAAGAATCTTGAAATTCTGAAGAGGCAGTTGAAGTGAAAAAGAAGAAATTGCTAAAAGTTGCAGTTGTTCTGGTTTATATCGCATTTTTAATATGTGTTTTGTACGCATTCAAGCGCTACGTGTGGAATTTTCAGGACAGGGATGACCTTTTGGAAAGAAGATGGGACGTCCAGATATGCAGTCAGGACTCAGATTGCGTATTTACTTGGGCAGGGGTTTGTGCGAATGATTGCGCGCCATACGCACTTAATAAGAATTACTCTGCTATCTGGGAAAAACTGCCTGATTCAAAGGCGCATGAACAGCAGTGCGCAACCATGAAACTCTGCCCGTTTACTGCAACTTGGGAAGCGAGATGCTACGATGGCTATTTCAGGGCTTTTGCACTGTAAATTTTTCTAATCGTGCGCTTTAGCATATAAATATTTAAATAAGCATTTGATGCAGTTTTGTAATCTGCGAGTAATACTCACATGGGAGGCTAAAACTATGGCATATATTCCTGCAAACATCAAAAGGGACATTCCAAACCCGATTGATGAAGAGCTTGAAAAGATAGTTGCGAACAAAAAAGCCCGCATTAAAGTCATTGGCGTAGGCGGGGCAGGCAATAATACTATAAACAGGATTGCTGAAATTGGAGTTGTAGGCGCTGAAACTGTCGCTATCAACACAGATGCTCAGGACTTGATTGCAACAATCGCTGAAAAGAAAATTCTCATAGGAAAAGAGACGACTAAGGGGCTTGGCGCAGGCGCAGACCCCAAAGTGGGCGAGGAAGCTGCCAAGGAATGCGAGACAGACATCAAGGAATCATTAAGGGACTCGCACATGGTTTTCATTACTTGCGGGCTGGGCGGCGGAACAGGAACAGGAGCCGCGCCGGTAGTAGCTGATATTTCCAAAAAGATGGGCATTCTCACAGTTGCAATAGTTACTTTACCGTTTACAATGGAAGGCGCAAAAAGATGGGAAAATGCAATGGGCGGGCTGGAAAAATTAGATGGTTTGGTGGACACGCTTATCGTCATTCCAAACGACAAACTCATCGAACTAGCGCCGGATTTGCCATTACATACGGCATTCAAGGTAGCTGATGAAATTCTTACAAATGCGGTAAAAGGCATTGCTGAATTAATTACAAAGCCTGGACTTATCAACTTAGACTTTGCAGATATCAAGGCTGTAATGACATCAGGCGGAATGGCTATGATTGGCGTCGGCGAGTCTGACACGGAAAACAGGGCAACTGAAGCAGTTGAAAAAGCAATTACAAACCCGCTGCTCGATGTTGATATAGCAGGCGCAAAAGGCGCCCTGATTAATGTCTGCGGCGGCCCGAACATGACTTTAGATGAAGCAAAGAAAGTAGTTGAAGCAGTGTCATCAAAGCTTGATGTAAATGCAAACATCATCTGGGGAGCTCAACTCTCGCCTGATTTACAGAACACAATAAGGGCAATGCTTGTAGTTACAGGCGTCACGTCACCGCAGATTTTCGGCCCAAAGCAAACCTATGGCGATAAAAGAAAAGTCGCCTTAGAGAAAGACCTTGGAATAGAGTTTGTTGACTGACTACGACTGACGACGAACGGAGATATGTCTATTGATTGTGGGCAGCAAAATCTATCTTGGGATGGGCAGCCAAAACATCCTGCTGGAAAACGCTCAGCAAAAGCCAAATACATGACAATTGCCCTAGTCGTCGTCGCAGAACAAGGTTTTTAAATCCTAATTTATGAGCAGTAGTATTATGGATGCTAACCAAGGTAGCACGGGAACACCAAAAGTTGATGATAGCTGGATTGCTGCTCCTGAAGAGGAAAAAACAGCCGAGGAGAGAAAACCGCCAAACATAAAAATGCCGGTAGATATCTCCAAATTTAAATTCAAATTAAAAATGCCTGAAGGCGGGCTTTCAGCATTAATTAAAAGCAAATTCGCTGAATACAAAAGAGTTTATTCAATAACAAAAAAGCCTGACAAGACAGAGTTTACGGCAATTGTTAAGGCGTCGGGCCTGGGGATAATAGTTATAGGCGTGCTGGGATTTATCATAACGATGATAGTTCAGTTAATACAGATGTATGGGTAAAATATGGGATTATTTGTAATAAGAACAGCAATCGGAAGGGAAGCGCAGGTAATGGATTTTCTCGCATCCAATGCGAAGAAAGCCAAAGGCATCTGGAGCCTGATGTTTCCGCACGGAATGATGGGCTATATTATAATAGAAGCAGACAATTCCGACATAATAAAGCAGATAGCGATGGGCATACCCTATGTCCGCGGAATTTTACACACGCCCACCAGCTATGCGGAAATTGAGCATCTTGTTGAGTTCAAGCCCGAAACTGTTGACATTCACAAAGGCGATATTGTGCAGATAATCGCAGGGCCTTTCAAAGGCGAAAAAGCTAAAATTACCCGAGTCGACTTGCAGAAATCGCAAATCGTTCTCGAATTACTGGAAGCAGCAGTTCCTATCCCAATAACTCTCGGGCTGGATTCTGTAAAGCTGCTGACAAAGGCAGAGCAGGTTTCTGAGCAGCGCGAGGAGGAAATCAAGCGCGAGAAAGAGTTAAAAGAGCAGAGAAGGGACGAACAGGAAACGATGTAATAACATGGCAACAGAAACAGTAAATCTCATGGTGAAAGGCGGCGCAGCAACAGCAGGCCCGCCATTGGGGCCGGCACTTGCCGGCAAAGGCGTCAACATAGGGCAGATAGTCCGCGATATTAATGAAAAAACAAAGCAGATGGCAGGAATGGATGTCCCTGTTAAAGTACGGGTCGACTTAGACGCAAAACAATATACTATAGAAGTGGGCTTGCCGCCAGCAACTGCCTTGCTGAAGAAAGAAGCCGGGCTTGAGTCAGGCTCCGGAACTGCAGGCAAGAAGCACGTTGGAGTCTTGAGAATTCAGCACCTGATTAAAATTGCAAAGATGAAATCTGACAGCACGATTGCCAGCGATTTGAAATCCCATGTAAAAGAACTTGCAGGAACATGCGTCTCCCTCGGATTGAAAGTTGAAGGAAAAAACCCGAGGATATTCCAGAAAGAGCTCGCGCAGGGCAATTATGATAACATACTCAAATCTGAAAAAACCGAACTTACAGCCGAAGAGAGTGAACAGTGGACTGAAATGAAAGCAGTTGTTGCAAGAGAGATGGAAGACTTTGAAAAAGCAGCAGCGCAGGCAGTAGCAGCAACCCAGGCAGCAGAGCAGGCTGCAACAACAGCATCAGCCACAGGGACAACACCTGCGGCCTCAGAGTCCGCACCCGGCTCAGCAATGACTCCCACGGCAGTGAAAGCCCAGCCCGCAAAAGAGGAAAAGAAAGCAGTAAGAAAAATAAAGAGATGATTTTTCTGAGAGATACAACAGCTAACGACTACTAGTGATATCTCCATTGATTGAGGGAAGCAAGAGAGCAGAAACCGAAGCCAAAATCAATAACCTTATCCCTCGTCGTTAGTCGTCAAACTATTTCTTTTTCTCAAGAAGTTCCAGCCTTTTTTTAATATCAGCGATTTCGCCATCCTGACTGCGCAAAATATCCACTAAGTCTTCAATCGCAGCCCTCTCCATAGACCTGCCTTTTTTGAAATCCTGCACTATACTATTGTAGTTTTTTGCAAAAGGTGAAGCAGGCTCTTCAAAAATATCTGCAGGGTTTGGAGTGACAGGGTATAAAATATCTGGAAAATTTATGCCCATCTTGCTGTAAGAATCCAGCAAGCCAAGTATCTTAAATTTATGCAGATTTGTTCCTTTACACGCTTTTTGCAAAATAAATCTGCCATTCTCAATATAATTTGCCAGATTGGATAGATAATTCTTATCGCTGATGGTTATGCCAATATATCCTTTTGTTTTGGCTTCAGCAATCCTGTCAGCCAACTGTCCGCATTTTCCCACGATAACTGTTTTGTAGGAATTATTTCCGATTTGTATTACATTAACTTCGGCGCCTGGCCAGCTGAATGCCACGGGTTTTGCTTCACTTGCTTCATCAGTCATGTGAAATGTCTGAAGCGAAAGCATAAAAATGGTTTCGGTTACGGACGACAACGAACTACGAATGGAAAGTCTCAATGATTAGGGGAAGCAAATGTCTTGCTTGCCGAATGTGCTGCAAAGCCCAAATACAAATACCTTTCAAATCGTAGTAGTAGTCCGTCGTAGAATTATTTCTTCTGCTTTAAATATCCAGAACTTTCTTAAAAATAATTTCCTCAAGATTCGGATTTTTATCCTTATGGTCTGCAACAAACTGCTTCAAAACCGCAATTGACTTTTCCTTTTCAGCGCCCTTTTTGGCGTAAGCTATATGCACCCAGATTTTTTTCATGGTTTCTATAGGAACCAATTTTTCAAGCTCGTCAGTTACATTTTTACGATAGGTCAGACCCATAGCTTCCTGCATTAAATCCATATAACTCATGAGAGGGTCATCTTTTTCCAGAGTCAAGCCCAGAGTGGAATAATCTCCGCCCCACTCATCTGCACTTTGTTTATCAAATTCTCTTAATATGCTTCTTTGTATGTTATTCGTGGATTTGCCAAGCTCTATCATAAGTTGTTTGTAACGTTTTGATTTGTTCATAAAATCATCAATTAATTTATCATCTATTTCTACTGTGCATCTAGAGTCAAAATCTTCTTCATTTACAGGTCCAAACTTACCGCCTCGAAAATCAACATGCCCTATGCCGGGGATATATGTGTCATAAATATTTTCTTTCGAAAGTTTAACTTTCATATTTTCAAAATAAAGCTAAGGGATAAAAATCTTGTTATTTTATTTCTTATTCTTTTGTTCCTGCTTAACCTGGGGCTTCTGGGGCTGCGATTGCTGCTTGTACTTCTCTATCTCTTTCCTCTGGCTCTTCCATTCATCGAAAAATCTTGCGCACGTCTTTGGCAGCTGGTCTGCAGGCACATTGAACACTGTTGCCGAGTCCGTTAAAAGCTTCTGGTGGCTCTGCATTTCATCTAACGCCCTGAGCCCTGCTACAAATTCAATCCTCACGACGCCGTCCTGTATTTTTTTGGAGCCTGTGACTTTAATGAAGCCGGCTTCGCCGGTGTTATTCAGGTGAGTGCCGCCGCAGGCTTCAACATCAAGGCCTTCAGTTTCTATAACGCGGATTGACGCGCCTGGCACCGCGCCTCCCTGGTATAATCTGAAGCCGTATTTTTTCTCTGCCGCATCTTTCGGCATGATTGTTTTTTTGACGGGGATATTTGCAAGAACAGCTTCATTAGCGCGCCTTTCTATCAGCTGCATCTCTTCAGGCGTCAGGTTTGAGAAATGGGTGAAATCAAGCCTTGCTTTCTCGGGGGTTTTTTCAGCGCCTGCCTGCCAGACATGATTTCCCAGAACAGAGCGTATAGCGCCGTTAATTATATGCGTTGCAGTATGATGGCGCATGAGCTGATAGCGCCTTTTCCAGTCTATCTTGCCGATAACGAACTGGCCCTCCCGGAAATTCGGGTTTTCAACATCATGCACAACGGTATTTCCGATTTTTGAGACGTTAAGGACAGGCTTGTTGTTTATGGTTCCGGTATCCGAGAACTGCCCGCCTGACTGCGGATAGAATAAAGTCTTGTCCAGCACAACGTACTTTCCATCAATTATTTTCAAAACCTTGGCGGAAAACTCGCGGGCATACTCGTCAGCGTAGTAGAGCAGCTGCGTAGCCCCAATCCCGGCAACGTTAATTGTAGTCTTTACAGACTCTGATTTTTTTTCGGTATGCAGGGAAGCGACTTTCGAATAGAAATTATCAGGTAACTTGACTCGGACATTTGCTTTTTCTGCCGCAGCAACAACGTCCTCAGGCATTATTCCCTGGCTGTCATAAAATGATATCAACTCGGGTTCAGTGATTGACCTTTTCTTCTTGAACAATTCCCCGAGTACGGCAGAGATTTTCTGTTTGGTTTCGTTGTACTTGCGGATTTCAACGTCAAGTATTTTTTCAACATCCGGCAATCGCTCCTCAAGCTCGGGATACATTGGCTGCAGGCCGGATTCCATTAACTCCTCGTCGCCGTCTTTTCCAAGCCCTGTGACGTGGCGCCCGCGCCCGCCCGAGAACGCGCGGGCAAACTCGCGAACAAGCTCTTTCAAATCGGCCTGCCAGTTGTACCTTTCTGCCATCCTTAGTGCGCGCCTTAAAATAAATCTCAGATTATATCCGCCGCCGGAATTTGACGGCAAAGCCCCGTCGGCCAGTGCAAAAAGCAGCGTTCTTGCATGGTCAAGAATCGAGTAGAATGCCTGAATCTGTGCCAGCCGTTCTTTCAGTGCCGGCAGTTTCATCTTCATTTTCTTTGCGATTGATGCTAACGCAGAGTCAACATCAACATCAGGGTCATCAAAATCCAGGTTTGCATTGTACCTGGAGAATTTTTTCAAAAACCCCGAGTCGGGTGTGAATTTCACTTTTCTTGCAAAAAACTTGTCAACAGGGTCAAAAGTAATTTCATATGAAGTGGGAGTCCCGTTCAGGAGCCACGCAAGCCTTTCCAGGCCCCAGCCGAAATCAACAACTTTCAGCGGAAGCTCCTCAAGCCTGTCTTTTACTATTGCATACTGCATGAACACAGTTGTTAATATTTCCATTCCGCCGTAAAAAACTTCAAATGACGGGCCGGCATTTCCGCCGCCCATCCACACGTCCTCTGCGAACGTGAGCCCTTTTTCCTTTAATCCGAAACTCTTGAGGCAATCAATTACCAAACCAATATCTTCATCTTTCCAGTGCTCCACGTGGGCTGCTTCTGGAATGAAATTATGCTGCCCGAGCATTACAAAGCCGCCGTTATGCCTCGACGTCAGCCCGATATTTTCAATGTCATTAAAACGGAAGCATGGCTGTGCAATAACCAGAGGATTTGCCGGAGGTTTTACTTCTCCGGAAACAACGTGGGGCTGGAAGCAATATATTGATGCCTGCGTGAACCACGTATCGTCACGCCATCTCGCAATAGTGGGGTATCTTGGGATTATGGTGCGCCCGTTTTTTTCAAAGAACTTTGCAAACCTGTGCCACGTATCAACATAATCTGTTTTTGCAATTGCTTTTCCTATGAAACTGTACGGCTCGCAAGTTGAGTTTCCGCACTTTCTTCTGGCTCTGTCCAGAGTCCAGAAAAATGTCTTGCATCTGCTGCACCTTTTTCGCACAAAACCGCGGGATGAAAAAATCTGCAGCGCGTAGTGTTTTTGCCAGTCCTTGCTAAACTGCTTCCGTAGAGATTTTTTGTCCGATGTCATCTTGTTTTTTGAAGGAATATAGCTATTTATTTGTTTGTTATCTTTTGCAAAAAATATATATTTTTGCAATATTTACATATTATAATTGCATTATTGTAATCTATTTAGCTGACTAGGACAACACTAGCCGAAATGAGATTTCGGCTGTGCCCATCCGAAATTCGCTGCGAATTTTGGAGCTGAAAAATCCATGATTTTTCACCAGCCGAACTTCGTTCGGCTTGGGTTGTCATGTATTTGGGCTTCGGCAGGGGTGGGAACATTGGCTTCTCACTCTGTTAGAAATGGGGCGGGACAAACATGCTTGCGGGAAAGTAGTTAAGGCCACCAATGAACAGCAGCATGTTTGCAAAAATATACATGAGCAGCATAGTTGCCCAAAACGTGAAATAAGGGCGCTCCTGAAAATCATATTGTTTCAATACAAAGTAGATTGCAAGCCCGCTGGCAACGGTAATTCCAATCATCATGCCGTTTATCCCTGCTTTAAGATTTGCTGTAAACATCAGCCTGAAGGGCAGAGCCATAAGCGTGGCGATTTTTCCCGCATCCAGCCCGTGGAATAATCTGTAGCTGGCGAGCAGAAAAATCGTGGCAAATTCAATAATCATTGCGTGAAACAAAAACAGGGCAAGCTTATACTCGCGAGAATGATATGCCATGCCGCTTTCATGGGAGTGGGCCATGGCAAAAATAGCCATTTGCGGTTTTTATTCCTTGTTTATTGGCACATAGGGGTAAACATGCCATATGACTGACGACGAACTGCTAACGAGGGCAATCTCCATGTATCATGCTTCGCTGCAAGTTCCAAAAGCAAGATAGTTTTGCTTCCCTCAATTCATATCCCTTTGCCCTAGTAGTCGTCAGTCAAAAGTTATTTATCCTCCAAAAATTCTGATAAAGCCATGAAAAAGTACTGGCCGTTTATAGCTATCGCGATAGTTGCAGTTATTATGGTTTTGATATTATACATCAGCTCCCAAAGAGTTGAAACGCCGCCAGCGATTCCAGCAGAAAATCCAAACCAGCAGCTGGCAAATCCTGCATCAGTCAACTGCATCGAGAAAGGATACAACCACACAATAAGGACGGCTGCTGACGGCTCGCAGACTGGCTACTGCACTTTCCCCAGCGGAAAGGAATGCGCGGAATGGGCATTTTTCAGAGGAACATGTAATGATACCCATTAAAAAATATTTAATTATTTTAGTTAGCTCTTTTGTTTTAATTGCCCTAATGAACTGCGCTTATGGTTTGGATAAGAATAGTATAAAACAGTCATCAGATTTGATTTCTTTGGATGATATGAGCATACAAGATAAGATTGATATCATTAATCAGCAAATAAGCCAAATGAATCTAAGCTGGGTTGCAGGAGAAACTTCTATGCTAAGCTTATCTGAAGAAGAAAGAGCAGCGATGCTAAGTTCTATTCCGCCTCAACCTGAACAAGGTAAAAAAGGTGTGGCTAAATTTGCGTCTAAAGGAGCAGGAGCCTATCCGTCTGTCCTTGACTGGAGAAATAATGGTGGAAATTGGGTAAGTCCTGTAAAAGATCAAGGCTCAGGCGGCACCTGTTGGGCATTTTCAGGTATTGGGGTGCTTGAATCGCGGACAAAAATAGATCTAAATAAATCTACGTATAGTGTGGATTTGTCTGAACAAGATGCTGTTTCCTGCAACACCGACGGCTATACTTACAGCAGCGGTGGCTGGCCACAAGCCGCATTCAACCTTTCGAAAAATACAGGTATTGTAAAAGACTCTTGTTTTAGTTATGTAGAGGCTGCGGTGGCTTGTTCCAGTAAATGTACTGGCTGGCAAAATCAAACTCTCAAAATAAATGATTACGAACTTATTTCTCCCGCAAGTACAAGCAATATAAAACAGGCGGTAAATGATTATGGGCCTGTAACAGTCTACATGGCTGTTTGCAATGACTTTTTCAGCTACGTATCTGGCATTTATACATACTCCAGAATTGGCGGTTGTGACTGGTATGATAATTGGCACTCAATTTTTATAGTAGGCTATAATGATACAGGGCAATATTGGATATGTAAAAACAGCTGGGATACGACTTGGGGAGAAAGTGGTTTTTTTAAAATTAGCTACTC
>JAZDME010000062.1:0-12403 GCA_043801255.1 archaeon
GCATCTGTGACTTTCGGACCTGCATCAGCAGACGCGCCTAGATACTTAACGCTTCACGCGTCGGAGAAGGCTGACTTACTCAATGTCGCACACGTATGCAATGAGAACGCAGATATATACAATGGTAACGGCTGCCAAGCTTGCAAAAACAAGGGATACTACGGCGTAACACCTGGGTATGAAAATAAACAGATGTACTGCACACCCAACGCATTTACAAACTGCGGCGCTAATGAAGTATGCACCTGCAGTGTTGAAACCCCGCCAGAAGACTGCGTATAAAACCGCAAATAATGGGCTAAAGACCGGTTGCTGCCTTGTGTAGCAACCTTTTTATTTTTAATTTTTTTTTAATTTTCATGGGCTTTGACGATAAGAAGGCATCATGGGAAATTTCATTGTTCCTTATCGCTGCTGCAGCGATTATAATAGCTGTTGGTGCATTTACCAGAACTGCATCTGAAAGTGTATTCAAAAATCCTGCGCTGCAGATAGTTTTTGCTGCGTTATTTGTTTCAATTCTATACTGGCTAATCCGCCATTTCAAAGTCTCAAGGAAAAAATCCCTGCTAATTGCGGCGATAATCATAATAACGATTTTATTTGTAAGCATATCCGGCATAAGATTTTTTGTTGTTATGTCAAACAGCATGAAGCAGTCAGGTGCAAAGTCTTCACTGTACGGATTTTGGGAAACTCTGGGCTATTCGGCTGAAAATTTCGGCGATTTTCCGTTTTCGGGCGGCTTCCAGGCAGGAGATTTGATTATTGTCAAGAGAACAAGTGATTTGAAAGTTGGCGATGTTGCGGTCGATACGTCGCGCAGCACGCCAGTAATACACAGGATATTTTTTATTAACGACACGCTTGTAATGACTGCTGGCGACGGCTTACCGCCAAAAAATGCAACGCGGATACTCAATAGCGAAAGACGCCCGAGAGAGCATATTTACGGAAAAATAGAGTTTATTATCCCGAAAGGAGGTATAATAAAAGCACTTTATAACTGCTATCTTGACGGCAAATGCAGTTATACAAATTGTTTTAAGGGTGGGCGCTGCGGATGAGCTATTGTTTGAACCTGCATAATTAATTTTATTAAGCGTTTATTTTTAATAGGTTTATGAAAGCCCTTGCGTTGCTTGCAGTTTTACTTTTGCTAACTTCTGTAGCTGCCCGAGGGGAAATTGTTGAACAGCCCCTGTCGCTGAAAGAAGACGGCGGGAAACTCTATGCGAGCTATATGTATGCAAAGATAAGAGTCTTTGACTCCAAAACGCTTGATATCTTGGATACTTTTGCAGCAGAAAGGGGGCACATCTTTTCAATTGAAACAGACAGCAAAAACATCTATTATGGCACTGATAGCTCCATGCAAAATATTTCAAATATCGTTGCTATAGCTAAGAATGGAGACTTTCTTGCTTCAGAAAATAGTACGGGGATGATTCTGGCTTTGCTGATTTCTGACGGGAAACTTTACGCCTGTGAAAGCACTAAAAGCGTAAAAATTTACTCTCTGCCAACTCTCAAACTTTTGGGCGCAATGGAAAATACGGGGCTGTGCAAGAATGTAAGAGTTGATGAGAATTATATTTACGCAACTAATTTGGAAAAGATAAGCATCTGGAATAAAACAAGCCTTAAGGAAATAATGAAAATTACTGCGCATAGCAACATAATAGAGGCTATGTGGGATGACAAAAACAGCATATACACTGTTTCTGATGACAAAACGCTGAAAGCCTGGAACAAGGCTGATTTTTCCCTTAAAAATAAAATAAACATAACTTATCCATGGACTATGACTGGCGACGATAATTTCATTTATGCAACGTCCAAGGAAAAAATTCTGGTCCTTAATAAAACAAGCCTGAAAACTGTCAAAACTTTAAACTTTGGCGGCATTACAACCTTTGGCATGTACGTTACAAACGATTTTATCTATGCTGCGCAGGACGACGGCGCGATAAGGATGTGGGACAAGGAGACATTCCAGGAAGTTGCGGCTTCAAAGCTTTTCCAGACAAAGAAATTGAAGTGGATTATGGTGGATTTGACGGCAAATATATTTTACATTCTTCTGGCAATAGGCATTATTGGATTTGTTGCAGTAACTATACTTGAAAAGAAAAAGAAAGATAAGGCATCAAATACTCCTGCACAGGCGCCGGTGATGGAAACACCTCATCAGCCCAAAGATGATGACTCCAAGAAAGAAACTGCCGAGCACAAGCACCATCATGAGCAACAGCCGCATCACTCGGAGCATCACGGCACAGAACATGAAACCAAGAAAGAGCCTGAAACAAAGCCCGAGCCGAAATGATTTCGGCTGGTTTTTTTACTAACTACGACGAACTAGGGGAATAGTCATTGATTAAGGGAGCGGATGCTGCTCTTGCGGGTTGAGAGTTTTGCTTCCCCATAACCAATGAGCTTTGAACGCCGAGCGCTAGCGAGGCGCAGTTCGCGGTCGCAATTTATTTATACTCTAAAATCAGTAAAAACGAGTATATACGGAGGTATAACATGAAAAAATTACTATTTTTGGCATTTGTAACTTTAGCTTTGATAGTTCCTGCATTTGCTGCTGTTGATTTAAGTTCGATGGCAAGGGCAGTTAATGACGAAGCAAATTCAATTGTGAAGATGCATGACAGCAACAGCCCTAATGGTACTGCGGACGATTCCGGGCTTTTTGCAAATAAATTATCCTGCAAGTCAGATTCTGATTGTGTCCCTGCATCCTGCTGCCACGCAACTGCAGCCTTAAACAAAACATTTGCCCCTAACTGCACTGGAGTTGCATGCACTCTGGACTGCCAGTCCAGAACAATAGACTGCGGCGGGAAAGTAAAATGCGCCAATGGAAAGTGCAAAGCGGTATTTGCTGAGAATGAAACTGACAATGATTCTGACAAAAATGTAACTGCAAAACCAAACCTGACAAAAACAGAAAGGCAGCTTTCGCTGGTAGCAAAATTCCAAAATGCAACAAACCAGAATCAGGTCCGCTTAGCAGTCCACACACTGCTTGCAATGGAGAACCGCAGCGGCGGTATAGGAAAGAACATTTCGGCGATTGCCCGCGAGCTTGACAATTCAAAGAACATAACTGATGACGCTGAAAAGAAAATTCAGGAGCGCAGCAGGATAAGAAAAGCTCTGTTTGGCGGGGATTTTGACGCTGCAGCTATCATCGAGAGGGAAGTTGCAAAAAACAACGCAAAGATTGCACTCTTGAATGGATTGATTTCAAAGTGCACAGACTGCACTGCTGAGGAAACAGCATTCCTGCAGGATAAAATAACCAAACTTGAGCAGGAAAACACGAGGCTGCAGACGCTTGCAGCATCTGAAAAGAAGCTCAAAGGATTGTTCGGCTTCCTGAAGAGGAAATAATCCTCTTCTTCTTTCTTTTCTATTTTTACTAATTACGACGACGAACTAGGGGAATCGTCTTGTATTTTAGCTTCGCTGAATTCCAAACAGGTAACTTTTTGCTCCCCTCAAATACACATCCCTTTCCCCTAGTAATCCGTCGTAAGCTGTTAGTCGTCGTCCACCAGCAAGCCTTAAAACACTATATTCTTGAGGGATAAAACATGTGCGGACAGAAATATGCGGAGCCATTCAAGGGAGGGCCGCAGTATGCCCCAACTCCTGTTACATTAAGGCAGTACAACCTATCTTTACCGCTGGTTTCAAAATATCCTTACATGGCGATGCCGAATATTCAGAGAAACGCAATGAACGGATATAACTTCCAGCAAAACAAACCATTACAAAATTATCAGCAAGTTAATGACGCTTTCAATCATAATTATCTGAATACTTTGAAAAAAGCAAAGGCATATTCATTTGCGCCACAGAAGGATTATGGTTTAATGAGAAAAGTTTCTGCATTGCCTTTAACAGAAAGCCAGGCACAGGGATTGGAATCTGTGATAAAAAATGATGCTGAAATACTTGCTGAACGTATGTTAAGCCCGAAGAAAAAGCTGAAGCCTATGGCACAGATTGCAGACTACTACGTTAATACTTAATTTCTGAATAATTAACGAAGTTGAAATGCGGGATTACAAACTAAAACCTCAGAATCATATTCGATAATCTCTCTGTAGCACCGAGAGACTTTTCTCGTCGTTCAAGTCTATTTTGAATTTTTCTGCCACTGCGCGTATGATTTCTTCGTCTAACCTAGAGTAACGAAGCTGAGTTCCAAAAAATACAATTGGCTCAAGTTCAACAGTAATTCCCTGGTCTTTTAACATTTCGTTCAGCAACTTTTCGTTATCAAAACCCTCGTGCGTTCTTTTCTCAAAATATCCAATTCTTCCGTTTGCAATCACTGAGTTTGCAACCGCCATTTTCTGGCGCTCTTCGTCAATCCCGAACTTAACTGCGATGTAAAACCTGTCATTCCAGTAAGACTGGTGCAGGCAGCAATGATTATCATATATGTCTGTCGCCAGTTGTTTGGCTTCAGGAGTATCAGCTTTTCCTTCCTTTTCCAATTCCTTTAATTTATCCCACAGATCTCTCATGCGGTTTGCATCACTGCTGTAACTCTTATAAAACTTGCCAAAACACTGTGCAAGGAAGTTCTGCTTTCCAAATCATGGCTTTTGCTTCCTCTAATCAATATCCTTTTCTCTAGTCGTCAGCCGCAGTCATCCGCAGTCTTCGCAAATCTTAATAATTTATCGCTCTTAGTACTGCTTATGGATTTAACTGATGAAAACTTAGACAAGCTAGAAAAAAAATTAGAAACTGATGAAAAAAATATTGCTGACATCGAACAGAGATACCAGCGCATGGTTGATTTCGCAAAGTATGCTGCCCGCGAGATTGGAGAATGTACGCAGCGCGATGAACATACATCAAACTATAAAGTGACTTATGAATTAAGAAATTTTCATGGATTTGATATAAAATACCATAATGGCCTGTCCTCTCGGGGCGGGGCCGCAATAACCATCGAATATGATGGCAAGACAGTTCTTCATATAGAGTATTGGGACATCAAAGAGCTGCACGTAAAGACTGCAGGATACCATGGCGACTGGGAAAAGTATCTGGAACAGCTTATTGATAAAAAAGAAGAAGTTGTTGAGCAATTCAAGAAAAAACGGGGCGATGATGCAGAAACTAAGAAGCACAAATTTGAAAAGTTAAAGATTCTGCGCGAGAAGCAGACAGGTTTAAAGGAGAAAGCTGACCGCCTGAAAGTTCCATTCGTAGAAATGCAATAATAAACCTTAAATCTTTATACCTTTTAGCAATAGTATCATGCACACCCTAAAGTTTGATGTTGAGCAGAAACACCTCTATGACCTGAATTTTGAAGTACTGAAGGAGATTCACCAGTTATATCACGTGCCTGCTGCGGGAAAAGCAGGAGCACCTGCAAAGGTTCCTGCCCGAGAGTTAGCACCAAAGTGGCTGAAAGATGTTGAGGGATTTAAGAATCCACGAGTCCCATTCATGGACATAACAGTTGATGACTATAGCATGGCATTTGCAACCCAGCTAAGGAAGCTTTCAAAGCTAAGCCCTAAGGTGCCTACAATTACGCTCACAATAGACAACCTGCAGAAGTTTGACCTGCGCCAGTATCACACGCCTGAAGAAATATATGATGCGCTGAACTTCTAGTTTTCGCTTAAGAGATGCTTTTGTGAAATAGAGGCATTAGGCAAAGCTTTATATATCAATTGATATATTATATTACATTATGCAAGTCCAACAAATACAAAAAAATCCGTATGAAAGGTCTCCGACTTTGGATACCGTACTGATGGTAGAGAAAACCATAGAAGAATACAGCGGAGAATTCAAAAGAACTGAATTATGGAAAAAACTGCCCAGAAAAGTTATGTGGCAGACGTTCCTTGTTATTCTGGATTATCTTGAAAGCATAAACAAAATCGCTTTTGACAAAGAAGGAACGATAGCATATATTTGGAATCCTGGTTTGGCAAAGAAACTTGCCGGGAGAAAGGTGATTAAGGTATGATAGTTAAGCCATCAAAAGTTGTTTTTGCTTCTGATGAGCTTGAGAAAGATTTCAACGAGCTTAAAGAAGATGACCCTATTAAGAAAGGCATTATCCGGGCAATCAAGGACCTGCAGCAGAATGCATTCTTCGGAATCCAGATTCCGAAAAGATTATTCCCTAAGGACTATGTCCAGAAATACGCAATAAATAACTTGTGGAAGTATGACTTGCCAAATGGCTGGAGACTGCTGTATACAATAACTCCTGAGAATGAAGTGGAATTGATTTCCGCAATTCTGGAATGGTTTGACCACAACGATTATGAGAAGCGGTTTAAGTACTGAAGAAATTTATAATTCGCTGAACTTCTGACTAAACCATCCAGGGATGATATCTGTGAAATTCCTTTTCGTATTTGTATACCTTAACTGCAATTACATACTTCTGAGGGATTTCGAGACGGCTTTCAACTGAAATTTTAAAATCTTCCAGTAATTTCGCTTCTAGACGTTCAGTTTCATCTTTAGAGGGATTGGGATAATATGCTACTCCGTATATTAAAGCTGAATCGTACAGCGATGCAAACCCTGCTTTTGCACCTCTTGCCTTGGCAACAGCCTTGAAAATCGTATTAAGAGGGATATAAAATTCGTCATTGGTTTTTTTGAAAAGCATATGTTTGTCGTAGTTCAGCTTCTCAAGTTTTATAATATCTTTCAGAAACTCTTTCTTTTTGTTCTTGTTTAACAATTCCTTAAACACTTTAACCATGGTTTTGCAAAAGTGCCAAGTTATAAAAAACATGCGCTGAACTTCTAAATATCCTTGAAAGAAAATTTGAGATCGTCTATGTACTTTTTGGGTATGCCAATACGCTTGTATACGTGCTGCCTGAAACGCAGGTTTATGCTTTTCTCTTCATCTTCGTGCGCTTGCGCTGTCATTACTGGAATTGTGTCATATTTCAGAAACCCGCCGATATGCCCGTCATAGCCAATCAAAAGCTCCTTGAAATCTGGTTTTTTATATGCGTTTGCAGTTAGTTCAGAGTCCAAAACATCTTTCAGTATATCATCAAGCGGCTGTGCTATCTTGCCTTCCAGCCTATCTATGAGAGTATAAGTCTTATCTACGCGGGTGCTTATTTCGTTAAAAGCCCTTGCGAGCCGCTTCTTTTCCTCATGTTTCATAAACATGCGAATTTGTAAAGAGATAAAAACCTTATTGTACGCGGGATTTATGGCTACTTTTCATCGTTGAAATTGCCGTCCATTGCCTTTGGCATGCCTGCGCTGTAAACTTCCATCTCTTCAGCGCCATGGTACCTGAAACTGCTATTGTAAAATCCTACCTGCACTAGACCGCGTACTTTACCCCGCAAATCATCCTCATTAATTTGCTCCGGAAATAAATCCAGCCTGTCCTCAAGGCGCGATTTTATCTGCCCAAAAGTCAGCTCTTCTCCGGGATTTCTTTTTGTATCAAAGACTTCGTCTAATAAGTCTGTGATTCTTATCTTGTAATGTCTCAGGTTGTATGGTTTCAAACCTTCAAGTTTCCAGTATTTTATAACCGTGGAAGTCGCTGCGCCAGCATATTCTGCTGCCTTTGCTATGCTCATCCGAAGCCTGTGCGCTTCAAGAATTCTGGCTTTTCTCTCTCTAGACAGCGCAACATCTTTATCGAAATGGCATTTGAGGCCTGCATTTCTCCAGTACTTTCGGACAGTCCATTCGTTTACGCCCACATACTCTGCAACTTTTGATACGCTTGTTTTATCTGCATGTGCAATAAGTATTTTTTCTATTTGCTCTTCGGAAAGCGCAGGAGTTGAGCCAAAATGGCATTTTAGACCTGCCTCTCTCCAATATTTTCGAACGGAATAGTTGCTTGCGCCGGCAAACTCCATGGCTTTCTTTATGCTCATCTTGTTTGCATGCGCCTCGAGAATTTTATCAATTGTCTCCTGTGGCAATCTCTTTCTGACAAGTTCTACCATTTTAGCAGAAAAGTTAAATTAACCCGATAAAAACCTTATTATGCTATGGGTTTCTGATGGACTTTAATTGCAATAGTGTAGATTGATTTCTTTGTTACTAACTGCGGTGTAATATTGCAAATAACTATTTAAAGGAAATCGTGTTTAGCTTAAGCGCAGGAGCTTCCACTTGTTACGACGCTGGTTGCACTATTGCAAAATATATAGTTTTTCTATATGTTTTGGGGCTGGGAGGGTACCCTCCACGCTTAAAAACTGGCTGGAAAGGCATTTTATTGCAATAGTGCATTCTAACCCCTTCTCTTCCGATGGAACTTGGTGTTTCAGGCGTTTCATGAACTATACGAATGAAAAATCTGGAACAGGCCTTTCCAGCTCAGGAGTCATGAAACACCCCTGATTTGCGAAGGATTTTATTTTTGGAACACCATTTCAGAAACCAGTTTTTAACTATGAAACACGTCTCGGAAAAAGAAACACTTAAATAGAAGTCGCGATTTTACAACGGAATACTTGGAGATGACATGGAGGGTGCTCGTTCACAACTATTAGCAAGTCTATTTGATAAAAAGACAATTGAAATCCTGAAGAAACTACTCTTGAAAAAAGACATCTTTTACCTGAGGGATCTTTCGCGTGAAACCGGTGTATCTTTAGCTACAACGTTTCGCATAGTGCAGAAGCTCATGAGTCTCGGGCTGGTAACAAAGGAGCAGCAGGACAAGTTTACTTGGTATAAACTACTACGTGACACGGACATATATCGGGAAGTGTACTCGCTGGTCATGGGAGCAACCCCTGACCCTGCAGATATGTTCAAGCAGCAGCTCAAGGGCCGCTTTGCAGCAGCATTCCAGGCGTATATGACTAGAGACAAGGACAAGAAGATATTTGTTATTTCTGATATGGTTAAGCAGGCAGATGCTGATGCCATCATCAGCAGCGTTACAGAAACTACTGGCACAAAGCTGAACTGCATGGTAATAACGCCTGCATTCTTTGAGCAGATGCAGACCATAGGAATGATTGCAAAGGAGAAGCTGGCTTCTTTGTAATTATGCAGCCAGCTGCTCCTCGCCTTCGGCTACGGATAACAAAAACCGCGGGTTTTTGGAATGGAAAAATGCTGCGCATTTTTTCATAAGCTGAGCGCACTGTAACCACGATGTTTTTATTAGGCAGTTGCTATAAACAAAGTATGGTTAAAACAGTAACAATACCTGAAGAAGAATATATGGACCTGAAGAAAAAAGCTGAAATAGATGTCGAGTTTGTCACACAGCTTGCTGAAAGCATAAAGGACATCAAAGACGGCAAAGTCAGAAGAGTCAAATAAACTTTTTGAACAGGTTTTTAATCTCTTTGTCGTATATCAATCTTTAAATAAGCGGGTTAAAATGTCCAGTATTTGCTCAAACTTTGCGGTGTTGAGTTTTCCGATTTTCTTTATAACAAGTCTTTGTTCTATTTTTGCCAGGTTTTCAACCTTAGCTATTGATGTCTCTATGCGCCCTTCTTCCAAGTCTTTTGGGCTGATTAAAACCGAATAAAAATCCTTTGACAGATTGGAAGTAATACCACAAATAATGGTATCCTTTGATTTGGAATTAAAAGAATCCTTGCTTAAAACGAGCGCAGGCCTTACTTTGTTGCCTGTCTGGTCTGAAAATGGGAAAGGTACCAATACTATCTCGCGCTGTAATGTCATAAGTATTTTCCCCAGACAGCTTCGTCCTTGGGGTTGTCCCAGATTTTGGCAAGGGACTTCTCTGCCAAAAGCATCCAGCCGAGCTGTTCTTTTTCTTCTTCTGACAAGATTTTTTCCATTTTGGCGAGCAGCCTTTCTTCTTTTTCAACAACTATTTTTCCTTCCCTTTCTATCAGAACTAATTTTGTTCCTTCTCTAATTGCCAGATTCTTGCGCATTTCTTCAGGTATAACTATCTGGCCTTTTGAACTGACTGCAACTGTCTTTATGTGTGCCATGGAAAAGTAAGCCTAGTCTTACTTATAAATCTTTCGAGCAGATGCAGACCATAGGAATGATTGCAAAGGAGAAGCTGGCTTCTTTGTAATTATGCAGCCAGCTGCTCCTCGCCTTCGGCTACGGATAAGCGGTCTGCACTCTGACGACGAGGGAAATCTCTTATTGTTGTATCCGTGTTTCTCTCTCAAGCTAAGATAGTTCTGCTCACTCAGATACAAATCCCTTTCCCTAGCCAGTAGTCGTTAGTCGTTTGATGCAGCATTATTGCGACTGGTTTTGCTTGCCAACTTCGTTAAGAATCCTGTGAGCGTCTTTGTATAATGCCTGAACGCGCCCAAAAATGCCATTGGGCAGGCAGCCGCTTAAGTAAGATAATGCGGAAAGGTACATTCCATGATTGCCGACAAACTTTTCAACAGGCGTATGCTCCAGAATAAAATAAGCCACATCGTGTTCCTTCTTGGGCACGTAAAAATATATCTTATCTACTATGTCTCCGAACAGGTCAAAACTTTTGTAAGTGTGGCTTCTCCTTGGATTCGAAAACAATCTGAATGAGCGCAGCTTGCCTGCTGCCTTAAGGTCATTAACTTCCGTAAACAGCAGCCTGCGTTCAATTCCAGTGATATTCTCAATGTCTGTATAATTTTTTGGCTCTGATTCTACCGCATTCAGGATTTTTTCATAATGTTCGCCATAAGGTATGTTTACGACCTTGCTTTTGGTATATTTTAAATAAATCAAAATATACCTTAACTTGCCTATATCGCGTTCGCTCTTTTTAGTTTCTGAAGCCATTTCAGAAGCAGTTTTTGAATTGTCACAAAGTATGTCAAAATTCCCAGGCACCATTGCCTCCTCCAGGTCGCATATATTGAATTTGTGCGTATCCTTGAAAACACTGCAGAGCTGCTCATGTGACATATGCCTCAACTCCTCGAGCGATGGTATTTCGGGCGATGGCTTTTTTTCCATGCCAAAATCCTGAAAAATATGCTTTAAAAGGTGACTACTGACGACGAAGGATATCTTCATTGATTGTGTTAAGGTTTCTTCTCAAGCAAGATAGTCACTAGCAGAACAAGTTCGGCTTGGGTATGCCCTCCTAATCTATGAGCTTTGCCCTCGTAGTCGTAAAAATCTGCGCTTTAGCGCTTTTCTTTGTATGCCTTACTGCAGTAGAAATGGACTGACTCGTAAAGTTCGGGCTGGAGGCAGTGCTTCAGCCGCAATGATACTGCTCTTTGCATTCCTCTCGAATGTGCTGCCTCATCCAGCGGCAGATGCTTTATAATCAGTTCAGCAACTGTTTCGTCCTCCCCTGTCCTGTAATGATAGGTTTGCGCTGTCAGCGTCTTGCCGAAAAGACGCTGGCAGTTGTAAACACCGTTGCCGCTGTTTCCGCAGAGCTTGAACCTGCGCACTTCGTCTTTGGACATAAGGTCGCGCGTAACTACCGTAACAGCTGTGTGCGTAACCCCTGTATTTTCTTCAAGTTCTTTGAAAGTCATGGGCTTTTCTTTAAGGGCATTTTTAATTATTATGCTGGAATACTTGTGGTCTATTCCGCGCCTGTTATTCAGGACTTCGACCGGAAGATCTTTGACATGAGATATGTTCTGTGCATCTATCATTGTTTCCAAAGCGCTTTCCATTATCTCTCCAGGACTGCGTAAAGGTTCTTTACGTTATATTTCTCATGAATTCTCGCGAAAATACTGTCTGGAAGGCAGTCTCTCAGCCGCTGGGTCAGTGATGTTCTCATGCCTTTTGACTGCACAAGCTCTTCAAGGCAGAGGTTTTTTGTTATGAGATTTGCAACTGCTTTTTCCTGCCCGGGCTTGTAAAAATAGTGCTTGTTTGCCATGTTTCCGAATAGGTCAAAGCTGCTGTATGCGGACTTGCCCCGCATTCTTGCGCAAAGCCGGAATTCATAAATCTCGCCCTTTTTTTTAAGCAGATTGACATCAATATGAAGCACGTCATTCTCAAGCCCCGTGCGCCTTTGCAGCTGCGCATAATTCATTGGCTTTGACAATGCATCCAGTATTAACTTGCAATTATCTTCATGCGGCACTAACGGCTTATGCTTGGCATATCCGAATTTCAGCAGTGCGCATCTGCGAAGCTCTGCAGTGCGCCTGCTGATGTCAAGCTCTTTGCCCATCTCACATGCCTGCAGCGAGTTATTAGTCAGAACTTTGTAATTCCTGGGTTTAGCGCCGCTCATTAAAGCGTCAGCTGCCCATGGCGATGTATGGAAATAGTCTGAAATGTGACGCCCTCCTCGGGCTAAAGCCCGAGGCTTCCCATTGATTTTGCTTGAATCCCAACATAGGCATCAACAGTTTCAATAGTGTTGTAGCCAACACTGCCCGCGAAAGCGCCCGGACTCCAAAAATTTTTGCGCGAG
>JAZDME010000011.1:0-6674 GCA_043801255.1 archaeon
TGATTTCGGCTCGCCCAGCCGAACTTCGTTCGGCATGTGTCGCCCTTGATCGAGGCACGAGCCAATCTCTTATTGCTTTGCCCATCCAAAATTCCTCGAATTTTGGAGCTGAAAAATCCGCCGGATTTTTCACCAGCCGAAATGAGATTTCGGCTTGGGCTTCGGAACCTGCATCAAAGCGCAAGCGATGCGGCAAAGCTTAACCATGTGCCTTAGAAATCGTCGTTAGTTATCAGAACATAAACAGCTTTCCGAAAATCTTGTGCTTTTTCTTTGCTGTTTTTGTACAGGCATCGCATACAAAGCTGCTGTTAATGAACTGCAGATGTGCGCTCTGCCCGCACAGCTCGCACTTTCCGAATGCTGTGTGGCTTTCATCATCTGTCAGCTGGCCTTTCACGCGGGCCTGCTCCATGAGAACATCAAGCAGTTCGTGCGAATTTCTCAAGACGTCCTTGTTCGTAACAATTCCAACCAGGCGGTTCTCCTTGTCAACAATTGGAATTCTTGTCACATCATATCTTGAAATTTTTCCGGCAATCGATTTAATATCCTCATCGAGATTGCCGACAACCTTTGGCGGTGACGTCATTACCTGGCTAACGGTCATTTCCGAGGCTTTTTGATTTGTAGCTACGACTCGGGACATGATATCCCTCTCTGTAAGCATGCCTATCAGCTTTCCGTGCTCAATAACCGGCAGCCCGCCGATTCTGAAAGAATTCATCAGCCTGGCAACTTCTGTTATAGTCATATCCGGGCGCACTATAACAACTTCCCCGGTCATTATCTCCTTAACCTTAATCCCAGACGTCTCCATGATTTTTTCTCAGCTTTGAAGTATAAATTATTTTGTGTAACGAAAAACATAGGTTTTTCATAGTGAAATATGTGCTATGACGACGGACGACTACGGGGGAAACACTAGCCGAACAGAGTTCGGCTGTGCCAGCCGAAATAAGATTTCGGCTTGGGAGGATATGGATTGGGGGAAAGCAAACTGCTCTCTTTGGCAGGCAAAACAAGCATCAACGCTACCGCAAAGCATGATTCATGGAGATTGCCCTAGTCTTATCCGAGCACAAATGGGGCAAATCTCCGGTTGTCAGAATCGTGATATTGAAAAAAGCAGGCTTTTTTCAAACCACAAATTCGCTATGCGAATTTGTGATATCATGCATCGGAAATGTTTAAAAGACTTACCTTTCATGATACGTCGTGAGACAACTTTGGATAGAAAGAGCTGACGATGTCGAAATATGATATGCTTGCGGATGTTGCGAAGAAGGTTTCTGTATTAGATAACGATTTAAAGCTCAAAATTCTCGCGCTGCTAACCGAAGGTTCAAAGTCAATTACTGACGTCGCGCGCGAGCTTAATATGAATTTTTCAACGACTCACAAATATCTTGAACAGCTTGAAAACGCAGATCTCGTAACATCCAAACAAATTTCAGAAAACCGGCTGAAAAGGATTTTCACAATAAGCAATTTCGAAATAGTGATATCTCCTGAAAGCCTTATGAATCTAAAAGTGCAGGAAACCGAGAAAGCCGGAAAAAATGTTAAAATATTGGATGCGAGAAGCAAAAGCGCAGATTTCAATTCCAAGGACTTTATTGACAGGTACATTCGCGCCGGAATTCCGATGAACCTGATTAAGGACGGCGTGAATTACATTAGGGAAAGAATGTATGATGAAGTCAGCCTGATAGAGCTGGAATCAGAATTTTTTGATTTTCTAAGGGAGAAAAAGGAAAAGATTGACGCTGCCATGGCTTCATTTGGCACGAAAGGTCTGTTTGGGGAGGGCACGTTTTCAAATGCCCTGCGTTCGCGCAAGGAGTTTGACATAATCAAGTCTATGGTTGACGGTGACCTGCATATTGAAAGTATAGGTAGGGCGCACTTGCTGAATTTTTCACACGACCTTCACACCACTGCTGTGCTCGGGTTCGATGCGCCTCCAAAAAACCTGAAAGAATTTTTAAACCAGGTTTTGATTACAATAAAATCGTGCGAGGACATAGTATTCTCAAAACACTGCCTAGATTCTTTCAACTACTTTGCGGCGCAATTCATAAAAAACAAGAGCGTCAAGGAAGTTACAGAAATTGTGGACGGGTTCATTAAAGAACTTGAAACTCTTGGCGTCAAAACCTACATCGGGCTCGATATAGGTGTTCCAAGATTTTTTACATACATCCGTGCAATACCCCAAAACGCGTTTTTGAACGAAGAAAAGGAGATTAGGGACATACATTCAACTGAAATAACGAGCCAGACCGTGCCTTACTCTGATTACAAAAATGAGGCTAATATGCTGGCTAATATCGTTTTGGACATAATAAACAAAAATAAATTTATGTACATATTCCCGGTGCTTAAGTTTTGGGAAGATTGGAAATCCTATGACAAGATAGAATTGCGGCAGAATTACTTCTTGGCAAACATGAATCCCAAATGGCAGGGTGTGAATGCAACTTATGCAAATTCTGTAAGGTTTGATTCGCGCTGGAAATACTGGTACCGCTGTGTTCGCGTTGGAGAATGCCAGAGTGTCTGCATAAACATGCCACGCCTGGCGCTGAAGAACAAATCGGAAGAGGAATTCTTCCTGGCGCTGAAGGGACAGCTGGACAATTGTTACAAGATATTGCTGCTGAGCGCAGAGGCTATTATGGAAAATCTGCACAAAAAGAAAGCAGATGTAATAAAGAAAAGACCAAAGAGAGGGCAGTATGTTCACTTAGATGACAGCATGTACAGCATATCTGTATGTGGGCTGGACGAAACAGTTAAAATATTATCGAACAAGCCGATAACAGAAAACATAAAACTTGCCAAAAGCATAATAAATTTCTGTGAAAAATTTGCCAAGGAAAAATCGGAGCTGCTGATAAGAATAAATATCAAAGAAAACTCAAATCCGTTTATAGCTAAAAGATTTTATCACCTTGACTCAAAAAAGTTTGATGTTCCTGTAAAGTCTTATGCAACAGGAATTACTGACAAGGAAGATATTGAAATTTTTGAATTGCATGAGAATTTATCCGGCGGGCATTGCGGAAGAATTCCGAAAAGCGACGCAGTTAATCTTAAAAATCTTTTAGGCAAAAGCTGGGGGCTAATAAAACTGGTGTAAAATGAACGGCTACATACATAAGGTTTATGCGTTAGGCGGGGAGAAAGATGGCATTCGCTTCGGATACAGCACAAACAGCCCCAAATTCGATCTTGATGAAATAATCAAAGAAAACCCTCTGCATTTCTCAACTGTAGGGCATATAACATTAGTTAAACCTGTGAACACGTTCGAAGAGATCGAAGCACAAGATTTGTGTGCAAGATTTAAAATCGAAGCTGATGATGCTCTATGTCTGGACGTCAGAGAGTTTAAGGAGAAAAGCGGCCCGCAAATTTACATGAGCTGTCCTGAAGATTATGAACAGCAAAATCTGGAAAAAAGAATGTGGGGGCAGGACGTTAAAACCCTTGGCTCATTAGTTATACGCACAATCAGGGCAACTTCTGTAAAGGATAACAACCTGTTCCTGCATGCGTGCGCAGTGGTTGAACCGGACATCAAAGCGATATATATAATTGGGAGTGATAAAGACCATGCAGGCAAAACACCTCTTGTAAACGAGCTTCTTAGAAGCTCTCCAAATGCAAAATTACTGTCAACAGCTCTCCGGCTACAACTAGTTGGCGAACGCTGGTATGCATATCCTCAAAATTGGGGCGCAGTCAATGGAAACCCGGATAAAAACAGGGCGTTTACTATAATTCGCAAAGACGAGGAAGAGTCTTATAAAGAGTACTCTAACATGTCCCTGTTAAACTTGGGTTTCAAAAAACACGAACATCCTGATAATAAGTATATCCCTGGTGACAGAATACTACTAAGCATCGAAGGTTATAACGATATAATTGATTTGTCTGATTACAAAGTATTTTGCATTTCTGCAAGCGGCGCAGCACGGGATCGTCAAAAGACAGGCACAAAACCTTTGTTAAAAAAAGACGAAATGAAGCAAAACATGTACGGGTGGTGGATTGCATTTAGATATAGTAATCTCAATCAGTTTGGTGACATCGGCACAAAAGACTACGATGAAAAACTGGAAAAAAAATATAAGGAACACGCATTAGAATTAGCCGAAAATTTTATGGGTAAAAATAATAACTTTCAAGTTTACTGGGGAAATGTGAATGATGCTAGAAAGCGCATACTTATAAGAGGTATCAAGATGGATCATAGGCCTTATGATCCTGCAAGTATTGAATGGTATCGCAGGATAAAATTCGACGATAAGTCGCCAGACCTTGCAACTGATTTCGAAACACATTACGAGCAGTTTGGTGAAAAACTTCAGGTCAAAATTGAAGATTATCTTAAAGATAATGCTAAGAAAGAACAGAAACCTGAACAAAGCAATCCTGAAGCAAAATAAGCGCTTTTGGTAGAAACGTTTAAAAATAGTCACTTTACAGGAACGGCATGAAAGCGGAATATACCCTAAATAATACAATGTCATATTCTATAGAAATCAGAATCCCAAGAAAAGGTGCGCATAAAATTCCTAGTAAAGAATGGGTAAAACTCTCTGATGAGGCAGCATTGCTGCCTCAGAAGTATAAAGCTAGAGTTAAGACGTATGATAAAAAAGATTCTCACATTATCGAGATAATAGCTCGATACACTGAAAAAGAGCGTCTTTATAACACGCTTAGGGATTTATACACTATTTTTGATAAATATAAAATAAATCGTGAAGGTATAAATAACACTGCAAGGTTATTTTCGAAACTTAAATTGAAGCCGCATGATTTAGAAGATTTGATTAAAGAAATTAAAGAACCTGCGGCACCAATGTGTGTGGCGCCTGCAAGTAAAGACCGCATCTCTGAGGAAGAATAGTTTTAAGCCATATTTTTCTATCTACAAAAATTCAGAACTTTCTTCCAAAGCTAGTTGCAGCAACGCATCAGTAAATCACTAATCCGCATTTCAGGCAAAATACTTCGCCTGTGTAGTAGTCCGTGCTTATGTCCTTGCTGTTGCAGGCAGGGCATTCCTCGAGCGCCCACATCTTGCTTTGGTTTGGCTTTGCTAACTCTTTAGCTTTCATACCACTCATTGCACCTCAACCATAATTTACGCACTGCTCCCTTATATATCTTGTTTAGCGATATGTGATATCGCACAAATCGATATGTTACAAAACTCGACACTTTGACGGGGTTTTGTGGCGGTTTGAACGACTGACGACGACTGCCTTTGGCATCGACATTGCAGGGCAAAGTGCATTGATTGTGGAGAAGCAACCAGCAAGACGATGTTGCAAAGCATAGCTCATGGCGATTACCCCGGTAGTCATCAGCCCCAGAATTCCTTCTTGATATTATCTGTGGGTACACCGAGCTTTGCCAGCGCTGCAAGAATTGTTTCCGAGACGTCCGCAGGACCGCATACAAGGTAGTGTTTTGTTTCAGGATTTTCAACATATTTCTTAATCATTTCGGCGTCAATTCTTTTCTGCTCTTGTGCTTTTGCAGATGCTTCTCTTGTAATGGTATAAACTACGCTGACTGAAGGAATATCTCTCTGGATTGCATTAAGCTCCTTCTCAAATATCATGTCTTTCTCGGTTTTTGCACTGTAAAGAAGTGTTATCTTTTTGCCGAGCTTCTTATCTGCAATTTCCCTCAGATGCGACATCATCGGAGTCACGCCGATGCCGCACGCTATCATTACAATATCATCAGAGTCGTGAGCAAAGTTCCCGTAGGGGCCTGAAATTATAACCTCATCACCAACCCTGAGATGTTCAAGCTGTGACGTGAGTTTTCCTTTTATCATCTTGATTGTCAGGTCAATGTAATAACTTGAAGGCGATGATGAAATTGAATATGCCCTTACTACGTCGGGCATATGCAGGTTAACAAACTGCCCTGGCTTGAAATCAAATTTAAAGTCCCTGGGCTTGAATCTGAATGTCTTTACATCTGGCGCTTCATTTATGACTTCCATCACGCCAAATACTTTTCTGTCTGTCATGATGAAACTGCAGAAATTAGGCTTTTAAAACTTGCATCACATACTACTACGACGAACGACTACTAGGGATATCTCCCATTATCATGCTTCGCAGCAATTTCTCAGAGCCAGATGCCCAGCCAAGATATCTTTTGCTGCTCACAATCAATGGACTTTTCCATAGTAGTTCGTCGTCGTTAAAAATCAGTAAGTCTGCTTGGTATTCAGGACAGATTCTGCAACATCCTGCGGAAGGCAGAATTCCGTGCAGTAAGTTGGGCAGATTCTTCCGTCGTTTGCTTTTGCCCTGGCCAGCTCACATGCGTTTGTGCAGATTGGTATTAAATCGTCAGCGCAGCCTTCAGATTCAGGCTTTACTGCATAAGTCACGCCGCCGCAGTCGACCCCGCCGACTGTGTTCTTGCACTCTGCGGATGCAAATCCTGAAATCATCCCAACGCCTCCGCCGAGCTTGAACATGTCCCCGAAAACAAGCGCCAAGTTCAAAGCCACAACTATGATTATTGCAAAGCCCAAAAGAATAAGCATCCTTTCGTCGTCCATTTCATAACCTCGTAAATAAATGGGCTCGCAAAAACCCGCAGGTTTTTGCGTTGTCCATATGATTATG